>JAYUJA010000111.1:0-23277 GCA_043765495.1 Bacteroidia bacterium
TTATGGTAAATAATTTAGACTATCGAAAATTACCCATCGCTCCACTACAAGGCAAACTACTCTACCATCAATCTTGTTCTTCTTTAAGAGAATTAAAACAAAAACAAAACATTGAAAAACTACTAACTGCTAGCAAACTTACTTGGGAAAAAAACCCTTCCTGTGAAGAATGTTGCGGATTTGGTGGCATGTTTTCCATGAAATTCTCTTCCATATCCGTAGCTATGGCAGAGCAAAAAGTAGAACAATGGGTAGCATTAGGAATTGATATTGTAGTATCTGCGGATTATTCATGCGTATTGCACTTGGAATCGTATGCCAAAAAACAAAACCACCCTATTCAATTTTTACATATCTCCGATATTTATGCGGTATAAACCATGAAAAATACGTTCAAACTAGCTTTTATTGCTCCATTATTTTTAGTTACTTGCCTTTCCGTATACAGTTCTTGCAACAAACAAGCAGTAGCTAATCAAGCTAATACACCGTTTAATTATAGTATAGGCACACCCAAAGCACCACTTAACATAGATTCTTTGGAGCTAGCAAATTATGTACCACCCGTTTCTAGTAAAGAACTTTGGGATAACCCCAAAGCAGATAAATGGGCGGATTCGTTACTAAAAACAATGACCCCTGACGAGCGATTAGGACAGCTGTTCATGATAGCGGCTTACTCCAACCGTGACGAAACACACCAACAAGAAATAGCTTCTCAAATAAAAAAATATGGATTAGGTGGCTTGATTTTTATGCAAGGAAATCCATTAAAAGAAGCAGCACATACAAATTATTATCAATCAGTAAGTAAAATACCTTTGATGCTTTCCATTGACGGAGAATGGGGGCTTGCTATGCGACTAGATAGTGTACAGCCTTTTCCTAAACAAATGACCCTAGGAGCTATCCAAAACGATACATTAATCTATGAAATGGGACGAGTAATAGGCAAGCAATGCAAGCGACTAGGCGTACATATTAATTTTGCACCAGATATAGATGTAAATAATAACCCTGCTAATCCAGTGATTAATATGCGATCTTTTGGGGAGAATAAATACAACGTAGCTCGCAAAGGAATAGCGTATACAAGAGGCATGCAAGAAGAACATATACTAGCCTGTGGGAAGCACTTTCCAGGGCATGGCGATACGGATACAGATTCGCACCACGACCTACCTCGTATATTACATAGCAGAAGACGATTAGATAGTTTGGAATTATACCCTTTCCATCAATTGATAAAAGCAGGAGTAGGAAGTATGATGATAGCCCATTTATCCGTACCAGCGTTGGACAATACGCCGAATCAGGCTACTACCCTATCGCCCAAAGTAGTACAAAAACTACTCAAAGACGAAATGAAATTCAAAGGATTAATATTCACCGATGCCTTGAATATGAAAGGAGTAGCAAAATACTACCAACCTGGTGAAGTAGATTTGATGGCTTTCAAAGCAGGGAACGATGTATTATTGTTTTCTGAAAATGTAGGCAAAGCTTTCGATGCCTTTCATGAAGCTATCGCTAGTAAAAGTATCACCCAACTAGAAATAGATGCCCGTTGTAGAAAAATATTGCATACCAAATATTGGTTAGGCTTGCATAGCATGAAAGAAGTGAATAAAAATAGACTTACCAAAGATATAAATATCGCTACGGATTTCATGAATAAAAAACTGTATAAAGCAGCCATTACTATAGCCCATGACCCCGATAATACATTACCACTACATAGTTTAGATAAAAAAACCATCGCAAGTGTCGCTATTGGTGCAACAGAAAAAAATATCTTTCAAAATACATTGGATAAATATGCCCCTATTCAGGATTTTCAAATAGCAAAAGATGGGAATTTTACAGATCTAAAAGAAAAACTAAAAAATTATAATACCATCATTATTGGTGTACAGAACCCTGGTAATAAACTGTCTAAAAATGCGGTATTTAATGCTTCTATCATTAGTTTTATTAATTCCATAACTGCGACTAATAAAACTGTCGTAGTGACTGTTTTTGGTAATCCGTATAGTGTAGAAAACTTGACAAATATAGCCGCAATTAATACCGTAGTAATGTCGTACGAAGATAACCAATATACCCAGCAGTATAGTGCAGAAGCGATATTTGGCGGCATAGCTGCTACAGGAAAATTACCCGTAACTATTCCTCGTGTACTGAAAGAAGGAAGTGGTAAAAAAGCCTATCTTCCTACTCGATTACAGTACGTGACCCCTGATGAGATGGGAATACAACAAAAAAGAATACGCAAAATAGATAGTATCGTAAATTATGCCATAGAAGCAGGTGCAATGCCAGGCGCACAAGTATTACTAGCCAAAGATGGAAAAGTTTTTTACAACAAAGACTATGGCTATTATACCTATAATAATGTACAAAAAGTAGATAATACTACGATGTACGACATCGCTTCTATCACGAAATTAGCTTCTTCCACGTTATTATTAATGAAATTACAAGACGAAGGTAAAGTAAACTTATCCACTACACTAGGCGAATTATTACCTGCTCTGAAAAATACCAATAAAGGCGATCTTACTATCAAAGAAGTATTTACACACCAAGCAGGATTGCCAGCTTGGATACCTTTTTTTAATAAAACAGTAGACGAGAAAAGAAATATGTATTATGCTAGTACGCCATCTGCTGAATTTCCGATAAATGTAGCAAAAGATATGTATTTGCGAAAAGATTACATAGATACTATTATGTATAGAATAGATACGTGCGTACTAAAAGAAAAAAAATATGTGTACAGCGATTTGGGTTATTATTACCTAAAACAATACCTAGAACAACACTACAAAGCAAGCTTGGATAAAATAGCAGCTTCTGTATATTACCAGTCTTTGGGTGCTACTCGCATTACTTACAACCCATTAGCAAATGGTTTTTTAAAACAAGAAATAGCTCCTACTGAAAACGATGTTACTTTCCGAAACCAACTATTACAAGGCTATGTACACGACCAAGGTGCGGCTATGCTAGGTGGAGTAGGCGGGCATGCAGGCTTGTTTAGCGATGCAAATAGCTTGGCCATTATCTTCCAAATGCTGCTGAATAAAGGGAGTTATGGCGGCGTGAAATACCTATCCCCTTCTATCATAGAGCAGTACACTTCCTACCAATCCAGTATAAGCCGAAGAGGAATATGCTTTGACAAGCCCGAGAAAAATCCAGAAGACAACAAAAGTGTTCCTACAAATATATCTACTACTAGTTTTGGGCATACAGGGTTTACGGGTACTATTGTATGGGCAAATCCGAAAGATAATTCCTTGTTTATATTCCTATCCAATAGAGTATGCCCGAATGCAGATAATAAAAAACTACTAAATATGGACATACGCCCAAAATTGCAGACTGTATTTGAGAGTATGATGAATGATGTGAAATAAGACACGGATAAGCTATTTTACCCCGCTAATGAGACCCCTATTATTTTACCCATACCAAACGTAATACCCGCTGCTAGTAATCCGAATAGTACTTGTCTGAACCCTGAAAATACTACACTTTTGCCTGTAAATAAAGTAATACTAGCACCAATTACGAACAATCCAATAGCACTCAGTAAAGTACTAAATAGTATAGCAACTGTGCCACTACAAAAGAAAAATGGAACTACTGGGATACTCGCACCAATAGCAAACAATATAAAAGAAGCTACGGCAGCTTCCATCGCAGATCCTTTTAAGTCTTCGGGATAGATGCCCAATTCTTCTTTTATTAAAATATCATGTGCAAGTTCTTTATTTCCCATTATTTCTTTCGCCATAGCGGCGGCTTGCTGCTGGGGTATACCTTTGGATAAATAGATTAAAGTCAATTCTTTCTCCTCGCCTTCGGGGTCTGCTTCCAGCTCGTCCATTTCTAGTTGCATTTGATTTTCGTACAACTCCTGTGAGCTTGTTACCGATATCCATTCCCCTAATGCCATGGATAATGCTCCTGCTAATAAACCTGCTACACCTGCTAGCAATACCTCACTGCTGCCATTGGTAGCCCCTGCAATTCCCATTACTAAACTAAAATTAGAAACTAAACCGTCGTTTCCGCCTAGTACTGCCGCTCGCAACGCATTCCCACCAATAGAGCGATGTCTTTTTTCGAACCGTGCCAGATTAGCCCCAGTTATATTCGTACTATTGTTGAGTATATTTCGTACGATGGTCACGTGAGCAGTATCCGAAATAGATGAAGCTGTATTTGTACCTTTTCTTGCGTCCATGACCGAATTTGCTATACTTTTTTCTGTATCTAATAGTACTCCTAATACATAATCATATCCAAATATGCTTCCTATTGTTTTTAGTATTTTGGCTCGTGTAGATGGGGGTGGCATTTGAGAAATAGCTAGGTTACTTTTTTTCATGAAAGCAACGGCGTGGTTATATTCTATCTCACTCATCTGTGCGAATATACTAGCAACATTTTTGTCCTCTTCCTTGTCTGCCAAAATACGGTATAGAAAACTAGCATCAATCTCCGTTTGTATGCTCTTGTGTATAGAAGTAGTATCGTTCATAGTATAAAAATAGAAAATAGATAAAATAGAAGAATAAACACTACTATAATCTTACAAAATTACGATAATAATAGAAATACACGGTTTTTTAGGCTAAAAATTTTTGCATAAATAGAATATATCTAAAAATACATCTTATATTTGCTACTTTAATTTTATAAAAATAGTTATCACTACTATACCATGCAATTAACTAACAAATCCAAGAACATCAGCCAGCACTCCATGACACTAGCAGAAAGCTTATACTTGCCAGCTATTGTAAAAGGACTAGGTATCACCATAAAACATTTTTTCAAAAAAGGAGCTACTATTCGTTACCCAGAAGTAAAAAGAGAGTTTGCACCTGTTTTTAGAGGCAAGCATGTATTAAAAGTAGACGACAAAGGTGCAGAAAGATGTACCGCCTGCGGCTTGTGTGCTGTATCGTGCCCAGCAGAAGCTATCACGATGGTAGCTGCTGAACGCAAAAAAGGCGAAGAAAATTTATACAGAGAAGAAAAATATGCTGCCACGTATGAAATAAATATGCTACGCTGTATATTTTGTGGTTTGTGCGAAGAAGCCTGCCCAAAACAAGCTATTTACTTAACCACCGAAATCGCTCCTGCGGAATACCACCGTGCGGATTTTATTTTTGGAAAAGATAGATTAGTAGAAACGTTACAAAATAGAGTAGATGTAAATACCAGAAAAGTAGGTAAAATATAATCATTCCTATGAAACTTTTATTTTTTGATATAGAAACCACTGGACTCAATTTCTGGCAGCACGGAATCCACCAGTTAGCTGGCTGTATTGAGATAGACGGGGTAGTGAAAGCAGAATTTAATTATAAAATAGCACCTAATCCACAAGCTAAAATACAAGCAGAAGCACTAGCAGTGGGCAATATAACACTAGAACAAATACAAGCTTATACGCCTATGGAAGAAGTGTACAAGCAGTTCACTACGCTACTAGGCACGTATGTGGATAAATTCGACAAAAAAGACAAATTTTATTTAATCGGATTTAATAATGCAGCATTTGATAATCCTTTTTTGAGAGCTTGGTTCGTACAAAATGGAGATCAATATTTTGGGTCTTGGTTTTGGTCGGTTCCTATTGATACTTTCGTACTAGCAGGACAGCATTTTTTAGAAAAACGCCCCGATATGCCCGATTTCAAACTCCAAACCGTAGCTACTTCCCTAGGTATAGTGGTAGACGAAAGCATGTTCCACGACGCATTATACGACATTACCATCACAAAAGAAATATACTATCGACTAAAAAAAATAAAAGATAAAGAAGGTTTTTATTTAAAATAGATAAAAACTCCTTCCATCTAACACTAGGTATTCTTTATAGCTTACGCTCATTCAGTATAAAATATTGCTTTACGAATTACCTATTATCTAGGTGATTTAGTAGCCAGTACCATTTTTATTTGTAGTTTATTGCCTATTTCTAGTACACCTACTAGGTCTTGTATGGTCAGTGACTCGTCCATGCGCACTACTACGGCTTTGTCGGTACTAGTAGCGGTTATTTTTTGTAATTCGGCTTCTAGGGCAGTAGGCGGTATAGCTATATCGTTCAGAAAGTAAGAACCTTCGGCATTTACTGCTAATATTATTTTTTGTTTATTTACAGATTGCGTGGATTGTGCTTTAGGAAGTTGTAGCTTGATAGCACTGGAATTCACTAGTGTAGAGATGATTAAGAAAAACAACATCAAGAAAAACATGATATCACTCATAGCCGAAGTATGCACCTCTGCGCCATGGAATCTTTTATGTTGCTTAAAACGAGAAACAGCCATTGTGGAATTAAGATTTTGAAAATACTAACAACAAATGTACTAAAAAATAGATAGATATATCTAAAAATACTATTTATTATAGTTTTTTTATACCTTTGCTATTCCTAGATAAGTACAATTTAGAGTCTTTTTTTTCATCCTACGAAAGTAAATTACGTACAAAATATACATTATGGAGTTTAATCTACAAAATAAATCAGAAAAATTACTACAAAAACTATACATAGAACTACTAAAACCAAGGCTCATAGAAGAAAAAATGTTAATATTACTACGTCAAGGTAGAATTAGCAAATGGTTTTCTGGTATTGGGCAAGAAGCAATATCCGTAGGTACTGTAATGGCAATGGACAAGCACGAATACATCCTACCTATGCACCGCAATCTAGGCATATTCACAGGCAGGGGTATGGATCTAGAACAGCTAATAAGCCAGCTGCAAGGCAAGTACGATGGGTTTAGCAAAGGGCGAGAACGTTCTTTCCATTTTGGTAGCCAAGCCCATAATATAGTAGGCATGATATCGCATCTAGGCCCACAGCTAGGCATTGCGGACGGTATTGCTCTAGCAAATTTATTAAAAGGGAATAAACAAATTACAGCAGTATTCTCTGGCGATGGTGGTACTTCACAGGGCGATTTTCATGAAGCTATGAACGTAGCCGCTGTATGGAATTTACCTGTTATATTTATTATAGAAAACAATGGCTATGGGCTTTCTACGCCTTCTAGTGAACAGTTCAAGTGCGAGCGATTTATTGATAAATGTAAAGGATATGGTATAGATGGAAAAAAAATAGACGGAAATAATATCCTAGAAGTGTACGATACAATACAAGAAGTAAGAAAAGATATAAAAACCAATCCTCGCCCTTTCCTAATAGAATGCATGACTTTCCGTATGCGTGGGCATGAAGAAGCTTCGGGTACGAAATATGTGCCACAAGAACTAATGGATACTTGGGCAGAAAAAGATCCGATAAAAAACTACGAAGAAGCATTACTAAAAGCAGGAATACTCTACCCAGAAGAAGTTACTTTCGTAAGAAACCTTATCAAAGAAGATATTAGCAAAGCAGTAGAAAAAGCATTCGCAAAACCAGAAATCACCCCCAATACTACCGAAGAATTTGCAGACGTATACGCACCCCATAAGTACACCATCACCGCACCTAGCACTACTACTAATAAAGTCCGATTCATAGATGCCATCAGTGATGCCCTACGACTAGCCATGCAAACCTATCCTAATCTTATACTAATGGGACAGGATATCGCTGAGTATGGTGGCGTATTTAAGGTAACAGAGGGCTTTGTAGAAAAATTTGGCAAAAAAAGAGTCCGCAATACGCCTCTTTGTGAATCTGCGATTGTTGGTACAGCACTCGGGTTAAGTATTAATGGCTATAAATCCATGGTAGAAATGCAATTTGCAGATTTTGTAACCTGTGGCTTCAATCAAATAGTGAATAACCTAGCAAAAATACACTACCGTTGGGGCGAAAAAGCAGATGTAGTAATCCGTATGCCCACTGGGGCTGGAGTAGGAGCAGGGCCATTTCATAGCCAGTCCAATGAGTCTTGGTTTTTTCACACACCAGGCTTGAAAATTGTATATCCCGCATTTCCCGCAGATGCAAAAGGACTACTACTATCCGCGTTTGAAGATCCTAACCCAGTTCTTTTCTTCGAACATAAAGCCCTATACCGAAGCCTTACAGGAGAAGTGCCAGTAGGGTACTATACTATTCCCATCGGCAAAGCTGCCACTATCCGCAAAGGCAATCAAGTAAGTATCATCACCTACGGAATGGGAGTACATTGGGCATTGCAAGTATTAGACAAAAACCCCCAAATAAAAGCAGATGTAATAGACTTACGCACCCTTGTACCGCTGGATTGGGATACTATATTCCAGTCTGCACAAAAAACAGGCAAAATATTGGTACTCCATGAAGATACATTAATGGGTGGAATAGGGGCAGAGATAGCAGCACAAATAACCGAGAAATGTTTTAATTATTTAGATGCCCCTGTCAAAAGATGTGCTAGCTTGGATACGCCAGTACCGTTTTCTACTACGTTAGAAAATAATTTTTTAGCAAAATCCAGATTAGAAGAGATGCTTCTCGATTTAGTTAGTTATTAAATAGTTGTACTATGAAATTCACCGATTGTATTGCTTATTTATTACCTAATTTTTTTGTATATAAAGATAAAACAACTGCTATTTTAGAAATTTTAGAAAAAAAATACAAAGAAAAGCATCGGCATTACCATAGTATAGAACATATTATCTATTTATGGAACTTATTTATACACTATCAGTATCTTTTATCTTTGGAAGAAAGGCAAATAGTAGGCTGGAGTATCTTGTTCCATGACATCGTTTATGAAATACATAGAAAAGACAACGAGGAAAAAAGTGCTGAAATGGCTTCGCATTATTTAGCTAGTCTACCCATATCCCAAGATATATGCAATGGTGTTACAAAAACTATCCTTGCTACAAAGCATAATTACAAGCACATGGATAGTATGACATCTCGTTTTATGATGGACATAGATATCGCTATACTTGGACAAACAGAAGAAATATATAGCTTATACCAACAAAAAGTACGCCAAGAATACGCTATTTATCCTGATTTTATCTATCAAATGGGAAGAAAAAAAGTGCTGAATCATTTCTTACAACAAAAAAATATATACCAATTACCATTATTTCAACAAAAATGGGAAACCCAAGCAAGGTTTAATATCACTAAAGAAATTAATACGAATAGCAATAAAAAATGATTAAAATATTCAAATTCGGAGGTGCATCTATCCAAGACGCACAACATATCCAAAAAGTAGCCACTATACTCGAAGCTACTGCTACCGAAAAAGTAGTAGTAGTGGTTTCGGCTATCGCAAAAACAACCAATGCGCTAGAAAAAGTAGTAGATGCACACCTAGAAGGTAATACCGACGAGGCTATGCAGTTACTTACTACCATTCATGGGCAGCACATAGGTATTGCAGAGCAGCTATTTTCTCCTGAATCCGTACCAGTAGCATTGCTACAAGATATGGAAATGTATGTAGGAGAAGTAGAATGGACATTACAAGATGGTGTAAAAAAAGACTACGATTATGAATACGATCAAATAATAGCAATAGGTGAGATATTAGCTTCTTTATTAGTTAGTTATTATATTTCTTATAAAAAAATAAACACGAAATGGCTAGATGTACGAGATGTATTAAAAACAGATTTTACGTACCGAAAAGCAAAAGTAAATTGGGAATGGACAAGCAAAGAAGTCACTACGAGAGTAACAGCGTTACTAGCAAATGCTTCATGCATCGTCACACAGGGGTTTATAGCTAGCAACGACGAAAACTGTACTACTACTCTCGGGCGAGAAGGCTCGGATTATACTTCTTCTATACTCGGCTACTGCCTCGATGCTGCCTCTGTCACTATTTGGAAAGATGTACCAGGCGTATTGAATGCTGATCCTAAAAAATATCCTAACGCGTTGGTGATTCCGCAGCTATCTTACCAAGAAGCAATGGAACTAACCTATTATGGGGCTACCGTTATCCACCCAAAAACGTTGCAACCTATTTATAATAAGAATATTCCTTTGTATGTGAAATGTTTTTTAGATACTTCATTGCCAGGAACTATTATTGCGGATACGTTGCCCCATCTTACCCATAGTGCTTACATCGAAAAAAATAAACAAATACTACTTTCCATAGCACCAAAAGATTTTTCGTTTATCGTAGAAGATAATATAAGTGCTATTTTTCATTACCTACACCAGTACAAAATAAATGTGAATATAGTAGAAAATTCTGCTTTGAAATGTGCTGTATGTATAGATGACACACGGAATTTGAGTGCTTTACTGCATACGCTATCTTCTAAATATAAAGTATGGTATAACGAAAATTTAATGCTGTATACTATCTACAATTATACCGAAGAATCCGTACAAGATATATTACAAAAACACCCAAAAACACTATTGCGGCAGCAAAATCGGAAAGTATTTCAATTAGTCACTGTCACCAATCCTTAAAAATAAAAAATAGCATAAAAAAAACGAATTACGCTAAATTTATTGTTTAGAATAATTCGTTTTTTGATTTTTTATAACACAGCAATTGGTTTTTTATCATCGCCAATCGCTACAAAAGTAAAAATACCATGTATGGCTTCTTCTCGGGTTTCGTTGTACATTTCTTCTTTAAAAATCCTTACTTCTATTTCCAGACTGGTATTTCCTACTTTGATTACTTTTCCTACTACTTCGATAATCGTATCTGCGGGGATAGGTTTATTAAAATCTATTTGACTAGAAGATACGGTTACCATTTTTTTGCGACTGAAACGGGTAGCGGTGATGAAAGCTACTTCGTCCATAATATGCATGGCTGTGCCACCAAATAAAGTATCGTAATGGTTAGTAGTATTCGGAAACACGACTTTAAATATAGTAGTTTGGGATTGTTGTATTCTTTCTTGTATAGTATTCATAATAAGTGTATTATTCAGCACCAACTTCTATGTCTATTGGGGCATTATTGAGTATTTTTTCTATTTCTAGTCGTATTTCTTTGGTTATTTTAGAAACTACTTGCAATGCTTCGAGATTATCTTCTAGTTGCTGTACTTTGGAAGCGCCTAAAATCACTGTACTTACGTATTTATTTTGTAAGCACCACGCTATTGCTAGTTGTGGTAGGGTTACTCCCAAGTCTCCTGCGATGGTAGCTAGGTCTCTTGTTTTTTCTATTCTTTCAAGGGTTAATGATTTTTCTCTCAACCATTCTAATCCATTTATCATCAATCTGGTATCGGTTGGTATTTCATTGCTATATTTGCCGCTCAATACTCCTGACGCTAGTGGTGACCAAATAGTAGACCCATATCCGAATTCTTTGAATAGTGGTTCGTATTCATGTTCGAATCTTTCTCTATGAAACATGTTGTACTGTGGTTGCTCCATACTTGGTGGTACTAGGCGGTAGTCTTTCGCTATTAAGATGGCTTGCATGATTTCGTTCGCACTCCATTCCGAAGTTCCCCAATACAGTATTTTGCCTTGCTGTATTAGTAAGTTCATGGCTAGTACTGTCTCTTCGATAGGTGTGTTAGGGTCTGGACGATGGCAGAAATATAGATCTAAATAATCTACTTGCAACCTTTTTAGGGAAGCGTTACAAGCTTCTGCGATGTGTTTGCGGCTTAATCCTGTTTGGTTTGGTAATTCTCCTCCCCAAAAAACTTTGCTGGATACTACGTACGTATCTCTATTCCAGCCCATTTTCTTGAATATATTCCCCATTACTACTTCTGCTTGCCCACGTGCGTAGATTTCTGCATTATCAAAAAAGTTAATACCATTATCGTACGCTACAGCCATTAGCTGTTCTGCCACAGAATCTTCGATTTGCTTACCAAAAGTAAGCCATGAACCCAAAGATAACTCACTGAGTTGTATTCCTGCTTTTCCTAGTCTTCTATAATTCATCATTTTAATGTAAAAAATTAAATAGGTATTGCTTAAAAAGCGAATATACTATTTTGTATGGAACGAAATACAAAAAACATTATTTATTTAACAAAGAATTGATTTGTAATAAATTAGAATTAGTAGGGTTATAACGTAGTGCGTTAGGCATTATTTCTCTTAATTTTTGTTCGTTTTGTAATTGGTAGTAAATATTCACTCTATTCAGCCAAGCGTTGGCATAGTTGGGATCTAGGTGCGTAGCATTGGTACAATATGTATCTGCTTCTATCCATTTGTTTTGTAAGGTATAAAGGTAGCCTCTATTATTCCAAGCTGGTGCATAGTTAGGGTTTTCTACTATTAAATAATCCAGCAGTTTTATTGCTTTATCTATTTGTTTTGTAGTGATATACGCGGTAGAAAGTTTGTTCGTAAATTCGAAATGATACGGTGCAAGCTGGTGTGCTAGTTCGTAGTAGGCAATAGCTTTGGGGAAAGAATTTAAGGCTTGGTACGCTTCTCCTATACGGTAGGCTGTCCAAGCATGCTCGTTGGTATAGCTTTTTTTGTATAAATAAGTAGCATAAAACTCTTTTGTAGTGATTTCTTTTTCATACTTTTCTACTAAATTAGTGATAGCTGTATAGTTTTTTTGTAGATAATACAGCTGTATAGTAGGGATTAGCACTTCTTCTATGGTGTATAAAGATAAGTAGGTTACAGCACTATCTAAAAGATACGTGTGATTTGGTTCTATTTTTTCATATTGATTAAGGTAGGCTTTTGCACGGGTTTTAGAATCTACGTCTGGATTATTTACACAATATAGGCCTACAAACTCACGTACAGCAGTAGCATTGATAGATTGTGGTTTTTTGCGTATGTAATGGTCGTGGATAGTTACGTGTGGTATGTCTGTAGAGCCACTTACTGGCATGTGGCAGCTGGTACAATTGTCTTGCGCTACTATTTTTTTACTTTCTTGTTCAGAGCATTTTTTTTGATTAGGTGCTGTATGGCAATTTTTACATTGGTTATTAAAATGTTCTTTGCTAGTATTTTTTACACTCACATGGGGGTTGTGGCAGGTCACACATGTTAGCGCTTCTTTATAGGGTCGTAAAGCGCTAGTATTTGCTTTTTTACTACTGGCGATGAAGCAGGCACTTTGTTTTAATCTGTCTGCATGCGATGCCATGATGAAATGTTCTTTATCGTCTTTGTATCTGGGTAGGAATACGTTCATGGTATTTTTTAATGGCGTACCTGGTTGGAAGTCTAAAAATGACTTATCTGGCTGTAATATAGTATTGCCTTGTAGGTGGCAGCGTTGGCAAATGTCGAATTGTAAGTCTATGGATAGTTTACCAGGATTCACGATACTATAATCTATGTATTTGGAAGTATCTACCATTATTCCTTGTTTTTTTTGAGCTACGTGTATACTTCCTGCTCCGTGGCATCTTTCACAGTCTATGCCTTGTGGGATATTGGTATATTTATTCGCAGATCCGATTTCCATAGATGGGTAGCTATTATGACAAGCCATACATTCTTGCTCTATCACCCTTCCGAATCGGCTATTCGCTCCTTTTTCGAAGCCTGGTGGTAAATCCCACTTTTTGGATTGTGTATAGTACGTAAGTGGGGCTTGGTACAAATAGTTATTAGATAAATATAAATGGGAATTGGTATGTTGCCCAGAGCCTATTATATAGTCTATTTTTTGTGTATAAGAATGGACAGTATCTTGATTTTTTAATCTAAATTCTTTGATAAAAAGCTTACTATCGTTCCAATAAGGGGTATAATATAAATCCTGTATGGTATCGTAAACAAGAGCATGCGAAAAATCCCCAGCAGATTTGCTAGGGATAGCTTTATCCAAAGACATTCCCATTCCTGTATGGTTAAATGTTTCTAACTTATCCGTGTGGCAGCTTCCACATGCTTCTTTACCAACAAAGTAGGCGGAATCTTTTACACTTAAATAAGGTGAGTCTGCATTAGAAATAGTATTTTCAATGTTATTTCTACAATTAGTAAATAATAGTGTGGCTAGAAATAAGTATATATAATATCGCATGTGTGATTTTGCAAGCAGTCACATTAGGTTATTTTTATTTAGAACATTCTTCTAACATTTTGTCTACTTGTTCGTTAGTTAGTTTATCTACATCTTTTGCATCTGGGTATAGTTTCATTATTTTCGGCAACATACAGCTGCACAATGGTACTGCATTGGAATTATCTTTTGCTCCTTCTTGACAACTTTTTATAAAAGCAGCTTGCTCATCTAATGGCCATTGCGTTTTATTGATACAATGTTCTGCAATGGTTTGCATCTCTGCATCGGTTATTTTTTCCGCTTGGGCTACGGTAGGGTATTTTTCCATTATTTGTTCTAACATGCAAGAACATAAAGCGTTTTGCCCTTCGCTACTTTTAGCACATTCTTCCAAAAAAGCAGTTTGCTCTGTTAGTGGCCATCTTGTTTGTGCTTCTAAATAATTAGGCAACAAAGCTGTACCTAACATAGCACTTAATAAAAACTTCTTTAACATGGTAAAAAAGGATTGATATACGATTTGAATTTAATAGGTAACATAAAAGCTACCTTTACAAAGATAGCTTTTATAATGTATATACAAAAATATTTTTTTTATTTAATTTTGGCTGTTAAACCTGCTGCTAATAATCCACCACCGCCTAGTCCTACTTCAAAATTTGCTCCTAAACGCTCTGTAAAGAACACTCTACAACCGACAGAATAACGAAATGCTATTGGGAAAATATCAGAAAAATTTGGGCTCTCTGTTGTGGAGTTATTTGTACTTGTATATTTAGTTGTGCTGTGTAAATATCCTACTGCAAGTGCTTGATAAGCATCTACTTTATCATTTATAGCAAAATGCCAGCCAAATCTTGGCATAATTCTAAACTTGGTGTTATCGAATTGTGATGTATAGGTTACACTAGTAGTTCCACCACCTGGCGCAACTTCGTCTCTTGTGATAATACTACTTATAGATGTTTGTGTATAAACCACTTCTAAACCTAAACTAAATTTTTCAGTTAAAAAATAATCTCCTTTTATGGATAAAGGACCTAGGTTTTTTACTTTAAAATTATATTTAGCTGTACTATTATCTTCTAAAATAAGCTTTGCCCATCTAGAAGTAAGGTTTGGAAAACCATAATTGATATCCATAATAAATGATCCTTCTTCGGCTACTTGTGCAAAAGAATTGTTACATACTAATATGGCAGAAGCCATTAAAATTGCTTTTTTCATAAAAAATATAAATGAATTAAAGGCTGCAATATACTATTTTTAATTTACACAAAAATAAAAAAACGTATTTCAAGATCTAAATAAATTAAAATTAGTGTTGAATTGTTGTAATAAGCTAGGTATAGCAATGCTTGTTAGTACGGAGTAAGTGGCGTATAGGTGCTGTATAGTAGTGTTTTTATCGTCTGTTTCTAGGAATAACTGGGAAATAGGTATACTTTCTAGCTTGGATAAGGTAGAAGCATTATTTAGCTCTATTCCTAACGAGAAATAATAATTAGAGCCATTTTTTTGGATATATTGCATTAAAGGTATGGAGTAGTTGGCTTTGTGAAATAATACGGGTAATTGGAACTTATATTTTTGTAATAGGTGTATTACTTCTGGTACTTTCTTTACTGCATGGATAATCAAGGGCTTATGTAGTTCTTTGGCGATATGTATTTGTTGTACGAATATTTTTTCTTGTAATGCCATAGTAGCAGGTATATTCCCATCTAGTCCACACTCTCCAATAGCGATACAATTAGTATTTTTGGCGTAGTAATAGAGGAGTTCATAGTCGTTGTCAGTAGGATACCATGGGTGTATACCAGCAGAGTATATAGTAGATAATGGGTCAAATTTTATATCTTTATTTTCAATGCTAGAAGGGTATATAATTTTATTGTATACTGCTGTCGTATCCAAGGCTTGCGTTAGGCAATGGGTGTGTATGTTTATATAATTAGTATTCATGTACAAGTATGCAATAAGTTTTATACTTTAAAAACAAAAAAGATGCCTATAAAAGACATCTTTAAGTTTATTTTTGGTGGTAGTATTAGTTTTTCATTATAGTTAAACTTCCTTTGTAAGCTGTCTTATCTGGGAAAGTTATTACATAAAAATATACACCATCGCTTAAGTTTTTACCTGTAAAATCATTTTGGTAGTTATCTTGGTCTAGCACTTTATTTCCCCATCTATTGAATATTTGTACATTATTTCCTTGTATCTTATTGATAAAATCTATTACAAATTTATCATTTTTACCATCTTCATTAGGCGTGATAATGTTTGGTGGTTCTGGTATTACGATGATGTTTTTAGTTTTACTACCTGGGCAGCCTAGGGTATCTATTACTATGTGGGTTACAGCATACTCGCCAGCACTAGTAAATAAGTTGATATCTGTACTTTTTCCTGTTGCTATTGGTGCATTATTTAATGCCCAAGAGTAGGCATCTATTGGGTGTTCGGTAGCAGTTGCGGTGGATTGTACGGCTACTTGTGCATTGACAGCTATGTAAAAAGATGGTGTCATATCAAAATCTACGTTTGGTCCTACACTTGGTTTTATGAATATACTATCTTTTCCTATACAGCCATACGTATCTACTACTCTTATTACATGGTATCCTTGTTGATAAGCTTGTGTAGAATCTACTTTGGATAGCGTATCTGTTGTATTTATTGTCCATACATAATTTACAAAATCTGCTTGTACGTGTAGTATTATAGTATCACCATAGCAGAAAGGTTTGTTTCCTGTGATAGCAGGGTCAGGGCTACTATTAGTTACTAGTACCGTATCACGTCCTTTACAGCCATATTGTGACTCGGTAGTTAGTACATAAACACCAGCATTCGCCTTCACTGTTAGTTGGTTAGTATCCAGGTTACTCCAATAGTAACGAGTAACATTGACAGATGGGTTAGAATAAGTCAAAACAGTACTATCGTTGAAGCAATAATGTAGATTACCTGTAATAATCGGCACAATAGCATTATCTAATAGTATAGTGAAAGGGGCAGAAGTTTTAGGTTGCGCACACAAGGCACTTTGTGTAGTTACGGTGTATACGCCTGGCTGGGTCACGCTGATGCATGGAGTAGTTTGATTATTGGGAGTCCATTTATAACAGTCATAGGGTATTTGTGTACACAGCTGTGCTGCTTGCCCTGGACATATTGCTACTTGTCCTACAATTATTGGGGCTGGTGGTGGTTCACTTATTCGTAGTACTACATTCACGACAGTGGATTTTGCTGGTAGTCCGTTGTCTGTACCTGTGAAAGTAAGCGTACCAAATCCTAATGTATTGGCAACGATATAGCCGTTTACCCCTGCGGATACACCACTATATAGATTGCTTATTACGAATCTGTTGGCATTTATACCACTACTATCTACTACAATGGTAGTGGACTGTGTAGGTTCTGGAGCTAGGAAAGCATAGTTATAACGAAGCGTATCGCCTATACAAAGGTTAAGGGTATCACAGTTAGAAAAACGGCTTGCTATGGGTGCTATATTGTTAGAAGTATCGGTACAAGAGTTAAAGGTGAAAGAACGGTAGTCTAACCAATCGATGCCATCTACTGTACCATAAGGACCATCGTAATTACTAGTAGGATTATCGAATCTACCAATTTGTAAATACGTAGTTCCATCGCCTCTGTTCAAACCTGCGGTAGCTGGAGTACCACCGAATCCATTCGTACCACCAGATGCATCTCCAGTAGTCCAGTCCATGTTTAAGTAATTAAAACGAACATTGTTGCCTACTCCTATGATAGGGTCTGTACCATTGGTAAGTACTACTTGGAAAGAGTTTAACTTATCGGTATGGTTGGCGTAGTAACCTACGTTTTTCCACGTGATGACGATGTAGGTAGGGTGTAAATCATAGGTTAAAAACCCTGTTGGATTGTTAATCAAATGCACATCTGCCCAAAAAGGTGCTATCATTCCTAGATTATTCGCAATAGGGTCGGTGCTGGCTAATGGGAATGGATTAGAAGAGAAAGTAATAGGTACTTGCGTAAAATCGGTACACAAAGACACGATACCATTCGCGGTTACATGGATAGTGCTATACTGGCGACCATAGAAGCAGAAGCTAAATGGTAAATCTATTCTATATGCTGGTCCATCGTCTACGCCTTGTAGTATTTGTCTAGCTCCTGCTGGTGGTTCTATCCATAATTCGCAATTATTAGGAGTACTACATTTATCTAGATTGACAATAGATGGCTCGTGGGTAGCTGGTATTTGACTTGTGATAGCGCTAATTTGGGCTGGAGTCATCGTATTTAGCTGCCCACTAGCTTTTAGGGCATCGTATTGCTGGGAGGGTGTTTGTTGTCCAAAAGTGGTATTAGTCCCGCAAATTATTGATATGCAAAGACTTAATGTTAATAAGATAGAACTGGAATGCATTTATAAAAAAGTTTAATATTGAATTGCGAAAGTATGAAATATATTAATAATATGTATACATTTGCAAAACATTTTTCTTATTTATTTTTATTTATGAATATCCAATTAACGCAGGAGCATCTTTATATTCAACAAGAGGCTCGCAAATTCGCAGAAAACGAACTAAAACCTGGAGTAATTGAACGAGATGAGAAGCAAGAGTTTCCTACAGAGCAGATTAAGCGTTTAGGGGAGTTAGGCTTTATGGGTATGATGGTATCGCCTGAATATGGTGGTGCTGGCTTGGATACTATAAGTTATGTATTGGTAATGGAAGAGCTTTCTAAAATAGATGCTTCTTCTTCGGTGGTAGTGTCTGTAAATAATTCATTGGTATGCTGGGGGTTAGAAACATTTGCGAATGAAGAACAGAAACAAAAATATTTAGTAGATTTGGCTACTGGAAAAAAAATTGGTGCATTTTGCTTATCCGAACCAGAAGCAGGCTCTGATGCTACTTCCCAACGTACTACTGCTATCGATTGTGGGGATTATTATCTATTAAATGGGGTGAAAAATTGGATTACTAACGGTAGTTCTGCTTCTACGTATATTGTAATGGCACAAACAGATGCTAGTAAAGGACACAAAGGTATCAATGCTTTGATAGTAGAGCGTGGAATGGAAGGCTTCGAAATAGGAGCAAAAGAAAATAAATTAGGGATTAGAGCTTCCGATACGCATACTCTTACTTTTCAAGACGTGAAAGTACCCAAAGCAAATAGAATAGGGGAAGATGGTTTTGGGTTCAAATTTGCCATGAAAACGCTTTCTGGTGGTAGAATTGGTATCGCTGCACAAGCTTTAGGAATAGCATCAGGTGCGTACGAATTAGCGTTAGCATATTCTAAAATACGTAAGGCTTTTAATACCGAAATATCTAACCATCAGATTATTCAGTTCAAACTAGCAGATATGGCCACAGAGATTGAGGCTTCTCGTCTATTGTGTCTAAAAGCAGCTTGGTTAAAAGATCAGCATCAAAATTACGATCAAGCAAGTGCTATGGCAAAATTATTTGCTTCTGAAACTGCTATGCGTACTACTATCGAAGCGGTACAAATACATGGTGGATACGGTTTTGTAAAAGAATACCACGTGGAAAGGCTGATGCGTGACGCAAAAATCACTCAAATATACGAAGGTACTAGCGAAGTGCAACGTATTGTAATAGGGCGTAGTGTCATTAATGCTTAACAATTAATCATGCCATCTACTTCTTATTTTTCTTTTTTTATTAATAAATATAGCTTATCCATACTTGCTTTTGTAGTGTGGGTAGGCTTTTTTGATACCAATAATACTTTAAAACAAATCCGTTCTAAAAAGTATATCCAAGACCTAGAACAAAAAAAAGAAAAATACCAAACACAACTGATTTCTACCAAAAAAACATTAAAAAAGTTAAGTACAGTCAATCCTTATTTAGAAAAATACGCTAGAGAAGAGCATTTTATGAAACGGGATAGTGAAGATGTTTTTATTATAGTAAGAGACACTTTTTAAACTATTTTTATGCCAAATATATCTGCCTTTCAAGCCTTTATTCCTAATAAAAAAATCATTAATAAAGTAGCAACTAAATCTGTAGATGCGTATAGCAAACAAGAAATAGATACTTTACTGTGCAATAATCCTTTGTCTTTTTTACAAATAACAAAAGGAGTCCATAATAATACTTGGCAAGATAATAGAAAAGTATGGGACGATTTCGTGCAAAAAGAATACGTAGTATTACAACAGAAACCAGCCTATTATATCTACCAACAGCGGGTAATACTATCCAATAAAATACATACTGGCATAGTAGCCCTCATAGATACCGATGACTATACAAATGGAGACATAAAACTACATGAGCAAACATTAGCCGATAGAGAACAAAAGCTGTGTGAATACCTCAAAGTAGTGCAGATACAGGCCGAACCGATACTATTTACCTATCCTGAAAATGTAGCAATAGAGACTATTATAGCACTAGAAACACAGGAAGAACCCGCTTATTTTTTTGAAAAAGAAGAAGCACAACACAGTATATGGGTGATAGATAATCCAGAAAAAACAGCCGCATTGCATTATTTATTGAATAATATAGATAGTGTATACATCGCTGATGGACACCATAGAGCAGCCTCTTCTGCACAGTTAGCAACCCATTATCCCGAATTAGTAACAGTAGGCAAGATGCTAGGCTTTTTTTTGAGTGATGCGAACATTGATTTACTTGCTTACCACCGATTACTCAAAGTAGAAAATCAAGGCTCGGTTTTGGAATTATTAAGTACCTATTTTGAAATACAAGAAAACGCATTTACACATAGGCATCGTTTTCATTATGAGATATTTCATGAAAAAAAATGGTACCATCTCTACTTAAAAAAAGAATACCATTCCGAAGATTTATTAGATGTAGAAATAGCTAGTAGCTACATTATAAATATTATATATGACGAGCAATGCAACCTTCGGACAGATAAAAGAGTAAAATTCCTTCCTGATAAGTACACCAAGCAAGAGTTAGAAAATAAAGTAGAGGATTTTAATTGTAATACTATTCTGTTGTTACCCGCTCTCACGCTTCCACATTTTTTTAAGTACGTAAACAAAGGAAACACCATGCCGCCTAAATCTACTTGGTTCGAGCCAAAATTATTAAACGGATTGATGGTGTATGATTTATTCAGTCCTTCCATTATTTAGAAATTAGCCGAGAAACCAATCGAATTGGGCAGCCAAAAAGTGACTTCTACACTGGTAGCACTTACGCCGCCGTAGCCTGCTGCGGTTTCCAAGCATATTTCATCTAGGTCGTTTTGTGGGTGTGCTATGTTTAAGAATAATTCTGCTATACTAGCCATTACGTCGTCGTTGCCGCTTATTTGTAAGCAATCGCGGGTTTTCCAATCTGTTTCGGTGATACAGCTTTTGTTTTCATCGAAATGTACTAGGTGAAAGTCAGGCATTACTTTTGCGTTTTGGAAGGGATACCGATGTATAATAGCTGCTGGCCAATAGTTATACGCTAGATTATTTTGCTGCAAACCGAAGTGATTTGGGTAGCTAGATTGGTCTCCTATTTTTATATAATGAAGGGTGGAATTGGAGTTTTTTATACTTATTATACTATTTTTTTTATGAAATAGATATTCTAAAATTTTTGTACCTAATAGAAAATAAAAATCTTTATTGGCACTTATATCCAATGCTTCTACGCGATGGCAATCGTTGTAGCAATGCCATTTTTTGGTGATAATAATACTTGATGTAGTAATAGTATTTTCTGTAAGTACCACATTATTCGTATCAAATACAAATCTATCTTCGTTAAAATTAGGGATTTTATTTGCTAAATCTTTATTCATATCCGTGTATGTCTTTATCTTGTGCTACTATTTTGGCAGAGGCTGCTTCGCTAATGGCATCGTAGATAGCGTCTACAACGAGTGCATTAGTTATCCACAGTTCTTTTTTGAATTTCGGGGTAAAATTAGAGGCTTTGAAATAGTAGTAATAGTCGTCACCAAAAGGATACAATCTATAATTATGCGAACTTTTTCCATTCACTCGCCAACGTAAGTACCACCTATCGCCAAGGTATACAGGGATATACACTTCTTTGGCGGTAAGTACTTCAAAACTGTCTGTATCAGGGTCGTACAAATAAGGTTTATCCATTTTATACATAGAAACTTGTAACTGTAGTTCCGCAACAAGCGGATTATCTGGTTTGTATTTTACTAAATTCAGTACACACAGCGATTGTAGGTGTTGTTTCGGTAATTCTTCATCAAATTTCTGGTAAATATCTTGCTGCATTTTCTTGATATTACCTTGCTGATGGCTGAAAAGTGTCCAACCATCGGGGCAAGTAAAACGGATATTAAGAAATGTATTGTTATAGATAGTCGTGATCATTGTTTTTATTTATCTCTTGTGAGTAGCCAACTGGATACCGCTGGAGCTAATTCTTTTTGGGAACGCCCGCCTACAAATACGCCAATATGCCCGCCTGCAAATTTGTATAGTTCTTTGTCTTTACTGCCTACATAGTCATTCAGTGGTATAGTAGAGGCTGGTGGCACTAGGTGGTCTTCGGTAGCATAGATATTGAGTAATGGCATGGTGATATCCTTTAAATTCACTATTCTGCCAAAAATCTCAAATTCCCCTTTTATTAATTTATTACCTTGGTATAGGTCTTTTACGAATTTTCTAAAACATTCGCCAGCTTGGTCGGGGCTATCTGCTATCCATTTTTCCATACGCATGAAATTTTCTGCCTTGGAAGGTTCTTCTAGCATATCCGTCAGTCCTTTCATTTTATTTATTTTCATCATTGGTTTTAGCATATCGAAGCCTGTATTTAGGAAACTTCCTGGGATATTTCTATACCCATCTACCATTTTATCTATGTCCATACTTTTGCTCCAAGAGAAAAGCAATCCTTCATTCGTACTAAAATCAAAGGGAGCTACTAGGGTAACTAAATTTTTTACTTTTTGAGGGTATAAGGCGGCGTATATCGTAGCGAATGTACCACCTTGGCATATTCCCATTAGGTTTACTTGGCTTATTTTGTGGGTAGTATGGATATATTCTACTGCGTCGTCTATCCAGTTTAGGTAGTCTTCCATAGTATTGTATTGATCCGCCATAGTTGGGTAGCCATAATCTAGGATATACAAGGCAATACCTGCATCTAATAAGTTCTTCATGAAGCTTCTATCGGATTGTAAGTCCATCATTTCGTATCTATTCACCAAAGCATAATTAATTAGTACTGGAATAGTGGTTTTTATGGGGTTGGTAGGTTCGTATCGGTATAATTTTACTTTACCATCTTTCCAAACTTCTGTTTTTGGGGTT
>JAYUJA010000112.1:0-22572 GCA_043765495.1 Bacteroidia bacterium
CATTTTTTTTTACTTTTGTGCCGAAACAGTGAGGACAGTCCATACAATTATTTTTTACAAAGATAATAAAAACATTACATTAGACCGACTACCAAAAAATTTATTATACCACTATTATCTTACATTCACTATGAAAACAATTTTAATTATCTTCTTATCTATCTTTTTTGCCTCCCAAGTTCATGCAGGGCATCTATTAGGCGGAAGTACGTATTACAACTGCCTCGGCAACAACCAGTACGAAGTAAAAGTACAACTCTACTATGGCTGTTATGCTGAAAACCGTATCGAAGACACTGCTATCGTACGTACGTATAACAATAGCACGTACCAAAACTATTACAACCTATCGCATTACAAAGACTCTACTATCTATAACAGAATAGAAAGAACCCCTTGTACATATGTATACGATGGTAATCCGTTTTGTATACGTACTTTTTGTGATACGCTTACGCTAAATATACCTGCTGGCGGACTAGTACTACAATACCAACGATGCTGCAGAGGAGACGAGCATACTAATATTGATAGCTATGGAACAGGCTTTAATTTCGAAGCTTACATACCAGATGCTACTACCCTAAACGGACAATGCAATTCTAGCCCACATTTTACAGATGTACCTACTTCCGTGTTATGCATGAATAGGCTCAATGAGTTTAGATTTCAAGCATACGATGCAGATGGCGACTCTTTGGTATACGTATTTACACACCCTAATTCTGCCCTCAATCTGCAGTGTTCCGTATTAGGTGGTACTCCCCCTATCGATACCGACTGATCTAGCTCCTAATGATACCTTTCCTGTATTGTATAGAGAACCTTATTCGCCTACTAATCCTATCTCTTCTTCTACTCCTATCACCCTCGATCCTAGTACTGGCTTGTTTAGTGTGACCCCTAATTTATTTGGCTATTGGGAAGTATCTATGGGTGTAAAAGAATATAGAAACGGCGTGTACCTAGGGCAAACAAATATGAGTTTTGCAGTACTTTCATCACCCGACTGTGGAAGAACTATACAAATGGATATACGTACCGATATGGACTATGGTAATTGTTCTTTACAAAAAACAATTCAACCAAGTGTTAATCTTAATCCGCCCTATGATTTATATGCTCCAGCAGACTCTATTATCCATTATAGAGTAGATTTTGGAGACCCTACCACCCTAGCAGACACACTACGTGGTAAAGGACTCAATAGCTTGTATTATATAAACTATACCTACCCAGATACAGGGTTATATACCATGTGCATATCCGTAGCCCCTGAATGGCCATGTGGCATCACGCAATGCAAAGAAATAAAAGTTCGTCCAGCTCTTTATAATTTAAGTATCGATACCCTACCTCCGCAATGTGCAAACTCTCCCTTTGATATAAGTGTACACGGCTACTTCAAACCAAGCGCTAATTTTGAATGGAATACGTGGAATAGTACGGTACTAGTAGGTGGCGATACTTCCAAAATAACCTTACAATACGCTACACCAGGTACCTACTCCATCACCGCAATGATAGACGACCGTAGTGGTAATAGTTTTTGTAATAAATACCTCAATACCGTAGTAGTGATAACCGATAATTTACCCGTGGATCTAGGTGCAGATACAAGAATATGCGAAGGAGATAGCCTCTCACTAAAAATAGGCTACTCCCCTACTTATACCTACCTATGGAATACAGGCGACACTAGCAATTATATTACCGTGAATGAAGCTGGACAATATATCCTATCCGTAACACAAAATGGCTGCTACGCCAGTGATACCGTGAATATCGTAGTGGATACATTACCGAATATTAATATAGTAAAAAATATACTAGAAAATGGCTGTTCCGATATTGTAATTCTAGCGAACCAGTACGGTAATAATGGCTACCTAACATGGAACACAGGCTCGCATACCGTTTCCATCGTAGCAGATTCTTCTAAAACATACACCCTCACCATAGACAATGGTGGCTGCCATGCCAAAGATACCATTCAAGTACAGTTGCCAGGTGCTTATGTTACCTTATCTACTACGGTGTCTATCTGCCAAGGGCAAGGCTACTACGCTGGCGGAGCTAACCAAAGCCTAGCAGGTATTTATTACGATACCATTACCAGCACTGTCTGCGATACTATTAGGATTACTAATTTAATAGTCTATGATAATTATACCATGAATCAAACTACTACCATCTGCCAAGGGCAAAACTACCAAGGACATACTACATCAGGGACGTATTCTAGTATTTATACCACAGTACATGGCTGCGATAGCGTAGTGAGTACCGTATTGACAGTTACCCCAGCTATCACTACTTCCCAAACTGCTACCATCTGCCAAGGACAAAACTACCAAGGCAATACTACATCAGGGACTTACTCTGCTACCTATACTACTGCTAGTGGCTGTGATAGCGTAGTGAGTACCGTATTGACAGTTACGCCAGCTATTAGTATTTCTCAAAATAAAACCATCTGCCAAGGGCAAAGCTACCAAGGACATACTACCACAGGTATTTATTTTGCTACCTATACTACTGCTAGTGGTTGCGATAGTAACGTTATTACGTCGCTACAAGTAGTTGCGGCTGTTACTAGCGCCGAAAACAAAACCATCTGCCAAGGGCAAAGCTACCAAGGGCATACCACATCAGGCATCTACCAAAGTATTTATACAAGTATAGGAGGCTGTGATAGCATTGTTACTATTAATCTTACAGTAAAAAACAGCACTACCAACTCTATTACCGTAACCATCTGTGCAGGAAAAAGTTACTACGCTGGTGGAGCTAATCAGACTGTAGCAGGAACCTATACCGACGTATTACAAAATTCCTATGGTTGTGATAGCATTCTTACCACCAACTTACTCATAACTACACTCGACGACAACTTCACCATTGCCCCAGCTGCATACTTATTACAAGGGCAAACAGCAATCATCACTGCTACCCAAAACCAAGAAGGCTATACCCATATTTGGCTCATCGATGGGCAACTTACTAGCATTACCAACGGGGCTACCTTCAACTATAACGATGCACCTGTGGGCGAGCATCTGATTACCCACATCATCAACGCTGGCACTAGCTGCAACGATACATTAAGCCTTCCATTGATAGTGATAGGCAACGCACCAAATATCATCACCCCTAACGAAGATGGTAAAAATGATACATGGATAGTTGATTTTTTAGAGAAAATACCTACCAATAAATTGACTATTTATAATAGATGGGGAAATATAGTATACGAATCCTCACCGTATAAAAACGACTGGAAAGCTACAGACTTAAGCGATGGCGTATATTTTTATGTATTACAGCTAAATGCCGAAGCGGAATATAAAGGTACTATTACTGTAATAAATAAATAGAGAAATTCGTTGTGTAAAAAATAAATACTACATTTGCGTTTATTATTTAATAATTAATATTATGAGCATATCATTAGACAAAAAAATAGGCATCAACCTTACCAAAGGAGCTACTATTTCTTTAGAAAAAGACGGAAAAACACTAGATCAAGTATGTATAGGACTCAACTGGGGCGCTATCCAGAAAAAAAGCTTCTTCGGATTAATCTCTAATAACGAAGGCGTAGACCTAGATGGTAGCGTAACCTGCTTTACTGGTGCAAAAAAAGAAATAGATACCGTGTATTTCGGTAATCTAGTATCCAAAGATGCCGCTATACGCCATAGTGGCGATGACTTAAGCGGCGATACCAACGGCGACGACGGAAAAGATAACGAAATAATAGAAATAAACCTTACTCGAATAGCTCCCAACGTAGAACAAATTGTTTTCTTCCTAAACTCCTACAAAGGACAAGATTTTAAAACAATCCCCTATTCGAAAATTAGAATATTTCAAGGAAATAAAAACCAAGTACAAGAAGTATTAACTACCTTCAACCTATCCGCCGAAGATAAATTTGCAGGAGCAGTATCCATGATTATGGGCAAGCTATACCGCACAGGCAAAGGTTGGGATTTCAAAGCCATAGGTGAAGCAGTAGAAAGCAAAAAAATAGATGGAACTATAAAAATTATTCAAGAAAGATTTTTATAAAAAAACAACCCTAATACTGCCATTTTGACTAATCCATAACGATTGGCACAAAATATGTTACAAACCCTATTTTATTTAACTAAATTTTTAATAGTATGGAAGCCCGATTTTCGCAACAAGTAAAAGATATTATAAGCTATAGCCGTGAAGAAGCACTACGCCTTGGCAATAATTTTGTAGGAATAGAACATATTACACTAGGCTTATTAAGAGAAAATGAAAGCAAAGCAATGGATATGCTGCACCAATTAGGCGTGGATAGTATCGATTTCAGAAGAGACATAGAAAAAAATGTAAAACCTAATAATGGAGCGGTTATCCCCATTAATCAGATTCCTTTTGTAAAACAAACAGAAAGAATACTAAAACTAACCTACCTAGAAGCTACCCTTTATAAAAGCCAGCAAATAGGTACAGAACATTTATTATTGGCTATCCTAAAAGATGACGATAATCTTGTAACGCAACTATTAAACCAAAACTATACCATTAACTATAATACCGTGAAAGAATTAGTAGACAATAATTATCCAGGTAATACCACGCCTTACAACAAGGCCAACGAAGACGAACACGAAGATGCCGCTTCTTATAGCGCCTCGTCGTCCAAAAAATCAGAATCCAAGTCTAAAACTCCAGTTTTAGATAATTTTGGTAGAGACTTAACCAAAATGGCAGAAGATAACAAACTAGACCCTATCGTAGGTAGAGACAAAGAAATAGAAAGGGTATGCCAAATATTAAGCCGACGCAAAAAAAATAATCCAATACTCATAGGAGATCCTGGGGTAGGAAAATCTGCTATCGCAGAAGGATTAGCCCTACGCATCATACAAAAGAAAGTACCCCGTGTATTATTCGATAAAAGAGTAATAACACTGGATCTAGCTTCGTTGGTAGCAGGCACAAAATACCGCGGACAGTTTGAAGAACGTATGAAAGCTGTACTCAATGAACTAGAAAAATCTACCGATATTATTTTATTTATAGATGAAATACATACCATCGTAGGAGCTGGAGGTGCATCAGGGTCTCTGGACGCATCTAACATGTTCAAACCAGCACTAGCACGTGGCGAAATACAATGTATCGGCGCTACTACACTGGACGAATACCGCCAATATATCGAAAAAGATGGAGCATTAGAAAGACGTTTTCAAAAAATAATAGTAGACGCTACCACCGTAGAAGAAACTATCCTAATACTCAATAACGTAAAAAGTAAATACGAAGATCACCATAACGTAACCTATACCGACGAAGCTATAAAAGCCTGTGTAGTACTTACAGAAAGATACATCAGCGATAGAAAATTACCCGATAAAGCCATCGACGCACTAGACGAAGCAGGCTCACGCTCGCACATCACGAATATACAAGTACCACAAGAAATACTAGACATAGAAAAGAAAATAGATGCCATCAAAGCAGAAAAAATTAAAGTAGTAAAAAGTCAAAAATACGAAGAAGCAGCAAAATTAAGAGATACCGAGAAAAACTTGTTTGAACAGCTAGATAGAGCAAAACAAGAATGGGAAAAAGAAGCTAAAATGAACCGCAAACAAGTGACCGAAGAAGATGTAGCAGACGTAGTAGCAATGATAACAGGCATACCAGTACAAAAAGTAGCCCAAAACGAACTGTCTAAACTAGGTAAGATGACCGAAGAACTAAAAGGCAGAGTAATAGGACAAGACGAAGCAGTATCCAAAGTAGTAAAAGCCATACAAAGAAATAGAGTAGGACTAAAAGATCCAAATCGCCCAATAGGCTCGTTTATATTCCTAGGACCAACAGGAGTAGGCAAAACACAACTAGCAAAAGTAGTAGCAAAATACCTATTCGATAACGAAGACGCACTAATACGAATAGATATGAGCGAGTACATGGAAAAATTCGCAGTAACTAGATTGATAGGAGCGCCTCCAGGATACGTAGGATACGAAGAAGGTGGACAACTAACCGAAAAAGTACGCCGCAAACCATACAGCGTAGTACTGCTAGATGAAGTAGAAAAAGCACATCCAGACGTATTCAACCTACTGCTACAAGTACTCGATGATGGACAACTAACGGATAGCCTAGGTAGAAAAGTAGATTTTAAAAATACCATCATCATCATGACTTCTAATATAGGAGCAAGACAACTAAAAGATTTTGGTACAGGAGTAGGATTTAATACCGCTACCCGCCAAGAAAAATCTACCGATGCAGCCAAAGGAGTAATAGAATCCGCACTTAAAAAAGCTTTCTCGCCAGAATTTCTAAACCGTATCGACGACGTAATCGTATTTAATTCACTAGAAAAACCAGAAATTAGAAAAATTATTAATATCGAACTAGAAAAATTATTCAAACGCATACAAGCAATGGGGTATAGCATAAGCGTAACCGATGCAGCACAGGATTTTATCGTAGAAAAAGGGTTTGATATAAACTTTGGAGCAAGACCGCTAAAAAGAGCTATCCAAAAACACATCGAAGATAACCTAGCCGAATATATCATAGCAGCCAATGTAGTAGAAGGAGATAGCATAGAAGTAGACGTAGATACCGAAAAACAAGAAATAAAAATAAATGTTCAAAAAACCTCTTTATCGTAAATTATATAAAAAAACAAGCTGTCTACGTATGTAGGCAGCTTGTTTTTTTAGGTACTCACAATGATTTCAATTAACTATATACAGCAAAAGTAGTATTTAGTAGATTTTTTAATGCGTAATTCTGAAAATAATGTATATTTGCAGCATTAAAAGTAATTTTTTACACCCTCAATGAAATATATACTTGCAATTGCTTTATTATTATTAAGCTATACTAATTTAGCAGCTCAACCTAGCTCTAAATATACTACCCATAAAGTAAAATCTGGACAAACCCTGTCCATCATAGCCAAACAGTACTACGCCGATGTAGAAGAATTAATAAAACTTAATCCCCAAGCTGCAAAAGGATTAGACATCGACCAAGAACTAAAAGTTCCTAAAAAAACACCCGCCGAAATAAAAAAAATAAAAGAACAACAACTAGCAGATAAAGTATACCTTTCTAAATCAGGAACGAATACCATTCACCATACTATAAAAAATGGGGAAAACTTTTCTACTATTGCTAAAAAATACCGCACTACCATTGAAGAATTAAAACAACTGAACTCCGCACTAGCACAAAAAACTAGACTAGATATCGGCGATGTAGTGAAAATAGTAATCACCCAAGAAGAATATGAAAAAATAAATACCAACTCTTCCGAAAAAGCTATTGTAAAAGAAGTAGAAAAGAAAGAAATAGAAAAAGTGAAGAAAGAAGTACCACAAGAAACTCCAATTGTAATCAAAAAAAATATACAACAAGATAGTATCAAACCTATCAAAAAAGTAAACACTGATAAACCCGAAAAAGAAGAAGAAGCCTTCACCATAGAAATAGACAAATCCAAACAAGAAGCCTGTATACAGTTTATAAAAGGAATAGACTGTAAAGGAATTACAAAACAACAAAGCTGCGAAAAAACATTCAAAATAGCAATTCTTCTACCCTTTGACCTCGGTAGCGGATTCACTAGCAAAGCAAAAAGTGCTTACTATTTTTACCAAGGAGCAATGGTAGCCATCGAAGAATTAAAACAAGAGGCAATGAGTTCCGACGTATATTTCTACGATACCCACGACGGAATAAATACTATCCTCCAAAAACCCGAATTACAAGAAATGGATTTGATAGTAGGACCATTGTATGCGTCTGATTTCTCCAAGGTAGCCGTTTTTGCACTAGAAAATAAAATCCCCATCGTATGCCCATTTTCTGACAATATAGCTTGTATAAAAAATAATCCGATGGTATTCAAAGCCACCGCAAGCAAGCAAGCAGAACTAATAGAAATGGCAAATACCATCAAACAGAATTTCAAAAACCAAAATATCATCTATATAAATCCTACCAATAGAAGAGATTCTAGCGTACAAGGAGCAGTAAACAAATACTTACTATCCGAGCTAAAAAAAGAAAAAATAGCCTACCAAACTATTTTTATGGACAACATAGAACAACTACCAAAATACTTACAAACAAACGACAAAAATCTGATTATATCCACTTCCTCCGCTAGTAGTGAAATACAATCCTTGATAAATAGCATAAAAAGATACAAAAGTGCCCGTGAACAAGATTCTCTATCTATCCCCGTTATTCAAGTTTTGGGATTAAATAAATGGAACGCCATCAAAGAAATAAATAGCAAAGACTTAAGCGAAATTAACTTCCATTATTTAGATCAAAATTATTTTCATAGTGGCAATGCAGCTACATCTTCCATCAAAGCAAGAATCACCCAAAAATACATGTCCGAGCCTACTAGTGTAGCCTACCAAGGATACGATATAACGTATTATTTCATGAAAAACTTATTGAAATATGGCAAAAACTTTGCTTACTGCGCAAACGATAAGCCATTCGAAAATGGTATCAATACAGGGTTTTTATTCAAAAGAATGAGCGAGCAACACGGATTTGAAAATACCTACTTTACTTTATTCAAACACGAAGACGGAACTACCAAAAAAGTAAAATAGCACTACACCAATCATCAATAATCAATTATATACTTTCATTTATTATGTCTATTTTAGTAAATAAAAATTCCAAAGTCCTAGTACAAGGCTTTACAGGTAGCGAAGGCTCTTTTCATGCATCTCAAATGATAGAGTATGGCACAGATGTAGTAGGTGGAGTGACCCCTGGAAAAGGCGGACAATTACATTTAGAAAAACCCGTATTCAATACAATGGCAGAAGCAGTAGCTACCACAGGCGCTAATGTATCCATTATATTCGTACCACCAGCATTCGCCGCAGACGCCATCATGGAAGCCGCAGCCGCAGGCATAGATCTAGTAGTATGTATCACCGAAGGTATTCCTACCAAAGATATGATAGCTGTAAGAGAATACCTAAAAGACAAAACATGCAGACTAATAGGCCCTAACTGCCCAGGTATCATCACACCCGAAGAAGCAAAAATAGGAATCATGCCAGGCTTTGTATTCAAAAAAGGTAAAATCGGAATCGTTTCTAAATCTGGTACACTTACCTACGAAGCAGCCGACCAAGTAGTAAAAGCAGGATTAGGAATATCTACCGCAATAGGAATAGGAGGCGACCCCATCATCGGCACTACTACCAAAGAAGCCGTAGAACTATTCATGAACGACGAAGATACCGAAGCCATCATCATGATAGGAGAAATAGGCGGATCGCTAGAAGCAGATGCAGCCCGTTGGATAAAAGAAAATAGCACCAAACCAGTAATAGGATTCATCGCAGGACAAACAGCACCAGCAGGTAGAAGAATGGGACATGCAGGAGCTATAGTAGGAGGCGCAGACGATACAGCAGCCGCTAAAATGAAAATAATGAGAGAATGCGGTATCCACGTAGTAGACTCCCCAGCAGACATAGGTGCTACCGTAGCCAAAGTACTAGGCGTAGTACTACAAGCTTAATTATAAAACTATTATTCAACCTTTATTTATTTTATAACGATGAACTTAACTGGAATTATCCATATAGCAGGAAAATCAGGCTTGTATAAAGCACTATCCAAAGCACCACAAGGCTTACTTGCTGAAAACTTATCTACCAACAAAAAAGAAGTAGTACTATCCACAAGTAAAGTAAGTACCCTATCCGATATTAGTATCTATACCAATAATGGAGATAATATACTACTAAAAGATATACTAGAAACACTGTATACTAGTAATAATAAAGCAATAATAGCTATCTCTAGCGATGCCAAAGAACTGCAAAAAATGTTTGAAGCAGCAATACCAAATTACGATAAAGATAGAGTATACGCTTCCGATATGAAAAAAGTATTCAATTGGTACAACTCTCTTGTAGAAAAAGGACTAATAGAAGCTACCGAAGAAGAAGAAACACAAGAAACACAAGCAGCACTAGAAGACCTAAAAACAGACAATAAATCCAGCAAAAACAAAGCTACTTCTAATACCACAGCAGGAGCAGGCAAAACAAGCAAAGGATCTGCAAAAATACAAACCGTTCGTAAAATGGCTTAAATGCCTCCACCATACTATTGCCCCAAAGCTGCCTCCATCACAAGGCAGCTTTTTGTATAAAAATACCACAAAGAATTTGTAAATACCTGAAATAAAGTAGTATATTTGTGCTTTAATCTTTCCTTTACTTAATTTATTTTACAACTATGGGAATTTGGGATAAAATTAAAGGTGAATTTGTAGACATTATCGAATTCACAGATAGTACAAACGATACTATCATGTACCGCTTTGATCGTTATAATAACGAAATAAAATACGGCGCAAAACTAATAGTGCGAGAATCACAAATAGCAGTATTTGTAAACGAAGGCAAATTTGCAGATGTGTACCAGCCAGGAACCTATACATTAGAAACGCAAAATATGCCCCTAATGACTACCCTGAAAGCTTGGCAATACGGCTTCAATAGCCCTTTCAAAGCAGAAGTCTATTTCATTAACACCAAAAACTTCCTAGACCAAAAATGGGGTACCAAAAACCCTATCACCATGCGCGACAACGAACTGGGAATAGTACGTCTACGAGCTTTTGGTAGCTATGCCTTCAAAGTGGTAGATCCTATCGCTTTTATTAAAGAAGTAGCTGGTACCGACGATAATTTTAATACCGAAGAAGTTACTGAACACCTACGCAATTTATTAATATCTCGCTTTACAAATTTAATAGCAGCTTCCAAAGTTCCTACCCTAGACCTAGCAGCGAACCTAGATGAGTTTTCCAAAATACTAACCCCACGCCTAAAAGAAGAATACCAGCCACTTGGATTAGATATTACAAAATTTTTAATCGAAAACATATCCCTACCACCAGAAGTAGAAGCTATGATAGACAAACGATCTAGTATGGGAGTGATAGGTAACCTAAATACTTTTACACAATTCCAAGTAGCAAATTCCGTAGATGAAATGGCATCTAATGGCGGTGGTATAGGAAATACAGCAGCACAATGGGCGATGGGTAACAATGTAGCCAACCAAATGAATACCATGATGAATACCCCAGGAACGCCACCCCCTATTACACAGAATACCTTTCATGTAGCTATCAACGGACAACAACAAGGTCCATTTGACAGTAACACCCTACAAGGAATGCTAAAAAATGGCTCTTTTACCAAAGATACATTAGTATGGAAACAAGGAATGACTAACTGGACAGCAGCGTCCCAAATGCCAGAATTAGCAAGCATATTTACAAGTATACCACCACCATTACCTCCTCCTATTATTTAAATAATAATCAAAAAATAAATTCAGTAGCTTATTATAAGCCTTCTAGTTTTTCGTTATAGAAATTAGAAGGCTTTTTTTAATACAAACAAACTTACAAAAATTTCATTTAAAAAACACCGAAATTATATGAAATTATTTTCTTTATTCCTGTTTATCTTATGGGCAACATCGCTGTACGCAAAAGCAAAAGTAATACATATCGTAGTAGCACTATGCGATAATACATACCAAGGTATAGTACCTGTGCCAAGTAAAATAGGGAATGGACAAGATCCAGCTACTAACTTATATTGGGGTTGTGGGTATGGTATAAAATCATTTCTTCCTAAAAAAGATTGGAAATTAATTCAAAGTCAATACATAGATACATTGCTATTAGAAAGATGCATATTCTACCACTCTTCTTCTAATGCATATATTATAGCAGATGCTTACAATGGCAAATATATTGCTACTAGTATAGAACAATTTTTGAAATATGCGGCATTTCAAGATAGCCTCAAAATAAGTTTTCCCAAAATTACGTTGGAAGCTGGTGGGGCAGCAGATTTAGTAGTATACGTAGGGCATGATGGATTAATGGATTTTGATGTACCAACTCCTGAACGTACCCAATGGGAGTCCAGTAAACCAGTAATGGTATTTGCCTGTATTAGTAGAGAATATTTCTCTCCACACCTAAAAAAACTAAATAGTATACTAGTAGTTGGTAGCACAGGGTTGATGTCCGCCGAAGCCTATACCGCCGAAGCAGCTATTAAAGCATGGTGTAATAATGAAGATAATAAGAGTATAGCTAATAAAGCAGCAATAGCATACCATACCTATCAAAAATGTGGCTTAAAAGCTGCCCAAAGATTACTAATAACTGGGTATTGAATAGTTTATTTTAACAAAAAACTACCCACTTATTTTTAAAAAACTACACGCTATAAAATAAAAAAAGCTGCTTTTTAAGGCAGCTTTTTATGGTATAATTATGGAGTATATCCTTGCGTTTTCCAAGCTTCTATTTGATTGATACTGCATTGCTCTATTTTATTTGCGATAGATGGCATAGCAGAGTATCCAGCACTATGGTTTATTGCTCCGATTAGTTTTCCACTTACAGTAGCAGCTTTCACGCCATCGTACGTAGTTAGTCCTATATTGTTATTACCAGCATTAGCAGTAAGATGACAACCAGGATTCGTACATTTATTAGCGATAATAGGCGCTACATGCGTAGCATAGCTCATAGTAGTAGTCACACAGGTTACAGGGGTAATCGTCGTTTTTTCCTCTTTATCACTCTTACACGCTACCAACCCTATGATAGTACATAATGTAAGACATACAAGTGTTTTTTTCATACGGAATATTATTGTTTAATAAATGGAGCAGTGTACTTGTTTTTAGAAGTAGTAACTTGGATATAGTAAAGCCCGTTTGCTAGTGTAGAAGTGGGAACAGTTAAGTTCTCGTCTCCTTTTAGCATTGGCATATCTACTAGTATTCTTCCTACTAAATCTATCACTTGGATACGTGTATTTTGAATCAATGGATTTTTGAACGTTACATTTAGCTTATCCGTAGCAGGATTAGGGTAAAATGCAAAACTATTATTATCTAATTCTTCTATTGCTAGGTAATCTTCGGTGATAATGGTATCCTTGATAGTACAACCTATTGCTAGGGTAGCTTCGAATATATACATACCTTCATCGCTTACAGTGATACTTGGCGTAGTAGCTATACTATTACCAGCATATACCCAATTGTAAAATACAGGATAGTTCGCTCCTAGTCCTAACGATGCAAAATTATTGGTAGTATTTACGTCTACCGTTCCGCCTACTGGTAGGGTTAGTGGCGAAGGCTCTACAATAGAAGCAGTAGCTACAGATCCCGAAAAGTTTAGCACTATACTTGTATAAGTGGTTGGGTCGTACTCCGCTACTAGATAGTAAGTACCAGCGCCTAATGCTTCTGATATTTGACCATTCTCACCACTACTACAGCTATTACCGTCTTCTTTTATTAAATTTCTATAACTATCTAATAAAAACAAATTTACACCACTAAAAAAGCCACCTTGACCAACACTAGCACAAGAACCTATGGTAAGTACTTGGCAACTATTCAACGTGAATTTATAAAATATGTCAGGATAAGAGCTTGCTGTTGGTTGTCCTGGACTGGTAATATTATTATAATTATCACCAAAATCGTTAGGAGTATGTGTAGTAGTAAACGAGGTAGGATTATTTATTACAATAGGATTAAAGAAAGTTTCTCCTGTTCTGCTTGTAATTTCTACGCCTATTTCGTTAGAATACCTATGCTGGCAGCCTGGTGTAAAACTCACTAATCGGTAGTAGATAGTATCTATATAATTAGAACCATTGATTACTGGATTCGCAGTTACAGCAGCTAGATTAGGGAAAGTACTTGGGATATAATTCACACCATCGTACGAATATTGCCAATACGAAGTACCTGTTTGGTTCACAGAGCTTAATCTTACGCTATCGTTGCTTGGTACACTTGCTAATGAAGAACTAATAATCCCTGCTACTAGCGGAGTGGCACATGTAGGCTCTACTACTACTACGGTATCTTTTACTACTCCTGAACAGCCGTTTGTGCTTACAATATACGTACCTGGTTCTGTAATAGTGATAGTACCGTCTGCATTACTTTGTAAAGGTCCTTGCCCTACTTTTGTCCATTGATTGGTTACATTTGGGATATTAGAGTTAGCGTTTAGTATAGCTGTTGGGGTATTGAAGGAATAGGTATCGCCTTGTACAATAGTTACACTTGGCAATAGCAGGTTGATAGCTGTTACTGGGCGTAAAGTATTGCTACTACCTGATTCGGTGACGATATAGTAAGTACCTGCTGGTAATACTTGGTTGACAGAAGCCAAGTCAAAACTACTATTGCAACCATAATCTTGATTTATTATATTCGCTCCTGTTGCATCTAATAAATGAATATAACTATCGCCAGATGGGAAAGTACTACAATGTCCTGCTTCTAATACAAAACATTTATTGGTAGTAAATTTATAAAAAATATCGTTGGTAGTTTTTGCACTAGCGTTTCCTGGTGTACTTGTAGCAGTGTATAAGTTTCTAAAATGCTTTAAGTATTGTGTATCTAAATAATTAGCGGGGTTCAAACCTACTAGTATAGGGTTCGTAAATCTGTCTCCTACTCTTTCATTTATTATTACCATGATGGTATCACTATACGATAATGCGGTACAGCCTGGTCTGTTTACTGCTGCTCTAAAATAAACGGTATCACTAGTTGCAGTAGTTGCGATATTGGTGACAGCATTGATAGTATCGTTCGTTCCTGGGATTAAGCTAAATAAAGTACTATTGTAAGAACGTTGCCATTGTATATTTCCTAAATAATTACGTAGTACTAAACGAGCCGAATCGCCATGGAAGGTAGTCATCACGTTAGAACTAATGATTCCAGCAATCGCCGCAGAAGTACAAACTGGGATAGATACCACTACTAAATCTGTATAGGTACAGTCTCCCACTTTTACAGTAAGGATATATCTACCAACAGTATCTGCGATATAGTTCGCAGTAGAGCTTAATACGACAGCAGGATTCACTGCATTTGCCCAGCTATAAGTAGGGGTCACACTAGAAGTCATACCTGCAGCACCAGTAAAGTTGGTAGTAGTAGTAAGGTTCACAGTAGCATTGGCATTTGGTAGGTAAGCAGTATCGCCTTGTGTGATTCTAGCAGATGGGGTTATGCAGTTGATAGTCAAAGTAAGATCTCCTGGGGTACTAAATTCGCTAGATAGCTCACTTACTACATAATACGTACCTGCTTGTAAGAATTTTTTGATATATCCACCACCATTGGAAGGGCAATTGAAGCCTTCGCTAGCTATATTCACGCCTGCACTATCCAATAATTGAACATACGCTCCAAAAGATTCAATAGTGTTACACTGTCCTATTTCTACTACTTTACAGTCTGTTAAAGTAAATTTATAAAATATATCGTTACCATCTGTTGCGTCTATGCCACCTGGTGTGGAGCTAGTGGTATAGTCATTTGAAAAACTACCAGTATTCTGGGTATTATTATAGTTTACTGGGTTATTTCCTGCTACAATAGGATTTCCAAAAGCTTCTCCTAGTGGGATACGTACGATTACCATTATAGTATCCGAAAGAGCATCTACACAACCTGGGGAGCTGGACTTTATTCTATAATAAAAAGTATCTACGGATTGATTGCTGGTATACGCTGGTACTGTTTGTAGGCCACTGCCGATACCTACTGCATTGAAAGGCAATGCTAGGTTATTCGTCGATTCTATCACTTGCGTTCCTTGTGTAGTGCCAGTTACTGTTAGTGTGATGGTATCGTTTTTATTTACATCGGATAGGTCACTACTCAAAACCCCTGCTACGGGATTACCAATACAAGCGCCTAGGTATTCTGTCCATTGTACATCGTCTACGAATGTTCTATTTCCGTAACCAGAATATCCTTCTAGTATAAGGTAATTCTGTATCCCATTGAAACTAGGTGGAACAACGTATTCGTATTTTTTCCAGCCGCCACTAGTCACTATTGGAGCAAGCGCAATAGAACGATGCACTGTACCCAAAGAAGTAGCTGCTGTTAGAGTATTACTGGTGTTGATGTATACATTTACCCTATCAGCATTAGTAAGGTAAGAAATATAGTCATCTCTATACAGCCAAAAAGAAACTTTTACAGTACTGGTATCTCTTCCTCGTAAGTCAAAACTAGGCGTTACTAGTATTTGTGACTCGCCAGAGGATATACTATAAGAATTAAAACGAGCTTGGTAGCTACCAGTATGAGGGGTTTGGTCAGGGTTAGTACCGTCTTGTACTACGTCCCACTGATTATCAAATCCTGCTAGCGGAGCAAGCCAGGTTCCAGGTATTTGTCCTCCTTCAAAAGACTCTTGGTGAACAATCTGGGCATTAGATACAAAAATACCTAGTAGCATACTAACTATTCCTGTCGTAAATTGAATACAGTTTTTTTTCATGGTATAAAAAGAAATAAATGATTGCAAAGGTAGGTAATATTTAGTAGATATAAAAATAATTATAAGTAGGATACAAGAATTTTATAATTTTGTCAAGAATTTTTGATACATTTAATATGTTTTCTCCTTATTTAGCTGCCACCTATTTTTTGGATAGGGATAATCCTAGGGTAATAGAATATACGAACGACAAAATAAAAACCTGTACTACGCCTACACAAAAAGCGGAAGCACTATACTATGCTGTAAGAGACGATTTTCAATATAATCCTTATTTATTAAACCTAAATAGAGAAGCACTGCAAGCTAGCCACCTACTTACCCGTGACTATGGCTATTGTGTAGAGAAAGCCGTACTACTAGCCACTGCTGCCAGGGCTGCAAATATCCCTAGCAGATTAAGTTTTTATATCGTGACAAATCATATCGCTACCGAAACCATTGAAAAAGTACTAGGTACGAACTTATTGGTGTTTCATGGTGCAGCCGAATTGTACTTAAACGATAAATGGATAAAATATACGCCTGCATTCAATGCCGCACTTTGCCATAAACTAGGGGTAGCACCTATCGATTTTCAAGCAGATAAGGATTGTATATTTCAAGAGTATACGCCTAACGGAAATAAATACATGACCTATGTCCACGATTATGGAAACTTTGCGGATATGCCGTATATTTTATTTATAAAAGAATTGAGAAAGCATTATCCACAAGTTTTTTCTACGGTGATGGCTTCTGGTAATTTAGCGTTGGATCTAAAACAATTAGCGGGTTTGTAATCTTTTTATTCATTAGAATTTTTTAAATCATTACTTATATTTATATGCAAAAAACAGTACAACAATTTGATATTCTTTACAAGGAATGCAAGCAAGTATTCACTAGCAAACTAAAAGATTATGGCACTTCTTGGCGTATATTCCGATTGTCATCGCTTACAGATCAGCTATTTATCAAAGCCAAAAGAATACGTACACTCGAAGAAACCAATGAAAATAAAGTAGGCGATAGTATAGCTTCGGAGTACATGGGTATTATTAATTATTGCATCATTGCATTGATTCAGATAAAACAAGCACAAAACCCTAATCTGGCTATATCCGTAGAAGAGGCTACGCAATGGCACGAAGAAATATACATCGAACTATTGGACTTACTGAGCAAAAAAAACCACGACTATGGAGAAGCTTGGAGAAGTATGCGCGTAAGTTCTTTTACCGATATTATACTCACCAAATTGTATAGAATAAAGCAAATAGAAGATAATAACGGGCATACTATTATTTCGGAAGGAGTAGATGGGAACTATTTTGACTGTATTAATTATGCAATGTTTGCGTTAATTCATCTAAAAGGTGAAAATTAGTTTGCTAGAAATATATTTATAACCTACTTTTGCAACCACATTTATTATTCTTTATTTCCAACCCCAACTATGAGTTTATTAGTAGTAGGCACAGTAGCCTTTGATGCCCTAGAAACGCCATTTGGCAAAGTAGACAAAATTGTAGGAGGTGCTGCCACTTACATCGTATTAGCTGCTTCTTATTTGTACAAAGATATCGATCTAGTATCGGTAGTAGGAGGAGATTTCCCAACCGAAGTATTAGAAGATTTGCAAAGACGTGGCGCTAACATAGAAGGGCTGCAAATAAAAAAAGACGAAAAAACGTTCTTTTGGTCAGGTAAATACCACACCGATATGAATACCCGAGATACCATAGAAACCCAGCTAAATGTACTAGAAAACTTCGACCCAATAATCCCAGAAAGATCCAGAGAGCCTGAATTTTTATTACTAGGAAATTTAATGCCTATTATCCAACAAAAAGTACTAAACCAACTTACCAAACGCCCTAAATTCATTATCTTGGATACGATGAATTTCTGGATGGAAATAGCATTACCAGATTTATTGGAAGCGTTAAAAAATGTAGATTTATTGACTATCAACGACGAAGAAGCTCGCCTACTATCTGGAGAATACTCGTTGGTAAAAGCAGCTAAAAAAATACTAACATTAGGGCCTAAAAATTTAGTAATCAAAAAAGGAGAACACGGAGCATTATTATTTAGCCAAGACGAAGTGTTTTTTATCCCAGCATTGCCATTAGCAGAAGTATTCGACCCAACAGGTGCAGGCGATAGCTTTGCAGGCGGACTAGCAGGATATTTGGCAAAAACAGACGATATATCTTTCGAAAACCTAAAACGTGCATTGGCATACGCTACTGTAATGGCTTCTTTTTGTGTAGAAAAATTTGGTACCGAACGTACGCAAAACTTGACCGAACAAGAAATAAACGATCGTATACAAGAATTAGTAAAACTAGGAGCATACGATTTGTCTCCAATAGTAGTGAAATAATAGCTTTCCAGTATTTTTTAATCCATGAATAAGAGTCGATAATCCACCGTATTGGCTCTTATTATGGATTTATAATCAAGCATAAAATAAAAAAGCATAAAATAAGTTTTTTTATACTAAAAACAATAGTATATTTGCAGCCCAATAATTTTTTACGCATCACGAAATTTATACCTATAATTATATTTTTACATCATGGCAAAGAAAGGAAGTAGAGTACAAGTAATATTAGAATGTACAGAACATAAAACATCTGGAGTAGCTGGTACTTCAAGATATATTACTACAAAAAACAAAAAAAACAATCCAGAGCGTTTAGAAATTAAAAAATTTAACGCAGTATTAAAGAAATATACCATTCACAAAGAAATTAAATAATAAAAACATTTTTGAATCATGGCTAAGAAAGTTGTAGCAACCCTAAAAACAGGTAAAGGCATTACCTATACAAAAATCATCAAAGTAGAAAGATCTAATAAAACAGGTGCGTATACTTTCCGTGAAGAAATCATGCCAACGGATGCAGCTAAAGAATTTTTATCTAAAAGATAATAGTAGTTTTTACTATCTTGGTTTTGCTTCTTTCTCTTACGAAAGGAGCTTTTTGCTTTTTAATTTATTAATAATACAATAAGTATGGGCTTTTTTGATTTCTTTTCCAAAGAAAAAAAAGAAAAATTAGACGCAGGGTTAGAAAAAACCAAAGAAAGTTTTTTTGGCAAAATCACCAAAGCAGTATTTGGCAAGTCAGAAGTAGATGCCGAAGTACTGGATAATTTAGAAGAAATACTAATCACTTCCGATGTAGGAGTAGAGACTACTATCAAGATAATCAATAAAATAGAAAGCAGAGTTTCGAAAGATAAATATACTACCGCTTCAGAATTGAATAGTATACTAAAAGAAGAAATAATAAATCTATTAGAAGAAAATAAAAGTGCAGATCAAAAAGCATTTGCAATCCCAAACCAAGATACTCCCTACGTAATAATGGTAGTGGGGATAAATGGAGTAGGCAAAACTACTACCATCGGCAAGCTAGCACACCAATTCAAAAGTAGCGGCAAGAGTGTGCTTCTTGGTGCTGCAGATACATTTAGAGCAGCAGCAGTAGACCAACTAATAATATGGGCCGAACGTGCAGGTGTACCCATCGTATCGCAAGGCATGAATGCTGACCCCGCTTCTGTGGCTTTTGATACCGTGAGCTCGGGCATCGCTCGTAACTCCGATGTAGTAATAATAGACACCGCAGGAAGGCTACACAATAAAGTAAACCTAATGAATGAGTTAGGAAAAATAAAAAAAGTGATGGAAAAAGTACTGCCAGGTGCACCACACGAGATACTATTAGTACTAGATGCATCTACAGGACAAAATGCGATAGAACAAGCTAAACAATTCATACAAGTAACCGAAGTAAACGCCATAGCACTCACCAAACTAGACGGCACTGCCAAAGGGGGCGTAGTGATAGGCATCTCGGATCAATTTAAAATCCCCATCAAATACATCGGTTTAGGAGAAGGAATAAATGATTTACAGCTTTTTGATAGAAGAGAATTCGTAGAAAGCCTTTTTGCAGAATAAATAAAATACAAGTCCATTTAATAAATTTATTGAATGGATTTTTTGTTTTAGAGAATAGGTTTATACTTTATTAGCAATAAATACTTTAACATTAGCTATTATTCTAAAAAGACACCCTACAAACATTTAACATTAGACAAAATATGAGTTATATACCAAAAACAATTAGCGAAGTTGTTACTGAATATCTGAATAGAACGACTTTTTTACCAGCAATCCAAAGAGAGTATGTTTGGGGAACTTACGGAATTGAAAAACTTTTTGATTCTATAATGGGCGACTTTCCTATTAGCACATTCTTGTTTTGGAAAATCAAAGAAGAAAATAAAAACGAATGGACAGCTTACGAATTTTTAAGAGAATTTGACAGCGAAAAGCCACACAATAAAGAAGCAAATTTAGCAGGAATTAATCAAGACGTTTATTTGGTTCTTGACGGACAACAACGCTTAACTTCTTTGCTTTTGGGTCTAAAAGGTTCTTATCGCTATTTCTATTATAGTTGGCATAAAACAAAATTGTATTTAAACATTTTAAAACCACCTATTAAAAGTGAAAACCCAGAAGAATTGACTTATCAATTTACTTTTAGGGACAATGACCAACCAAATCTAAAAGATACAAATCCACAATATTGGTATTTAGTTGGCGACATTCTAAATTTTGACGATGCAGAAGATGCCAAAAAAGATATTAAGTCAAAATTAGCCGAATTTACAGAAGACCAAAAAGACATTGCCAATACTCATATTGGACGACTACATTCTCGTATTCACACATCACGACTTTTAAATTATTACGAGGAAAAATCACAGGATTACGACAAAGTTGTTGAAGCATTTATTAGAGCAAATACAGGTGGTGTAAAATTAGAATACAGCGACATTTTGCTTTCAACAGCAACAGCAAAGTGGGTAAATCTAAATGCACGAGAAGAAATCCATTCATTTACAGACAGTATAAATTCTATTGGAAGTGGCTATTCGTTTGGTAAAGACTTTGTTTTGAAAGGCAGTTTATATCTTACAGACAGTTTGTCAATTCAATACAAGGTTAAAAATTTCAATAAAACAAACCTTGAAAAAATAGAAAATAATTGGGAAAATATTAAAGATAATATTGAAAATACGATTTCACTTGTAAGCAAGTTTGGCTTTAACGACAAGAACCTTGTTGCAAAAATTGCTTTACTTCCAATTGCATTTTATTTAGCCAAACTGAACAAAAAGAATTTTGTGGACTCAACAGACAAGAGAGATGTAACAAATCAAATCATAATTCAAAAATGGTTAATAATTACACTTCTAAAAAATGCCTTTGGTGGTTCATCAGATACTATTTTGAAAAATTTACAAGATGTAATTAATGAACAAACGGAACATTCAGTTTTTCCATACGAAGCACTAAATAAGAAATTGAATATTGAACCATCTTTTAACGATACAGAAATAGACAATTTATTAGCAACAAATTATAGTACGAAATATAGTTACCTAATTCAATCTTTACTTTATCCTGACAGAGATTGGAAAGGAAAGAAATTTGAAGAAGACCACATTTTTCCAAAATCAGAATTTACAACTGCAAAGTTGAAGCAACGTGGATACGACACAGATAAAATTGCTGAATATCAAAAATATTTTAACTGCATTCTAAACTTGGAATTATTGACAGACACAGAAAATAGAGAAAAAAGTGCAGAAGATTTTGAAACTTGGTTTGCAAGTAGAGACCAAAACTTTAAAGAGAGACATTTTATTCCAACAGTTGACAATTACAACTTTGATAATTTTTGGGGGTTTATTAAAGCAAGACGACTGTTGCTAATAAACAAACTAAAAACATTCTCAATTTGAGGAGAAGTTCACGAACTCCCCTTCTTCGTAAATAGTTGGACGTTGTTCATCAGTTCCTGTAATAGTTGCAGACATATCTACGCTATTTTGGGAATATTCTATTGTACCATAAATTTTATAAAAAAGCGTACCAAAATGTCTTTTTAGTGATGAAAGTATGCCTATAAAGCGTAATTCATTTAGTTTTTTCTACTATTTACCATCGGGCTTGTTTAGTTATAAAATTATTATCTTTGCTTTAAAACCGTCTTATGAATAAATTACCTGTTTATGTTTCGTATAGTGATTTTATGGAATATATTTTACCACATTTAAGC
>JAYUJA010000113.1:0-2088 GCA_043765495.1 Bacteroidia bacterium
GGTAATACTATTATCTCCTGCCCTGATAAATCCATTATTTGTACTTGTTCTGGATTTTTTAATGCTTCTTCTAACGAAGTGTAAATTTTTGGCTCTAAATCAATTTCTAATTTAGAACGTTCTCTAGGCTGTATGGCTAGTAGGTTGCTTATTCCTACCATACTAAAAATAAGCAACAAATATATATATCTGTATTTCATAAGTAGATAATCAATAGTTAATTTTTTGTATACGTTTTTTTTATCACAATTGTTTTACAAAAAAATAATTATCTTTCTAGTAATGCAATAAGTTCCGTAGCTTCCGCAGGCTTTATTTTACCTGCTAACAACAAGCTCAATTGACGACGTTGTAAAGCACCATCAAAACGTTTTTTTTCATCTTCTGTTTCTGGCACGATAGGCGGCACTTGAATAGGGTTTCCTAGCTGATCCACGGCTACAAAAGTATAAATGGCTTCGTTGCATCGCTTGCTGGTGCCAGTGCTGAAATCTTCTACCGTCACTTCTACGTACACTTCCATGGAGGAGTTGAAAGCACGGGATACTTGTGCCTTCAAGGTCACTATATCGGCTAGGCGTATGGGCTGGTCAAAAGACACATTATTCACTGCGGCAGTGACTACTACCCGCTGGCAATGCCGTTGAGCTGCTACTGCTGCGATAATGTCTAGCCAATGGAGTAGCCGCCCACCCATTAAGTTGCCCAGAGTATTGGTATCATTAGGAAGTACGATTTCGGTTTGAATGGAGATAGATTGTCTAGGAAATTTGGAAATAAATGCCATATATGTTTTAAGTTGTAGAGATTTTTTGAATACGTAGCAAAAGTAGATTTTTTCTTTTTACTATTACAAATAAAAACAACAAATAAATAACGTATATGTTCTGACTTTTATTACTTTTGAAATATTACCTCGTACTACCAAAAATCTATTAGCATTTATGTATCAATTACTTAAAAATACCGAAAATAATAAATACGGACTTACTAACGATAAAGGCGAAATATTCGTTGCTTGCATCTACGATTGCATAGATGTTTTTGAAGAAGGATTGGCGAGTGTGATACGAAATAATAAATGGGGATTCTTACATACTACTGGAATAGAAGTAATACCTTGTATATATGCTGATGCGACTGATTTTGCGGACGGACTAGCAGCGGTAAAAATTGGCGATAAATGGGGATTCATAGATATGAGTGGAAAAGAGATAACTGCATTTGTATACGATACTATTTTCGCTCTTTTAGGAGGTTTATACCCTTTCGAGCAGAATAATAAGTATGGTTTTATGGATAAAAATGGAAAAGAAATAATACCATGTATATACGATGAAATAAATGACATAAAAGAGGGTTTTATTCGAATAACGCAACATAATAAACATGGCTATATTGCCAAAGGAGCTGAAATATTTGTACCTTGTATCTACGACTATGTCTATACATTTGTGGAAGGAATGGCAAAAGTGCAGATAGACTTACGATATGGTTTTATAGATACTACTGGAAAAGAGGTGATTCCGTGCATCTACACCATCGCGCAGGATTTTTCGGAAGGATTATCCGCCGTGAATAAGAACGATAAATATGGTTTTATAGATAAAAATGAAAATGAAATAATACCCTGTATTCACCAATATGTGGATAGCTTCTCGGAAGGAATGGCACAAATGGCTAGAGAGAATAAATATGGTTTTATGGATAAAAATGGAAATGAAATAATACCCTGTAAATACAAAAATGCAGGAACTTTTTCAGAGGGGTTAGTAAGGGTAAAACTTGACAATAAATGGGGATTTGTGGATAAAAATGATACAGTAGTAATTCCTATTATATACGACTGTGTAGGGATTTTTTCAGAAGGATTGGCATGAGTAGGAATAAAATGTAAATATGGTTTTGTAGATAAAACAGGAAAAGAAGTTATTCCCTGCATCTACGAAAGTGTGTCTCATTTTGGTAAAAATGGATTAGCAGAAGTAAGAAGGTGGATTCAAGTAATAAATGCAACTTTTTGTTATTGTTGTAATTTTTGTAAATATACTTCATTAGGTGTTAAATAACCAAATCTTTTCCTAGGTC
>JAYUJA010000114.1:0-22481 GCA_043765495.1 Bacteroidia bacterium
GTAATGGGATAGGACGTATAGCTACTGGTACACTGGAAGATTTTTTGGTACAACCTTGGGTATTGAATACTTCTACATTATAGCTACCAGAAGTAGTAGGTACGTATTGATTGGTGCTAGCTCCTCCTATTTCTGCGTTATCTTTATACCATTTATAACCAGCAGCTACGGCACTAGTAAGTAATAGTATGTTTTCGCCTTCGCATATTTCTCCATCTGCTGGATTGCTATTCACTAGTGGCGTAGTAGGTAATGGGAATACTCGTACTGTATCGTTTACATCTATGTTAAGTACTGGTTTATTGATAGTATATTCTATTGTAAGCCCACCTTGTGTACGGGATATGATACGCTCTCCAAATCCATCGGAAGTATTAGGTGGTAGGATAAAGGTTAAGCTAGCTGGGTCATCTCCATTGTTATTAATACAATTATCATCTGAAGCTGCTAACCCACCATCTTGGTCTATTACTTGTAAGGTATACATAGCATTTTTAAGGCGTATATCTGGTATAGGGAAAGTATACGGAAGAGGGTTTATAACTCCTTGAAACCAAGGGTCATAATCTACTCGTACTGGGTTTGCTTCGGTAGTATATACTAGGTTGCCTAAGTTATCCCATATTTTTAGATATAGTTCAGGTTTAGCTTCCGAATAGAAAAAAGGAGCTTGATCTAGGCTATGGGTTGCTGGTCCATCGGTACAGTTAATAGCTTGTATTTTGATGGAGGTAAGTTTGAAGCCTACTGTATCGATAGTAGCGTGGTAAGTAACTGGAAAATCTCCTGGGCTAGCATAGGTTTTTACTGGTGGATTAGCGGCAGTAGAAGTAGCACCACTACCAAAATTCCAGCGGTACGTAAATCCTGTAGTAGTAGCAGTAGGTACGTAGCCATTACTTTGTATAGTATTCGTAAAAGCTACATTGATAGGCATACAGCCGCTGCTTGGTTGCATACCGAAGGTAGTATTCCCGCCTTGTGAAGGGAGAATAGTAATAGGTACTTCAAACGTAATGTCTTGTATAAGGCTAGTAGGAGCAGTAACGAAGGCTTGGGCATTTACGGTCACTACGAAGCTGCCTGCTTGTACTGGTGTACCGCATATACGTACGCAATATCTGTTATCTGCATTGGGTAGTGCAAATTCGTTATTGGCTACATTGGTCTGCCAGTTTAGTCCAAAAGGCAAACCGCTAAGGCTTACTACTTTTATTTTTTCTAGGGTAATATCGCTGTTTGCTCCTGCGTAGAAAAAAGTTTTCTTTACGAATACGGTTATATTTTCACCGTAGGGGCTTCCTTGTGTGCCATCGGGAAGTATTTGAGGGCATAGTTTATAGCTAGTAGAAGTACAAGTATTATCCACTGTACACCCTGGACATTGTGCTTGGGCTGTAAATTGAGAGCTAGCAAAAGCTATTATCAAACCAAGAATAGTATTAATTGATTTCATATTAATTTAATAATGTATATATTTAATGTCAAATATACGAAAAAAAACAATATGAATCACTAAATCGTTTTTTAAGGTTAAATACCTTATTCATAATTATTTATAATAGAAATAGAAATAACTAACATACTTTTGCACTAACTATTATGCCTAGAATATGCTACTATTATTCATGTTTTTTAGTATATTTGCGGCATTATTTGCTTTATTTTACAATGGAATTTCAATCAACAAAGTCTGCTTGGCTCACACAGCTAAAAAAAGAAAACAAAGATAAATCGGATATACAAACATTGGTAGAAGCTGTTCTGCAAGAAGATTTAAAAATACCTATTTATTTCAGCAAAGAAGACGGGATACTACCTATTTCTATTGCTTGTTATCAACCGAGTAAGGACGAATTTGCTAATTCTTCTCAAAATACTTGGGCTTTTATGGCTTGTATAGAAGTGACTACTGATGTGGTAGCAACGAATAAAAAAGCGTTATCAGAATTAGAAGAAGGGGCAGATGGTGTTATGCTTACTATTTGTAATATAGATATTTATCAGCCTGGTGCGTGGGCTAAATTGCTGCAAGGGATAGAATTACCTTATTGCCACCTACACCTACAAGCTAGTGAAGATAATGTTGCTTGCTTGTTTTTAGTAGCAGAAGAAATAAAGAAAATAGATAAAAATTCTACTTTACACATAGCTTGTTATAACGATGTATTCACACAATCGCTGTGCGATGGTAGTTTTCCGCATTCATTATCCGAAAGTATGGCTATACTCACGGATACGATGCTTTTTATGCATACTATACATCCTACTATAAAAACCTTAACTATAAATAGTACGTTGTACCACTATTCGGGGGCTACTGCTGTACAGGAGTTGGGGATAAGTATAGCTATATTAGTGGATTATATAAGACAATTAAAAGGAAAAGTTTCGGTGGATACCATAGCGAATCAGTTGGCTTTGCAAGTGGCTATAGGAAATGATTTTTTTGTAGAAATAGGAAAAATAAGAGCGTATAGATTATTGATAGATATGGTATTACAAAAATATGAACCCAAAGATACGCCTTATACGATTCCTTTCTTTGCCGAAACTTCCCTCAATACCTATACCAGCAACGATAAAGAAAATAATATAATCCGATGTACTATACAAGTACTAGCAGCTACCATAGCTGGGGTAGAAACAGTGAGTATCTCGCCGTATGATGTATTTTCTAGTACCAAAGATAGTAGTGTAGATGCGAACGAAATAAGTAGAAATTTATCCCAAGTAGTCTACCATGAAAGCGGTATACATAAGCAACTAGATGTAGCAGAAGGAACGTATTACATAGACCATATCACCCATGAACTAGTAAAAGATGCGTATACTTATTTCCAAAAGATAGAAGCAGTAGGCGGTTATTTAGAAGCAATAAAAACGGGCTGGTTACAAGATGCACTAGAAGATAGCCAAAACCAAAAGATAAACGACTATATCAGCAATAAAAATACGATTGTAGGGGTTACAAAGTACCAAGCTGGCAGTATCTCGGTGCAAGCAATAAAAGAGCATATAGGACAAAAAGAGGAGGAAGAAAAATTAATTCATAGAGAGTCCTTGATTAAACGAAAATTAGTTCCTAATTACTTGTACAACGCAGTAGAAAAAATGATTGTTCATTAATAATTCTTAATTTATCTATACTATATGTTACTAAAAAATAAAAAAGGCATACTATTCGGGGCATTAGATGCAGATTCTATCGCATGGAAGGTAGCACAAAAATGCCACCAAGAAGGGGCAAGTATAGTACTAACGAATACAGAGGTAGCGCAAAGATTGGGTAAAATAGACGATTTAGCCGCAGAGTTGAATGTTCCTTTTTTTCCTTGTGATGTGAGTAATTTGGAAGATATAGAACTATTAATAGACAAAAGTCAAGAACACTTTGGCGGGCAAATAGACTTTATATTACATGCAGTAGGAATGTCTTACAACATACGTAAGCAAAAGCCTTATACCAATATAAATTATGATTTTATGCAAAAAACGTTGGATATATCTGCCATCTCTTTGCATAAAATATTACAGACTTGCTACCAAAAAAATGCGTTATCCGATGCAGGAAGTGTGGTTACATTGAGCTACATAGCTGCACAGCGTATCCTACCTAATTACAACGATATGACAGAAGCTAAAGCTTTACTAGAAAGTATAGTACGGCATTTTGGATATTACTATGGTAAAAACAATAAAGTACGTATAAATGCTATATCTCAATCGCCAACGATGACTACTGCGGGTAAAAACATACAAGGATTTCAAGAATTATACGAGCAGGCTGAAAAAATTTCTCCATTAGGGAATGCTACTGCCGAGGATTGTGCTAATCTATGCAGTTTATTGTTTTCGGATTATACTACAAAACTCACTATGCAAACTATTTATTTGGACGGTGGTTTTTCTATGTGTTTATAAACATAAACCCTACTACACTGCTTATTAAAAGACAGGCTAGTAGGGTTTATTATTTTAATAAAAAAGCAAAGTAATTATAAAGTTTTATTTAGTTTACGTTCACTAATTGAGGGTTAGCAGATAGTAATTCTTCATTAGCAAAATCGCTATATTGTGCAAAATTCTTTACAAACGAAGCAGCTAATTCATTGGATTTTTTGTCATAAGCAGATTTATCTTGCCAAGTGATACGAGGGTTCAATAAGTCTGTAGGTACATTCGGGCAGGTAGTTGGTATTTGTAGATTAAAAACAGGTAATGTATCATAAGTTACGGTGTTCAGATCGCCGTTTAGGGCAGCTGTAATCATAGCACGGGTGTAGGATAGTTTCATTCTGCTGCCTACTCCATAGCTACCTCCTGACCAGCCAGTATTAATAAGCCATACTTTCACTTCATGTTTTTTTAATTTCTCGCCTAGTAAAGTAGCATATTTCGTTGGGTGTAATGGTAAAAATGCTTTTCCAAAACAAGCTGAAAACGTAAGAGTTGGTTCGGTAATTCCCATTTCTGTACCTGCTACTTTGGCAGTATAGCCTGATATAAAATGGTACATCGCCTGTGCAGGAGTAAGCAACGATATAGGTGGTAACACTCCAAATGCGTCACAGGTCAAGAAGAATATATTTTCAGGGATACCCGCTACACTTGGCAGTAATGCATTATCAATGTACTCGATAGGGTAAGCGACTCTAGTATTTTCAGTTTTAGCGATATTAGCATAGTCTACATCACGGGTATTTTCTACATAATTCGTATTTTCTACCAAAGCACCAAAGCGTATAGCGTTGAATATTTGGGGTTCTTTTTCTTGGGTTAGGTCTACACATTTTGCATAGCAGCCTCCTTCAAAATTAAAAACAGTAGTATCCGACCAGCCATGTTCATCGTCACCAATCAAAGCACGCTGGGGATCGGCGGATAAAGTAGTTTTGCCTGTTCCTGATAAACCAAAGAATATAGCTGTATCTTGTTTTGCTCCTACATTCGCAGAACAATGCATGGATAAAACATTTTTTTCGTGGGGTAAGATATAATTCAAGATAGTAAAGATACTTTTCTTGATTTCGCCTGTATAAGCAGAACCACCGATTAGTATCATTTTTTTAGTAATATTCACGACAGTAAAATTACCTTGACGCGTACCATGAACAGCTGGATTAGACTCAAAACTTGGGATACAAACAATGTGCCAATCAGGTGCGAAGCTAGTTAATTGTTCTGGGCTAGGGCGTATAAACAAGTTATTAGCAAACAGATTAGACCAAGGATATTCTGTCACTACGCGTATATTGATTTGGTAATTTACATCTGCACAAGCATAAGCATCTCTAGCATACAATTCTTTTGCATCAGTGTAGGCTAGCATATCTGCTAATAAAACTTCAAAATTGCTTTCTGATAAGCGAAAATTAACATCTCCCCACCATATTACATCTTTGGTAGTAGCATCTTCTACAATGAATTTATCTTTTGGCGAACGTCCTGTAAAGCTTCCTGTATCGATAGCCAATGCACCAGTATTTGTTAAAGTGCCCATTTTACCACTAATAGTTTTCTCTACTAATTCACTTGGGGTAAGATTCCAATAAATCTGGCTAGGATTTTTAATCCCTAAATAAGATAGATTGTTCATGAGGTTAATTAAAATTTGTGTATAAATGAAATTCATCGCAAAGGTACAATAAAAAAGCAAAATAGTTCATGTAAAAATGCTTTTTTCTATAAATTATCGTAAATATGGTAAATAAATCACTATTAACTATTTAGTTCTTACTGAAACAATACTTAAATATATTTGGAGTATATGTATGAGAATAGTAAATTTGCAGCTTTTTAGGATTCTAGTTTTTCATCATAATGAACCATCAACTTTTTACACAGCAGATAATTAATTGTATAGCTGAATACCAACATACATATAATATACTTACTACCATTGTATTACAACCTACTAGAAAAGGATTTGAAGGCGAGTATACTTTTGTTTGTTTTGCGGCGGCTAAAGCTACCCAGCAGTCTCCTGTTTCTATTGGGCAGGCTATTGGGGATTATCTAAAAAGTAATCTTTCTTTGCTTGTAAAAGACTACAATATAGTACAAGGATTTTTGAATATACAGCTACACGATTCGGTATGGGTAAGCACTTTATTAGAAGATACTTTAGCTATAAAAACAAAAGAAATACTTCCTACTGTTATTTGTATAGAATATTCTTCTCCTAATACCAATAAACCGTTACACCTGGGGCATATTCGTAACAATTTATTAGGGGCTACACTGGCTACTATGTATGAAAAAGTAGGGCATACCGTAAAACGGGTGAATTTGTGCAACGATAGAGGGATACATATTTGTAAATCCATGTATGCGTGGCAAAAATTCGGAGAAGGAGCTACTCCTGCTTCTACTGGCATAAAAGGAGACCATCTAGTAGGCGATTATTATGTATTATTTGAACAAAAATTAAAAGCAGAAATACAAGAATTAGTAGAGCAAGGAGTAGAGAAAGAAAAAGCATTGGACAAAACGAAACTGATGCAAGCGATACGAATAATGCTACAGGAATGGGAAATGGAAAATCCAGAAATAAGAGCTACGTGGGAATTGCTAAACAGTTGGGTATACGAAGGGTTTGAAACTACGTACAAAGATTTGGGAGTATGGTTTGATAAAACATATTACGAAAGCCAAACCTATCTATTCGGAAAGCAATGCGTACAGCTAGGGTTAGAAAAAAATGTGTTCCAAAAAGCCGAGGATAATTCTGTATTCATCGATTTGGGTACAGATGGCTTGGATACCAAAATAGTACAACGAAAAGATGGAACTGCCGTATACATGACGCAAGATATTGGTACAGTGATAGAAAGACACAACGAGCTGCACGCCAGCCAATATATCCATGTAGTAGCGAATGAACAAAACTACCATTTCAAAGTACTAAAATTAATTATCAAGCATCTAGGATACGACTGGTGGGATACTATCTATCATTTTGGGTATGGAATGGTAGAATTGCCTACTGGCAGAATGAAAACTAGAGAAGGTACAGTAGTAGATGCAGACGACATAATCGCAGACGTGATAAAAACAGCCGAAACTATTACTAGTGAACGAAGTAACATAAAAGATTTTAGTAGTCAAGAGTTACAACAATTGTATAGAACTATCGGACTTGGTGCATTGAAATACTTTATCCTGCGCATAGACCCATTAAAAAGCATGATTTATAACCCCGAAGAAGCCATAAGTTTTGATGGGAATACAGCACCTTTTATCCAATATAGCTATGCACGTATCCAGTCTATTTTACGAAAATCTACGAATGAACAAACACTTGACGCAAGCACTATTTCTTTACACCCAAAAGAAAAAGCACTCCTACAACACCTGTACGTGTATGGCGAAACCATCGTAGAAGCTACAGAAGGCAAAAGCCCTGCGATAATAGCACACTACTTGTATGAACTAGCACATTTGTACAATCAGTTTTATTTCGACTGTCCTATATTGAAAGAAGAAGATACAAACTTACAAGCATTCCGTTTAGGATTAAGCAGCAAAACAGCTACTATACTCAAAGATGGGTTAGAAATATTAGGTATTCAAGTACCAGATAGAATGTAATATACTTTTTTAATAGTTTAGATAAATAATTGGTATTGTTAAATTGTTGTAGTTTTGTATATTTGTAAAAAAAATAGTACTATGAATTGTCCAAAATGTAGTTGTAGTAACTTTACTAAAGATGGATTTGCAAACAAGCGTCCTCGTCATCGCTGTAAGAACTGTAATTACCGTTACAGTGTAGTGCAGAAATCGGATGTAAAATCAGCAGAAACAAGGCGTATGGCTTTAGAATTATATTTAGAAGGTATGGGCTTTCGGGCCATAGGTCGTGTTTTGAAAATAAGCTATGGAACGGTTTATCAATGGGTAAAGAAATGGGGCGAAGAAGCTACATTAGTTTCTAGTACCCAAGCGGTGGAAGTTATTGAGTTAGATGAATTACATACCTATATTGGTTCAAAAAAAACTACTGTTGGATCTGGATAGCAGTAGATAGATTGGGAAAACGCTTTCTATCTTTTGTATGTGGAAGTAGAGGAACTGCCACAGGAAAGAAGCTTTGGCAAGCTATACAAAAGCAAGCTACAGGAGTGGTTTATTCTGATTACTGGAAAAGTTATACAGAATTTGTTCCTCCTGAACAGCATATGCAATCTAAAGCACAAACATTCACAGTCGAAGGTTACAATAGTAGAATAAGGCATTATTTAGCAAGGTTTAAACGAAAAACTAAGTCTTATTCTAAACAAATTCATATGCTAGAAAAATCACTTACATTACTCTTTCTAAAATTAAATAATCAATTAACAACATTAATTTAACAATACCAAATAATTTATGCAAAAAATACATTTAATAGCCATAGGAGGAAGTGCTATGCATAATCTAGCACTGGCATTGCACAGCAAAGGATACCAAGTTACTGGCTCTGATGACGAAATTAATGAACCTTCCTATTCTCGACTTTATGCTAAAGGGTTATTACCCGCTACTATGGGTTGGGATAGTAATAATATCCAATCAGATATAGATATAGTAATACTAGGAATGCACGCCCGAGCAGATAATCCTGAATTATTAAAAGCACAAGAATTAGGATTAACTATTTATTCTTATCCAGCTTTCTTATACGAACAGTCGAAAAACAAAACCAGAATAGTAATAGGTGGAAGCCATGGCAAGACAAGTATTACTTCCATGATTCTGCATGTATTGAAGCAATTGCATTATGATTTTGACTATTTAGTAGGTGCTTCCATTGAAGGGTTTGATACAATGGTAAAACTGTCTGATGCGCCCATTATAGTAATAGAAGGAGACGAATATTTGGCTTCTCCGATTCAAAGAGTCCCAAAATTCCACCTGTATATGCCACATATAGCGGTTATTAGTGGTATAGCTTGGGATCATATTAACGTATTTCCTACTTGGGAAAACTATGTAGAGCAGTTTGATATATTCATACATACATTGCAGGCGGATAGTCGTTTATTTTATTGTAAAGAAGATGTAGCACTGGATAATCTCGCCGAAAAAAATACCAATACAATCGAAAAAACGCCGTATACTACCTATCCACATTACATAGACGAAAATGGGCAAACGTATCTACTAGATAAAAACCAACAAGCTACGCCGATTTTAGTATTTGGTAAGCATAACCTACAAAACATACAAGCAGCACAATTAGTTACCAGTGAATTAGGGGTAAAAGAAGAAGATTTTATACAGGCTATAGCTTCGTTTAAGGGAGCAGCAAAGCGATTAGAATTAGTATACAAAAATGAATCCACCGTTATCTACAAAGATTTTGCACATTCGCCATCTAAACTAAAAGCGACTATCACAGCGGCAAAAGAACAGTTTACCAATAAAAAAATAATCGCTTGTATGGAATTGCACACTTTCAGTAGTTTGAATGCTACTTTCCTACAACAATACAACGACTGCATGAATGAGGCAGATATAGCATTAGTATATTTCAACCCGCATACTATCGCACACAAAAAACTAACTGCTATTACTACGGAACAGGTAAAGGAAGCATTTCATAAAGAAAACTTATTCGTTACCAATTCTTTGCAAGAAACATTAGATTTTTTAACACAACAAGACTATACTAATACTTGCTTACTTATGATGAGTTCGGGCAATTTTGATGGCTTACAATTTGAAGAATTACCAATTTTATTACACCTATAATTATTTTATTACCTATGAACACGTTAAAAACACAATGCCTTATAATAGGTTCAGGACCAGCAGGCTACACAGCAGCTATCTATGCAGCAAGAGCAGATTTACACCCTATACTAGTGAGTGGGGCGATGATAGGTGGGCAGCTTACTATCACTACCGAAGTAGAAAACTACCCTGGCTACCCTGATGGGATACAAGGCCCTGAAATGATGGATCATTTTCGCAAACAAGCCGAAAGACTAGGGACAGTAATGAAGTATGGCACTGTAATGGAAATAAATTTCGTAGAAGGAAAACACGTAGCATTAGTAGACAATGAATACAATATAGAAGCTTATACCGTAATTATATCTACTGGGGCATCTGCACAATGGCTTGGATTAGAGTCCGAACAACGCTTAAACGGCTTTGGAGTTTCTGCGTGTGCGGTATGCGATGGGTTTTTCTTCAAAGGAAAAGAAGTAGCAATAGTAGGTGGTGGAGATACTGCTTGTGAAGAAGCTTCTTACCTAGCAAAACTGTGTAGCAAAGTATACATGCTAGTACGCAAAGGAGAGTTGAAAGCTTCCAAAGCAATGCAGCACAGGGTATTGAATACACCGAATATAGAAATGCTATTTCACCATGAGACATTAGAAATAATGGGAGAGAAAAAAGTAGCAGGCATGCGAATACTGAACAATATCACCAAAGAAGAAAAAGAAATAGCTATACAAGGATTTTTTGTGGCAATAGGGCATATACCTAATACCCAATTGTTCAAAGGTGTAATAAATATGGACGAAAATGGCTACTTGATAACCGAACCTGGAAGCACAAAAACGAATGTAGCTGGCGTATTCGCAGCTGGAGACGTCCAAGATCACATCTACCGTCAAGCGATAACAGCGGCAGGAACGGGCTGTATGGCAGCTATGGACGCAGAAAGATACCTTGCTACTAAAACAGTATAATATATACCAACACAATAGCATTATATACATTATAAAGAAAAACAGGCTGCCTAATACGTAAATTAGGCAGCCTGTTGTTTTAATCTATAAAAATGGTGTATAGAATGCGATACGAATTATTTCTTTTTAGAAGGTGCGGCTGCTACAACAGGAGTTGGCTCTGGTGATGGTGTTACTGTTACCACTTCTTTCACAGAAGCTACTACACTAGCGTTGTTTTTCTTTTCGTTATCTTTTTTTAGAGAACGTACTTCGTTGCGTAAATCGTGGATAATTTGGTACAATTCATTCATTTCAGAACGTAAAGCTACTGGGTAATTAGCAAAATTCAATTCCAACCAGCTAGAAACTAGTTGTTTCATATCTAGTGAGTTATTTACTAATTCGTTTTGTAATTTTGCGTATTCTTCTGTACGAAAAGTTTCTATAAATAATTTTTCATTTACAGTACTCCATTCTTTGTAAAAATCATTAAAATCGGCATATTGTTTACCATCTTTCAAATTTTCGTAAGCTGTTTTTGTTACATCTTCCCAAGCTTTTTGAGCAGTAGTATAGCTTATTTTCTGTATTTCTACTAATTTACTGGAATAGGTAGTATAGTTTTGTAATAATTCTTGGATTATCTCTAATTTTTGTTTTTCTTTTGGATCGTTCACTAATTTCATGAATGGGGACATGCTATTGTTCCAAGTCTCCATATTTTGTTTTTGCATAGCAGAGAAAGAACTCATATCGCCGTGCAATCCTTGTGAAATATGTGGGTAAGTAGTATTCCACCAAGCTTGCCATTCTGTACTTTGATTGCCTAAAAATGGATTATTAGTCGATTTTGCTAGGTTATTTATCCAATCAAATCCTTGTTGCAAATTAGATGGCTGTAACCAGCCAAACATATTGTCTATCATTTTTTTATAATTTTCGGTATGCAATGTTTCTTTTATTTTATCCCAAGACATATCTTTTTGCATTGCTTCCCAGATAGGTGCATACAAAGCTGCTAACTGTGCTTGGTGTTGTTTTCCAGCGAATAGTTGTGAAAACATATCGGTAGTATTAGGAGTATGCAGTGGAGTAGTAGTGATGTTTTGAAATTGATTCATCCACCATTCGTTCATAGCCACCCAGTTCGTTGGTGTAGAGTTTGTATTAAACCAGCTAGTAGTAGAAGGCGATATATTCCACATAGATTGGATAGGTTGATACGATTTTTGTAACCACTCGTTCCAACTATTATTCGTCATTTGTTGGTTTTGTTGCATCCAATTGTTTGCCCATTGTTGGTACATTTGCCCGTAAGCGTCTTGCGGGTTGGTAGCAGCAGCAGCTACAGGATTAGCAGTAGGATTCATTACATTCCAGTTTTTCTGAAAATCAGAAGAGCTTTGTGTAAAAGTATCTACTATCTTTTTTTGACTTTCTAACCATTGGTTAAAAAAATTGGGCATTGTGTTCGTAGTTTCCATAGTACTAATAAGTGAGTGTGTAATTTTGCGCAAAGGTAATGATATTTTAGATAGGATTTGCAAAAAGATAATTTTAATATTTTGCGTATCATTTATTCAAAAGTCTATCTTTGTGCTTTTACTATTTGCTTTTAAAAAAACATGAAATACAACCAAGAACCTATAGGTGGGACTGTTGCGGCTTTTTTAAAAGCTAGTGGATTACAATCTGAATACCAAGCATTTAAGATACGTAAGCGATGGCGGGAGATTGCTGGAACGGCTATTAACGACCAAACAACCGATGTATATTATGGCAAAAAAATATTGCATGTTTACATATTATCTGCGCCTCTTCGCCAGCAGCTTTTTATATACAAAGAACAATATCTAAAAATACTACAAGAAGAATTTGGGGAGAATATCGTCACTGCTATTCAGATTCATTGATTTTATTTGCAAAATAATCCATTGCTTTTTGGTAGTCTTCTGGGATTCCTATATCTATGAAATAGTTTTCTTTGTCCAGTGTATAGGCTTTGAAAAGGTTGTTGTGTACTTGTTTTTCAAAAAAATCATTTTCCAAAGAAAAAACTGTTTTATCCTTCATTTTATCCAAAAAAAACGCCTTGTTTATGCTATACACTCCTGTATTGATAGTACCACTTTGCTGGTAGGTTTTTTCTATGAATGCTGTAATAGTATTATTTTCATCTACCATCAACGTACCATATCTATTAAAATCGTACATCTGTTTCAGGGCAATAGTGACAGTACTATTTTGTTTTTCATGAAAATGGATTAACTGCTGGTAATCGCATTCAAAATACGTATCTGCATTAAGTATAACGGGATTTTGTAGCGTAGTATTTTCTAACACTTTTTTTATGGCACCACCTGTACCTAGTGGAGTATCTTCTATGGTGTATTCGATGGGTATATTTTTCCAATCATAGCCTATTGCTTGTATTATTTTTTCGTATTGATAGCCTACTGAAATAACGATTTTAGTAGGGTTATAAAGCTGTATTCTATCGAGTATATAGGCTAGAAAAGGTTGCCCGTGGATTGGTGCCAATGGCTTGGGTACATCGGATACTACGCTTTGTAAACGAGTGCCTTTTCCTCCTGCTAATAGTATGAATTCCATTTATTTGTACTAATTTTATGGGATAAAAAAGATAGATTCTTGTGTGTCTTTTCCTAGTAATAATTGTATAGCTTCTTCTCCTTTTGTAGAAATATCTAGCGAATAATCATTGACGTACAGTTGTATATGCTGCTTACGCACTTCAATGTCCATTTCTTGTGCGTGGTATGCTACAAAGCTAGCGGACGCTTCAGGGTTATGAAACGCGTATTGGATACTATTGTAAAGACTGTTATAAATTTGTTTTTTTGTAGTCGTAGGCAGGTTTCTTTTAATAGCTATGACACCTAATGGAAGGGGTAGTTGGTAGGTTTTTTCCCATAATTCTCCCATATCTACTATTTTATACAATTGTTTTTGTTGGTACGTGAATCTACCTTCATGGATAAGCATACCTGCGTCTACTTCTTGGTTTAAAACTGCTTTTTCAATGGCCGAAAACAAGTGAAAAGATTTTTTTGCGGGAGTAGATAGTAGTTTTTTTAGTAATAGATGGGCAGTAGTATACTCACCAGGTAATGCAATATGCAAAGACGAAATATCACCCAAAGTATACGGCTTGGTAGCTACTAATAACGGGCCACAGCCATAGCCTAATGCTGCTCCTGTGGGTAATAGCTCGTATTCATGCTGAATTAATGGGTACATAGCGACGGATATTTTAGTTACGTCGTATTTACCTGCTAGTGCATCTTCGTTTAGTGCTTGTATATCTTGTATATAGGTAATGACAGGCAGATAATTAAGTATTTTTTTATGTACCCAAGCATCTAGCATGAAAGTATCGTTAGGGCAAGGAGAAAAAGCAAGTGAAATCATTACTAGGAAGGTTTTAGTTATCTATTTCACCAAATACATTGTCTTTGTTTTTTCTATACCATTCCCAAGGATAAAAATAAAACCTAGCTCCCCATCTCATTTCATCTTTTTGGGTAAAGAAATTGCTTTTCAAAAACTTATCAAAACGCAAATCCGTCAAAGTAGCATTATCGTAAGAAGATTTTTCAACAAAAAAGCCTAATCCTGCATTTTTATATTCCCATACCATCTCTACTCCTAGGTTTATAGGCACTTTGTAAATAATGGAACGGTCCGTTTCTTCAAAATTCACATTCACTCTTTCTGGTTTGAATACCATTCTTCTTTTACCTGCATACAGCTTTACTAACGGCGCATAAGCATTCGGATATTTAAAAAACACACCATAAATAGTATAATAATCACCTAGTAAAGTATTAGCAGAACTATTCAGAGTTAACGAAAAATGATCGGATCTGCTGGTATCCGATAAGTTTTGATCGGCAATGAAATTAGCATTAAAATTGTCTTTGAAGCCAGAAGTAGCAGCAGGTTTTCCAAATAGTCTTTTACTACTTTTGAACCCTACGAATGCACCTACCTTTAAGGAAGGGTGGATAAATGCTCCAAAATTAATTCCTAAATCTGCAATAATACCACTTCCAATACCTTTGTTATAAGCAGTATTAGCAGATTGTCCTAATCCTATGCCTAGTAGTATTGGCGAATTCGTTTCCATGAAGGTTGCAACTCTACTAGTCTCGCTAATTTTAATTTTTTTTAACGTCGTAGTACTGTCAAAAGGAATAGCAGGCTGTGCAAAAATAGATATACTAGATATAGCAAAAAAGAATAAAAAGAATAATTTCATAAAATAATAGTATATAATTTAACTAAAAATATTTGCTGCAAAAGTAATGAAAAAGAGTGTAGTAAAAACGTTTTTGTTGGGAAATTATTGCATAGGAATTAAAGTAACAAGAATTAAACAAATCGGTATAGTTTTGTGTTTAAGAATAATGTATGTTTGTATGCAGTGGAAAAGTAATAACAATTACGACGACTATTGTAGTATGGGTATAAAGTGGAGACTAGAACCCACTTCAAAAAAAAACAGGGCGTATTCTGAAAAGCCTTATGAGTAAGAAAAAATAAACTAAAAAATGTTCAAAAAATTTAACTTAACTGACAAATTGCTATTCGTATCCGCATTACTTTCTCTTGTTTATTCTGAAGTGTTGTTTTTTAATGGTAACGCAAATCAAGCGATCTTCATTGGTCTTTGGGTTCCTTCTATACTATGCTTCGGAATATACTTAAACCTAATTAATAAAAAATAAACATGCTTGATTTTATACCTTATTTTGCTGGAATCGTCAGCGTATTATTTGCAGCAGCGTTTAGTTATGCTATAACAGATGGCTGGAATTTCAAAAATGAAAATAAAGATTAATTTACTATTTTAAATCTTTTTTAATAAAACCCTAAAATGAATATTACATTAGCACAAGCGGAAGCTGCAATCGCAAAAGCAAAAATTAAAGCAGTAGAATTAAATACCAAAATGAATATCTGTGTAGTAGATGCTGGGGCAAACCTTGTAGCATTCGCTAAAATGGACGGTGCTTGGTTGGGGTCTATCGATATTTCTTTCAAAAAAGCAAAAACAGCTGCTTGGTTTACGATGGATACAGCAGTACTTACACCATTAGTGAAGCCAGAAGGCCCGTTATTCAATATCGAACATAGTAATGGCGGCTTGATAACGTTTCCAGGAGGTGTAATTATTAAAAATACAGATGGCGAGATAATTGGAGCAATAGGCGTTTCGGGTAGTTCTGTAGAAAACGACCACGACGTAGCAAGTGCAGGAGCAACTGCGTAAAGTATTTTTTATATGTTATTTGCCTTAAAAAAAATTATTTTTAGGGCAAATAAACTAAAGCCATTACTTCTATAAATGGTTTAGAAAAGTGTAGATAAACGTATTTTATTCACATTCTTAAAAAATACTCTATGATTTTCAGAAAAGCAACTATTACCGATACAAAGGCAGTCATACTACTTCAAAGCAAATACTTAATCACGAATATACCAGAAAATAAACGACAAAATGGCTTTGTTACTACACCATTTACCATTTCACAGATACAAAATATAATAGCACTAGAGGGACTTTTTGTAGCCGAAAAAAACACTGTGATAGTAGCGTATACTTTTGCAGGTTCGTGGGATTATTTTTCCCAATGGGCGATATTTCCATTTATGGTAAGCCGATTAAACGAATTAAATTTTAGAACCGAAAAGATAACACCAAGCAATAGTTTTCAGTATGGACCAATATGTATTGACGAAGATTATAGAGGCTCGGAACTTTTTCCTAGGCTTTTCGAAACAATGCGGATAGAGCTAAACAAACGGTATCCCATTGGTGTCACATTCATAAATAAGATAAACAAGAGATCGTTTGAAGCACATACTAAAAAACTTAAAATGGATATCATCGACGAATTTGAATTCAATGGCAATAACTATTTCGGATTAGCATTTAGTACAAATGAAAGTGTATTAGCACAATAAAATAAAATAAAAAAGCTCAACTCCCTAATCTACGGAAAGCTATCCATATAATCATGATGTCGTTTTCTACTTGGTAGTCTTTTGCATAACGAAGGTTCAAATTACGGATAATACTAGTATCCAAATTAGCATCTTTGTAAGCAGAAATAGGGCTTAATACTCCTTTTTTTATAACAGGAAGATTTTCGGTAGAAATAGTAGAATTCGTATAGCCTATCCATGATTTTTTGCGAAGCAGTACATACATACAGTTTTTTAGCAACCCTAATGGTTTTTCTTGTATAAATACTACAATCGGGTACAATAGTAGTAATAGTAATGCTACAACAGTATCCAGCAAGGCTTTGGTACGTTTATTACTTACTTTATCAATAGGATTAATGGGTACGCCATAAAATTCGCCACTAGTTTCGATGGAGTTAGAGCCGATAATAAAAATACTATCCGATGGTGCTATTTTATATTCTAAATCGGGGCGTTTTAGGTTTACCATGTGTTCCATAATAGCTTGGGCAGAGATATCTTTGGAACAAAATATAACTTCGTTGATACGATGGATTTGGATAATCTCTTTGAGCTGGTATAAATATCCGATGTAATTATCGTCATTTTCTTGCAATTCGTCCGTAGGATACACGAATCCTAAAAAATCTACTTGTACAGCAGACTGTCGGATAATAGCGGCTATTCTGTTTGTTTCTTTTACACCACCGATGATTACAATTTTTTTATGGGTAACATCTGAAAAAGCTTTCAAGGATTTTTTAGTCACTATTTTTTCTATTACTCTAATACCAATTAAGGCTACTGTAGCCCATATAGCACCTAGTATGGTCAGTATTCGAGAAAATCGATAGTCATTATCCAACAAAGCGTATACTATAAATATGATGATAGTACCTACAAAAACTCCTTTTAATACATTACGGATACTAGAAGGCTTATCGTAGCCACCTGCAAAAAATATGGACGTAATCCAAGCGATGGTGTAAGCTGGTAGAATAAGGTTGATGACTTTGGGAGGGTAGCTAAATCCATTGCCTCGTAGTTCCCAATATTTAGTAATAACGATGAACCCTGCTAGGATTACACTAGCATCTATGAGTGGTGGTAGTATTGCCCGTAAGAACCGATAACACAAAGATGCGCCTGCTCGTAGGTAAATTGCTATTTTTATGATGAAAGAAAACAGTTCTGCATTTTGTTGCGAAAAATGTTTCTTTGCGAAAATAATCATTGCGTTATAAAATACAAAGACATAATTTATACTATGCTTTTTCGTGCTTTCGCCTTTGTAATGGATTATCTGTGTAGTAGGAAGGTAATAGTTTTTGTATCCTCCTTGTGTAATTCTGTAGCTCAAATCAATGTCTTCTCCATACATAAAAAAATCTTCGTCTAATAAGCCTACTTTATCCAGTGCTTCTTGTCGCATGAACATATAGCAGCCTGCCAGTATTTCTATTTCATGGGTTTCGTCTTTACTTAAAAAACCTAAATGGTACTTGCTAAATCGGCGAGAAGTAGGGAACAATGCTGCTAGTCCTACTATTTTATAAAAAGCAACAGTAGGAGTCGGTAATCCTCTTTTGGATTCTGGTAGAAATTTTCCTTTCCCGTCTATTAATTTTACGCCTAATGCACCTGCATCTGGGTGTAGCTCCATGAATTCCCAACATTTTTGGAAAGTATCTTCTTGTACTACGGTATCAGGGTTTAGTAATAAAACATATTTGGAGGTAGATGCTTTAATAGCTTGATTATTAGCTTTGGAAAAACCTACATTTTCTTTATTCGCAATAATATTTACGCTAGGGAACAATTCTCGCACCATGTCCAGTGAGTCGTCTACGGAATTATTATCCACTACCCATATTTCCATACGAAGCCCTTTGCCTGCTATCATCACAGACTTTAAGCATTGTTCTAAAAAAAATTTTACATTATAATTAACAATAACAACGGAGATTTGCAGCATAATTTTCTATCTTTTACCAAATGGCCAACCTCTGTTTCTTTTATTACGTTTCAGAATCACCTTACGGATAGATAGTGCTGTGCCGTGCATAAGTTGCTTACTGCCGCCTACTATGTTGTATACAGGCTTCCAATCCCACGATACATTTAACCCTAATAAAGTGATTTCTGCTCCTATTACAAAAGAGATTCCTTTGCCAGTAGGGGTTCGGGGTTCCCATAGCATATGTGGCCCAATGCCATAGTAGTAGTTCAGTCTTTTGCCCAGTAGGTTATGGTGTTGTTCTAATAATCCTGTAACTAGGTACGAATCATTAAAATTGGTTTGTGCAATAGCTTCTAGGGTAATATTAGAAGAAAATACATTTTGCTGCACTGTCACGCCCATCCATTTATCTAATCGTACGCCTAGGGTAGTATTATAAGTTTGTGCTTTTATAGTACCACAAGCAAAATAGAGTAGTAGTAAAAGCGAATATTGTATTAATTTCATGCTTGGTGCTATTAATGTGTAGATAGTATATAACGCATTATACGTTCATTTTCATATAGTAAGTTCGCAAATATAGTATATTTTTTTTATAGTACAATTTTTATACTTTTGCACTACATTTCTAACACAAAAAACCATGACTAACTCGTTTACAAAAATCCTACAATTTTTAGGTCTTACCTTTTTATTTTCTGGGATTGTGGTATTTATTTCACTAGTATTCAACCCCGTAGGTATGTGGACATGGATAAGTCCCATTTTGTATAGTGCAAGCCCTGCGCTGGCAGTAGTAGTATTAAAAAGGTATATTTACAAAGAAGATATGGCAAGTTATGGGTTATCGTTCCGCGATACTAACCCTGGTTGGCTTTTTCAGGTCATAGGCTGGTACGTAGTGTATATACTATTGTGTATTTTTATTTGGTACATTGGTGGTAGTATATTACATTTAGCTGGCTGGGGACATATGGAATTAGAGAGTATACAAGCTTTGCAAAGCAATATTGAACAGTTCATAGCACGCAAAGAAATACCTATTATCCCATTATCACCCATAGTGATGGTACCAATATTTGTAGGCATAGGATTATTAAGTGGGTATAGCTTCAAACTTCCTATATTAGTAGGCGAGGAGCTGGGTTGGCGTGGATTCATGATGCGTTCGTTACAGTCTTTTGGATTATTACAAAGTGCTATACTGATTGGAGTTTTGGAAGGTATATGGCAGATTCCATTATTTATCCTACAACAAAGCAAAGTACAGATAGGCGATTTATTGGTGTTTTTAATGTATAATATAGTTTTGTGTTATCTATTATTAATAATAAGAATGAAAAGTAATTCTTTGGTGTCTGGGGCAGCTTTACGAGGAATGTTCGTAGGCTGGTATCTATTTTTTACGGCATATAACATAGATGGCAAAAGCTATATAGCGAGTGGGTACGGTGTCATTGCTCTTATTGCTCTTATAGTAGTGACGACTAGTATCGCTTATTTGAATATAGACGTAGTAGAAAATTATAACTATATGCAAGACGAAGTGGAAGAATAAGCTTTTTTATAAATATTTCAATATTATTGCATTAATACGAAACTTTTTATACCAAAAAGACGTTTATAGTAGTATAACTTTCAAAAAACCCTTCACTACTATGAAAACCCTTATTCACTTGCTATGTATTAGCAACTGCTTTGCTGTACAGGCGCAGCACGATTTGATTAATTATAACCAAGATTTTAACCCGCAGGTATTACTCACTAACCCCGCCATACAACCCCTTCCCCGCTTCTTTATTGCCACATCTGGGTATGCAAGTGCCGCCAATACAGGTTTTAATTACAAAAACATACTACAAGCGAATAATAATGTATGGACAAATGAAGGAGCAAACGCTGCACAAAATAATATAAAAAGTGGGGAACAGTTCGTAGGCAAATTAAATAATAATAATAACGTAGTAACTAATGCTAGCACAGATGTAATGCTTGGGTTACGCGTAAGAAATAACTATTTTACGGCAGGGGTTTCTGAAAAAGCCAGTGTACGGGTTAGCTTTCCAAAGTCCTTGTTCCGATATGCCCTAGATGTAGCCGTAGCAGATGCCGACAATGCTATCAACCCACCCAATGAAGCACAAGGAAATTTCCAGTTGAATGCTTGGCATTATAGAGAACATTTTATCGGAATATCCCACAAAGTAGACTGTAATTTTTTTATCGGTGGAAGGGTAAAATACATCTATGGCATGGAGAATATTCATACCAAAAAACTAGGTGTAAAATTAATCAATACAGTAGCTAATGGCTATACAGAAGGAGCATTTGATATAAATATGCAGTCTTCGGGCATTATACTCAACCCTCGTACCCCGCAAGGTAGACTAATGGACAGCCCTGTACAAGAATACGAAAACAAAACCGATAATCCATTATTATACAACCGTCATAATAGTGGTATCGGGGTAGATATAGGAGCAAGCTATACCATAGACAACAGATTAACCGTATCTGCTAGTATTTTAGACATTGGATTCGTGAGATGGAAAAGCTATACTGCACAAATAAAAAGCCAATCCACTACTGCCTACTACCAAGTAGAAGACAATAACAATACCAATATAGTGATACGTAATATGCGAGTAGATACCTTTTATAATAAAAACTATACTACTAGCCTAAATACTAGGGCGTATGCTGGCGCTAATTACAAACTCACTAAAAACACCCGTGCTAATGTTTTACTATACGGAGAGTTTTATAATACGCATTTCCAGCCATCGGCAAGTTTTTCGGTAGTACATACTATGTGGAAGATAGCCCAGTTACAAGTCAATGCTAGTTATCTAAATAGGAGTGTAGCACAACTAGGAGTTGGATTAACGGTGAATTTATTGCCTTTTCAGATATATGTGATGAGCGATAATGCTATGGCATATTCATGGTATAAAAGTGCAAAAACCGCTCATCTACGAGCTGGAATAAATATTATATTGGGTTATTTCAAGGATTGTAAAAACCCATGTTCCGAAGATTATGGAACGTGTGGAGCATCTAAAAAATACGATATATTCAACGTTTCTCCTTCCAAAAAAAGAAATAAAGTAAATAGTAATATGGTAAAATGCCCTGGTATGGGGTGGTAAAATAGTAGTTTATAAGCTTTCTTTATTTACTCTTAAAATCCGTTACTAGGTATTGTAGAAATGCTTTTACTTGTTTTTGTTGTACTACTAGTTTGGAACTATCCTGTATGTAATAGTTTTTGTTGTCTATATTGCTGTACGCTATTGCACCGTCTTTTGTAATCCACCCAGCGCCTTCTTTAAAAGCATAAAATACTCTTTTAAGTTGGGTGGTATCCGCTAGATTACAACTCCATACAGCATTTTTAGCATCTTTTTTGAGTATAGTAGCCAGTGTATACGCTAAATCTACGTGCGAACCTAATGCTTGTATTTTTTTACCTACCATCTTTTTATTCAATGCCCCGCCTGTAAATACCAGTGGTATCCTATATTTTTCGGGTACGTATCCTATGTCTCTGTATTTTGGATAGTATGCACCATGGTCTGCAGTTATTACTACTAGGGTATTTTTATATTCTTCTTTTTTAGAAAATTCTTGCAAAAATTTTCCTAATGACTTGTCTGTATAGTACACCGAATTTCGGAAAGCTATTGCTTCTTGCTTATTACCAGCAGTATCCACAAAATGGGCTTTCATAGGTACATCAAACGGTTCATGGCTACTCAACGTAAGCATAGTACTAAAAAAAGGCTGTTTAGGTAACGGAGTTTGTAGGAATTTCTCAAAAAATAAATGGTCATGTACGCCCCATTTCGAAGTTTGCT
>JAYUJA010000115.1:0-2076 GCA_043765495.1 Bacteroidia bacterium
ATACTATGGTGTAGTATTTTTCGTTTATAAAAAGCGTACAAAGGTACAAAAATACCAGCTAGTAAACCTATTATTCCTATTTGTACTGCATATTCCAAATATTGGTTGTGACCAGTAAGTTGCCATTGCTTGTCTAGTTTGGTTTCTTTGTGGGCATAGTATTCTTGGAATGCATCTTTGGAATCACCAGTGCCTACGCCTACCCAAAAGTTTTTTAGCCATATATCGGTTGCAGCTTTCCATAATTCTAATTTTAGTAACAAGGAACTGCCGTTTAACGTCACGAAGTAATTTCTATTTTTATACTCAAATAAAAACTGATTTATCCGCTTACTAATAGGATTTTTGGTCAATAAAACAGGATTTGCAACGCCATTTTCTATGTATTGAATATCCTCTTTGGTAAGCATCTTCACACCAGCAGAGTCTTTTGTATAGCCTTTACTATTCATGTATCGCAGTAGTGTACCCCAGAGTACTTCGCCTCTTTTATCTTTTTCATTGTATTGGATAGTACTTTGCTTGTTCCATTGTTTTTCTAGCTCTTCGGGGCAGGTATTTATGTGGAGGTAATGGTTGTTTTCAAGTACTAGATAGTCCATTTCGTGGGTATAAAGCCTACCATTAGCGGTATATTTTTTTAGCTGTGTGAGGTCGTCTTTTGGCACAAATGTTTGTTGTTCTTGGTAGAAAAGGTAGCCCAAACTGCCTATGCCTAGCCCCACAATAGTCAATAACCCAATACGCCACGCAGGACGCTTCAAAGCTTGGTAGCAAAGCCACATTGCGATACTTCCTAAAAATACTATCATACCATTAAACGATTGTAAAATAAATAGATAGTATGTGAAAAATAAAATAATACTTCCTATTACAGCGTTGAAATAATTATTTTTCACTACATTAAATATAAAATAAAATCCGATATACATACTCAATATCACCATGTAGCTAAAATGTATGTGGCTTATCTGTGGTGGTACGATGTTTCTTATATCTTTCCAATTTCCTTGGTAATAAATGCCTAGGCTGTACACCACACACAGCAGTATAGACACTACAAAAGCCCCCAGTACACCATTTCTTTCTTTATTAGATAACCCCTCGCTGCTCCCCATCACGATAGGCAGCATGAGCATTGGTAGTTTTATTCTTAAATCTTGTAATCCGTGTTCCCAATTATGGGTATGAATCATTCCTATCACAAAAAGTAAATACAATCCAGCAATGCTAACGAGTGGAATATTGGTAGTGATTAGTCGTAGTTTTTCTTTCCAAGCCCCGGCTACTATCCAAGCCCCTAGCATCACGAATGCCGAAATACTAATACCAATTTTAGTAATAGGAAGAAAAAACAAAATACCAGCAAGCCCTAGTATATAAATCAATCGTAGATAGTAGTGCATGAGAATAAAAGTAAAGCCCAAAAGTAGAGAAAAAACAGAAAAGTAGCAGAAAAAATATATTTTTGCAATCCATACCAATAGTAGTAGTAAAAGTGCCACCTAGTGCATCAAAAATATGTTATCCAATAAAAGAACGATTACTTTTTACTTTTTAGTATTTTTATTTTTAATAGATAAACTATGGGTTTGGTGGTATTTTACGTCTTTGTATACCGATGACGATCAATTAGTATTTCTAAATATCGCCAAAGACTTATGCAACGGAATCATCAGAACGCCTTGTTTTTGGGGGCAAGATTATAACCTACCTATCGAAAGCTGGCTAGCGTTCCCTTTTATACAAGCTGGAATGGATATAGCCGCCGCTGTCACGTTAGTAAGTACGATTATCGGAATAATGCCTATTTTGATTGGGGCGTATTTTTTATTTTATAAAATAGATAAACTTACTGCCAGTATTTGGTTAGCTTTTTTCTTACTCTTACCTTTTGAGTATAGTGTACTCATAACCATTCCGAGAGGTTTTACGATGGGTATACTGTTGGTTTCTGTCGCTATGTATTCTTATTTTGCAAGCCCTACTATTGGTTATATAAAAGGCATAAGCATACTATTTCTTACTTGCTTGGGAATGTACCTAGTGCCGAATAGTGTACTACTAGTAGGATTT
>JAYUJA010000116.1:0-5753 GCA_043765495.1 Bacteroidia bacterium
GTGCTAACCTACCTACAAAAGGAGCAGATGCGTTATTACAAATAAACTATACCCCTTCCAAAACTGCAGATATGTACATTCGTTACCGCCACCGAATCAGCGAAGCCAATACTTCTATCCCAGAAACACCACTAAAATACTTGACAGATATTATCCGCAACAATTACCGTTATGACTTGATATTCAAAGTATCACAAAGTATAAAAATGCACAGTAGAGCAGAAATAATTACCTATAACAAAGATTCTAAACTAGAAAAAGGATACTTACTATACCACGACATCATCTATAAACCAATGAGTTCGCCGCTATCTTTTTCGGCTAGGTATGCTATTTTTAATACTAGTAGCTACAATACCCGTTTATATGCTTATGAAAGCGATGTTTTATATTCTTTCTCCATACCAGCCTACTACTACAAAGGAGCAAGGTACTACGCTACTATCCGCTATACACCAGTAAGAGGCATAGACGTGTGGCTACGAGTAGCAAGGTCGGTATACGATAATAGAAACTCCATAGGCTCTGGATTAGATGAAATAACAGGCGACCATAAAACAGAAGTAAAACTACAAATGCGCTATAGTTTCTAAAAAAATAACACTAACAACATAACCTTACTACCAAAATTATTTATGTACCATTCTTTTACAGGCAATTTTATTGAAAAATCTCCTACCCATCTAGCAGTAGAATGCCAAGGAGTAGGCTACCTATTATCTATTTCATTGCATACCTATACCCAACTAAAAGAACAGGAAAAAGGCACTGTACTAGCCCATATGATAGTAAGAGAAGATGAAATAGCTTTGTTTGGCTTCGCAGAACCGCAGGAAAGAGAATTATTCAAACTACTAATAACCGTGTCGGGAGTAGGACCTAATACAGCTAGGCTAGCATTATCTTTTTTATCACCTTATGAACTATGCAAAGCAATCATGAACAATGACCTTCCTACCATCAAGAAAATAAAAGGAATAGGCGACAAAACAGCCCAGAAAGTACTCATAGACTTAAAAGATAAGGTAAATAAGCTAGATTTTGGAGCAGTACTATCCGAACATAAAAACGAAAATTATACGAAAATAAAAGAAGAAACGTTACTAGTACTAATCACCTTACAAGTAAGCAGGAGCTTGGCAGAAAAAGCAATAGATAAAGTTTTGTCCATTCATGGCGATAGCATATCCGTAGAAGATGCGGTAAAACTTTCTTTACGAGCTATCTAAATTTTTTGTACATTTGCGGCTTATTTGTAGTATTATAAATCAAAATCACCCTACTAAATAGTGTTCCGTATGCAATCATTAAAAACATATTTTTCTATTACTTTAGTTACCACATTTCTATTGTCTATCGGTCTATCCAATCCAATAAGACGTGTTAATTACACTACTCCTATCAGTGTCATAGAAGAAGGACTACCATTAGACTCGCCTAAAAATACCCTTACCTACCCATTCAACGAGAATAATACCCAACAGCCAAGTGCTAACCCGCTTTTTTTAAGCAACCCTTCTAACGTAAAAACTACCATTGAATACAATCCAGCTACCGATCAGTACGAATACGATCAAAAAATTGGAGACTATTCCGTAGCCCCTCCCACTACGATAGACAGAAAAACCTATTCCGAACAAGAATTCGACAAAACCATGCGAAGCTATTGGCGCGAAAGAACCAAATCCGAATACTCTGATGGTGGTTCTAGCGTAGCAAATGGCGGAAGTTTAATACCTAAAATAAAAGTACCTAGTGACGCTTTTGAACGCCTTTTTGGAAGCAATACCATAGATATTCGTATGAATGGTACTGCCGAACTCATATTCGGAGCGCAATATTCTAACACAGATAACCCTAATATTCCATTACAATCTCGCCGTAACTTGAACCCTAATTTTGACATGAACATTCAGATGAATGCTACTGGTAAAATAGGCGATAAAATACAGTTAGGATTGAACTATAATACACAAACAGGCTTCGGATTTGATAACAGATTTAACCTAAAATACGAAGGCAAAGAAGATGAAATAGTACAGCTAATAGAACTTGGAAACGTAAGCTTACCATTAAGTGGAACATTAATCCAAGGCAGCCAAGCACTAATGGGGGTAAAAAATGCTCTGAAATTTGGAAACCTTACCGTAACTTCTGTACTAGCACAGCAACAAGGAGATAGAAAAAGTATATCTGTACAAGGCGGGGCGCAAACCCAAAATTTTGACATGTCGGCAGTGGAGTACGAACAAAATAAACATTTTTTCTTATCCCAAGACTTTAAAAACAACTATGACCAAGCAATGGCAAATCTGCCGAATATTGTTTCGAATAGTACTATTACCAGAATGGAAGTATATGTAACAAATCGTACCTATGCTACTCAAAATGTACGAAATGTACTTGCTTTTACGGATTTAGGAGAATCTTCCATTATCCATAATGCTAATTTTATAAACCCAGTAGCAGGAGCGACTACCTACCCTAAAAATGACAACAATAACCTTGACCCTCTCACCATAGACATCACCTACCCGAATGTAAGAGGAACAGGTACAGCAGGCGTATTATCTGCCTTACCTAATGCACCAATTGCAGGTAGAGATTACGAGTTTCTGACCAATGCAAGGCTGCTACAAGCCAATGAATACACTATCTCCCCTGCTTTAGGTTTTATCTCTCTTAACCAGCAGTTGAATAACGATGAAGTACTATGCGTATCCTATGAATATACTATCCAAACCCCAACAGGCCCCAAAGTATACCGAGTAGGAGAATTTTCTACTGAATTCACAGGCGGGACGAATAAAATGATTACCAAATGCTTAAAGAGTACACAAATCAACACACACATACCAATGTGGGATTTGATGATGAAAAATATCTATTCATTAGGGGCATACCAAGTAAGTAATCAAGGGTTTAGGTTTTATGTAATGTACCAAGATATAGCTTCAGGTGTGAAAATACCTAGCTTACCAGAAGGACAAAACTTGCAAGGAAAATTACTGTTACGAGTAGTAGGGCTAGATAAATTAAACAACCAAAATGACCAAGTGCCTGATGGTATGTTTGATTTTATGGAAGGTAAAACGATTAATTCCAATAATGGGCGGATTATATTCCCAGTGCGTGAACCATTTGGTCAAAACCTACGTACTAAATTTACGCCTACCGAAGTAGTTCTTGCCAATAAGTATGCCTTTGATTCTTTGTATAGAACTACCCAAGTGCTAGCTAGACAAAATGACCCTACTCACAACCGTTTTTACCTAGTAGGACAATACCAATCCGCTTCTGGGGCAGAAATATCCCTCAATGCTATCAATATCCCACAGGGATCGGTAAGGGTAAGCGCTGGTGGTATCCCATTACAAGAAGGCACACACTACACCGTGGATTATAGTACAGGAAGAGTAAAAATAATAGACCAAGCTATCCTAAATTCTGGTACGAAAGTAGATATATCTTTTGAAAGTCAAGGGCTACTTTCCATGCAAACGAAAAGTTTCATTGGTACACATTTAGATTATAAAATCAACAAAGATTTCTCATTAGGAGGTACGATGGTACACCTTACAGAGCGACCAGTAGGCACAAAAATATCCGTTGGAGATGAAGCAATTTCTAATACTATTATCGGGTTAGATGGTAATTATAAAACAGAATCCAGATGGATAACCCGTATGCTGGACAAATTGCCTTTCTATTCCACCAAAGAAATATCTTCCTTAACAGCTTCTTTTGAGGCAGCAAAATTTTTACCTGGCTATAATAAAATATCCGAACAATTTAATGGAGGTAAAAAAGAAGGCGGAGTATCGTACATAGACGACTTTGAAGGAGCAGAATCCAACTACGATTTAAAAAACTTTGCAGCTTGGAATTTAGCAAGTATACCACAGGGGCAGCCTACCTTATTCAAAGAAGCCAGTGCGGTGTTTAACGATAGTATAGCTTCAGGATTTAATAGAGCATACCTAGGCTGGTATAATATTGACCCTGCTTTCTCACAACCTGGTGGAGGCTTGCCTATTCCTAGTAATATAAAAGGAAATCCAGTAATACTAGCAAACAACTACCAACGACTAGTATCCGAAAGTGAACTATACCCTAATAAACAATACCAAAACGGAAACCCACCGCCTCCTATCCAAGTACTAAACCTTACGTATGAACCTACCAAAAAAGGTCCTTATAACTACGATGTAAAAGGAATAAGTGGTATTTCGGAAGGAATAAACCTAGATGGCTCTCTAAAAGCTCCAGAAACAAGATGGGCAGGTATCATGCGGAAAATGGAACCAACCGATTTTGAAGCAGCTAATATCAATTATTTAGAATTTTGGTTGATGGATCCTTTTGATGTAGATAATGGAAATACTACCCAAACTGGTGGAGATTTTTATGTCAATATCGGGAATATATCCGAAGATGTAATAAAAGATAACCAACAAAGTTTTGAAAATGGACTGCCTGCTAATGGCGTGAATACAGATGTAATCTACACGAAACTTGCCAAAGTACCTACTACACAGCCATTAGTGAATGCTTTTGATAACAATGCTTCTGCCCGTCAGTTTCAAGATGTAGGGTTAGATGGTATGAATACAACAGAAGAACAAGCTTTTTGGCAATACCGATACTTACAATTAATTGATAATTTGTACGGAAACACCAGCCAAGCGTACATAGATGCAGTAAAAGATCCTTCTAACGATGATTATAAATACTTCCTAGACCCAACTTACGCAGCTGCTAATGCAGACATATTAGGCTCTTATGCTGGATTTAATGGGCTAGAAGGCAACTCCCCTGTGAGTACTTCCCCTACTTCTAACGGCTCTCGTACGCTCCCAGATATTGAAGATATAAATAGAGATAATACCCTGAATGCAAGTGAAAATTATTTCCAATATAAAATAAGCCTACGCCCTAATGAAATGATAGTAGGGCAAAATTATATCAACGATATGATAGAATCTACTAATCCAGTAGATAAAACTAAAACAAAATGGTACCAATTCCGTGTGCCTATTCGAGATTATGAAAAGCAAATAGGAGCAATACAGGATTTCAAATCCATACGTTTTATGCGTTTATTGATGAAAAATTTTGACCAAAAATCTATTTTACGTTTTGCTCGTTTGGAGTTTGTAAGAGGCGAATGGAGACCCTACCAATTTTCTTTACTAACACCAGGATTATACATAGGAAGCGATTTAAGCAATTCTACCCAATTCAATTTATCTACGGTGAATTTAGAAGAAAATGCAGGCAAAAAACCGATTAATTACGTATTGCCTCCAGGATTTAGCAGACCAGTGAATACTACTACTACGAATCTACAACAATTAAACGAGCAATCCCTACAAATAAAAGCTTGCAACCTTCCTGATGGCGAAGCTCGTGCAGTATACAAAAGTACCAACTATGACATGCGACCGTATAAAAAACTAAAAATGATAGTACATGCAGAAGCTTCTAATAACAGTAATTTATTAGATGAGCAAGCTACGTGTTTTATTCGTCTTGGGTCGGATTTTGATAATAATTTTTATGAATACGAAGTTCCGTTAAAAGTTACCAATGGAACAGGAACCATCGCAAATGACAAGGTATGGTTGAATGATTTAGAAGTAAACTTACAAGATTTAGTAAAATTCAAAAATCAAAGAGACGTAATGATGCAGTCAAATCCTGGTATCAATTACCAAACACCATATAGCATCTACGACCCAGCTAATCCTAAA
>JAYUJA010000117.1:0-2051 GCA_043765495.1 Bacteroidia bacterium
GCAAAGGTAATCATCATATCCGCAGCCATAGAAGCAGATATCGCAGGACTAGAAAGCTATGAAGAAAGAATGTTGTTTTTAGAAGATTTAGGCTTACAAGAAGCTGGCGTAAATAACTTAATACGTGTGTCCTATGACTTATTAAACTTATCTACCTATTTTACCGCAGGTGTAAAAGAAGTAAGAGCTTGGACAATAAACAAAGGAATGACAGCCCCACAGGCAGCAGGGGTTATCCATACCGATTTTGAAAAAGGATTTATCCGTGCAGAAGTTATCAAATACAACGACTATGTAGAATATGGATCCGAAAGTGCTTGCAAAGAAGTAGGAAAACTAAACGTAGAAGGAAAAGAATACGTAGTAGAAGATGGTGATATCATGCACTTCCGATTCAACGTATAATACGAACTAATTCTTTTTGTGTCTTTTTAAAACTTTCCAGTACTTTATTGTTTATTGGGAAGTTTTAGTTTAAACCTCTATTTTTATATATGGAATTTTCTTCTAAACTAGTAGAACAAGCAGTAGATCAAATGAATAGCCTACCAGGCATAGGACGCAAAACAGCTTTCCGACTGGTAATGAGTTTGCTAAAAAGAGAAGAAAAAGCAATAGCTAAATTTGTGAATGCAATTTTGACTCTAAAAAAAGAAATAAAACAATGTACTAATTGCTGCAATCTTTCGGATACAGAGCTATGTGCTATTTGTATGGATAAAAACCGAGATAGCTCCATCGTATGTGTAGTAGAAGATATGCAGGACGTGATAGCCATCGAAAATACAAAACAATTTCAGCACCATTACCACGTATTAGGTGGCGTAATATCTCCTATGAATGGCATAAGCCCCCAGGATTTGACGATAGCTAGCTTACTAGAAAGAATTCAAACTAAAGATATAAAAGAAGTAATTCTAGCATTAAGCACTACCATGGAAGGCGATACTACCAATTATTATATCTATAAAAAATTAAAAGATTCTAACGTAAAAATAACTACCATTGCCAGAGGTATCAGTATCGGCGATGAAATAGAATACATCGACGAAGTCACACTAGGGCGTTCTATACGCAATAGGATTCTTTTTGAATTAAGCCATTAATACTAATTACCTAACCATACAACACTAAAACCCGTTTACTATGCAACATTATTTTTTAGGCGAGGAAATAAAAAACCCTTGGATGAACGCTTCAGGAGTGTGGTGTACCAGCCATGAAGAGCTATTAGAACTTTGTAGCACCCCTATCGGTGCAATAGTAACCAAAAGTGTAACCCTAGAAGCTAGAAAAGGTAATCCAGAACCACGTTTTTGGGGTAATGCTACCAGTAGTATAAACTCCATGGGACTGCCGAACCATGGTATTCAATACTACATAGATTTTGCGAACAATTACCAAAAAGAAATAGGAGACAAAAAATTTATTTTATCCCTAGCAGGCTTGCATTTAGAAAAACACATGGATAGTATTTGTAACATTATCAATGATTGTGAGAACATAGATGCTGTGGAATTGAATTTATCTTGCCCTAATATACCTACTCACCCGCTTATTGCATATAATTTGCCTGTTTTTGAAAGAACTTTGCGTGCATTCCTAGAAAAATGTGACAAACCAGTAGGCGTAAAACTTTCTCCATACTTTGAAGCACATCAGTTTGAAGAAGTAGCAAACATGCTTAATACAACACGTATAGTATTTATCACTACTATAAATAGCCTACCCAATGGGCTGCTGATAGACGTAGAAAACGAAACACCGCTTATCGTACCTAAAAATGGGGTAGGAGGTGTAGGAGGCATGTACGCAAAACCTACTACATTAGCGAATATTTATCAATTTTATCCATTACTAAAAAAAGAAATTGCTATCATCGGCTGTGGTGGCATACTCACAGGCACAGATGCCCTAGAACATACCTTGTGTGGCGCATCACTTCTGCAAGTAGGTACAGCACTCGCTATGCACGGAATATCTATATTCGAAACACTACAAAATGAATTAGATAGCGTATTAACCAAAAAAAATGACAAAAATCTAACTAA
>JAYUJA010000118.1:0-21573 GCA_043765495.1 Bacteroidia bacterium
AATTCTTTGTAATAAAACAATCTTTTAGCTTCTAATACTACCCTATTAGCGATATGATTACTTGCTTTTACTCCTGTATCTTTTAGTAGTGTATCGTTCAGCTTTCGGGGAGTGATGGCAAGATAATCTGCATAAGTAGATACTTGCTTTTGGGTTACGTAGTTTTTTTCTAGGTGTTGTATGAATTGTTTCGTAATACTACTTTCTATTCTACTATTGGTACTGTTTTTATAATAAATATGCAAGCATTTGTACAGAAAAGCATGCAGATAACTTACTACTATTTGTTTACTATATGCTAGATTTTGTTGTATTTCCTTGTCTATTACTAGCATCAGTTGTATTAATTCTTGTACTAGTATAGGCGGTATGTTTTCTATTATAGTATTGTCTTTTGTATGAAAAAAAGCATAATTATACAAATTTTCTTGTCCAAAAATGAAATAGTAAAATTCTTTGGTAAAAGAAATAACATAGCCTTCTGCTTCTCTTTCTCTATCTATGTAATGCACTTGATTTTCAGAAATGCAGTGGATACTGTTATCCGAAATTATATGCTGCTCAAAATCAATGTAATGAATACCTTTCGCTTTTTTGAAAACAAATATTTCATAATACGTATGCTGGTGAGGCTCTTGGACAGCATTGTACGAATCGTGTATGATGTATTGTATTTCTATTTCTAGCACATTTTTTTGTAGGATATGGATAGGTATGAGCATAGCATTGGTGTAAGTTTAAGGTATCTAAAACAAATATACTACATTTTCCATACTATTCGCTGTATGTAATAATAATGATTTGTATACTTTGTGTTGGAATTTAATATGTATATTTGTGGTTCTATATAGTAGTATATGCTGACAAATGTTCTCAAATCCATACAAATATCTTTTTTTACCAAAGCTTGCATAGCTGTTCTTAATCTGCTAATGATTACCTACATAGCCAGAGAATTGGGTAGTGCTGTACGTGCCGAAATAAGCATTATACTGGCTACATTAGCTTGCATTACTTTGGTGAATAATATAGTAGCTGGTGGAAGTATGAGCTATCTTGCTACTAAAATAGACGCAAAAAGCTTGTTGAAAGTGGCATATAGTTATACGTTTATAGTACATAGTATTGCGGCTATTGTCTTGTCTTTTATACCCATCGGGTTGCCTATTGGTTCTAGTATGTATATCGTAGGAATAAGTGCGATAAGTGGTCTTTTTTATAGCCATTGTGGTATTTATTCTGGTACAAAGCACTTGGATAAAAGCAATATATTACAATTAATAATGGTGAGTATTACTACTTTTCTTTGCTGCTTATTAGTATACAATGGTTATGGGTTTCAAAGTTTTTTGATAAGCTCGTTGATAAGTATTAGTGTAATGTGGGTGTATGTTTTCGTACAAGATTATGAACTAGTAGCTTCGTATTCTATACTTGAAACGTATAAAGCATGTATACATTTTGGAGCAAAAAACCAGATAGGTCATATTGCTCAATTTTTTAGTAGTAGGTACAGTTTTTATATATTAAGCATTTTATATGTACATGATAAAGCAGAAATGGGAGTTTTTACCCATGCACTATCGTTGATGGAAGCTACTTGGCTGCTGTCTAATAGTCTAGCAGGCGTGTTATACAATCGTATTTTGCAAAATGAAAATATACAATTGTCTCAAAAATGGACAAATAGTTTCGTACTTTATACTGCACTATCCACTGCACTGGCGATTAGTATACTGATTATATTTCCGAGTGAGTGGTATATTTATGTATTTAAAAAAGATTTCCAAACCATAAAACAGTACATGTATCCGCTCGTTAGTGGTACGTTTTTATATGCTATCTACTTGATTATTGGGCACTACATATCGGCTATTGGTAAGCCACAGTGGAATAGTATCGCTAATATTACAGGGGCTATACTGATGGTGAGTTTCGTACATATACTAGGAAATTCGTATACTACTTTGCAGGCAGCTTGGCTTACTAGTGTGTGTTATAGTGCTACTAGTGTGGTAAGTATGTTGTTTTATTTTTATTCTATCCATTCCACTAAATCATGAAAATACTAGATGAATATGCTACTTTTTTATCTCAAAAAAACTTTCAGATAGATACTATTAAGCTCTACCAATACGAAGTAAAGAACCTAATTACCTACATTACAATCAATAATATAGCATTAAAAGACGTGGAATTATGCCTTATCAAAAAATATATTTTATACATAAAAGAGCAAGGTTATCAACTATCCACTATCAATAGAAAAATAATAGCATTGAAAAAGTTTCTATACTGGGGGCATGTTACCAATCAGATTACTGGTACCGTATACAAAGAAATAGAACTATTGCGGTACTACCACCCTACACCTATCTACCTTTCATTAGAAGAATATAAAAAACTGAAAATATACTTACATGCCATAGAAAAACTAGACACTCCCCACAGATTAGATGCGTTTTTGGTGGGTTTATTGCTAGAAACAGGCATGGCATTAAAGAGTATACTGACTTTAAAATTAGAGAACATACATTTTATTACAAAACAAATACAGATAGAGGATAAAGCGTATACATTACCAGATTATTTATGGAAAATACTGCAAGCGTACATAGATAAAAAACAAGGTTCTGATGTATTGTTTAGTGAATTTAATGGCGGCAAAAATATTTATTCTATCCACTTACAACAAGCGTGTAAAAGAGTAGGAAAAGCAGTAAAAATCAATAGTATACAACATTCCAGAATATTACATGCTAGTTATATTCATTACATAAAGCCTGCTACACAAGCATTATTAGACGCACAAGATCCGTACAAAAAACTCAAAGAGCAATACCAACAATTTCACCCACGAGGTAAAAAAGATTAATTATCAGGAGCATTTAAAAACGTATCTAACTCGTTCAAAATAGTGCCGCCAAAGCTGTCTACTATCTCACCAATAGGAATATCTTTGACAGGAATTCGTATTTTTTGTTCCGTAAATTTCCCTTCTTCATTGTAGGTATACATATAACCTTCGTTTTTCATATTGCGTACTTCAAACATATCTTTATCCGTAATATCGGCTATATACTCTACTTTGCTGCCTTTTTTTACTAATTTTAATTTCTGTAATCCATTTACGTTTTTATCCAACATACAAGGCGTACCATATTCCATGTCCAGAAAAGCAAGTATTTTAGTACTTGTCTTATCCGCACTTTCTACTAGGCATATTAGGTCTTTTCTGCTGTCTTTATTTACATCTGGCTGTATCATTATTTGGGATAATCTTTTGTCTTGTGCCGTAAAAAAATAGGTATTTTCCAGTTTATTAGCTACAAAATATTGTGCAATAGCTTTTTTCATTTTTACTGGAATAGCTTTTTGTATGTTAGAAGTGCCGAATGCTTTTTGTACAGATTGGTATTCTATTTCACTCACTAGATTTTCTAAAAATACAAAGCCCGTAGTATCTTGGTATTTTACTTTTGTCCACTTTGCAGGGTCTGCATTGGTACTTTCTGTTGGAATTATTTCTACGAATTCACCTTGTTTTATTTTTTGAACAATATTTTTATCGGTTTTGCTATCCGTAGTAGTTCGTAAGTTTGCGTCCGTAGACAGTACCACCATTTTTTGTCCTGCTTGTGGTATCGTAGTTTCTTTTTCTTTGATAAAAAAATACCAAACTCCTAAACTTGCCAGTAATACGCTTGTTACCAGTAATAAAATAGTAGATAATGGAACATTTTTTTTGGTAGAAATAGGAGTATTAATTGGCGTTTTATTGCTAGCCTTGGTGTTTTTGTTGGTAATAGTAGTAGGAACGGGGGCAGCAGTTTTGGTAGTAGTGTTGATGGGATTACTAGTAGCTGTTGTAGTAGCTAGTAAGCTTTGTTTGAACTCGTGGCAGCTTTGAAAACGCTGAATAGGTAGCTTATTTGTTGCTTTATTTACTAATTGCTGCATCTTATCCGTCACCGAAGGGTAGATACTTTTCATGGTAGGCAGGTTCTCGTGTAGTATTTTGGTATAAATGTCGTAGTCAGACACATTTTCGGTAGGATAAGCAGACTGTCCAGTAAGCATTTGAAACAAAGTAATACCTATGGCATAGATGTCTGTTCGCTCGTCGGCTTCGGTGCCTCTTACCTGTTCGGGGCTCATATACAGTATAGTACCTAGTTTTACCCCTGTTTTCGTCATGCTACTATTTTCGTTCAGTAATTTTGCGATACCAAAGTCCAGTATTTTTATCGTACCATCTTGCTTGATTAGGATATTAGAAGGTTTTATGTCTCGGTGTATTACTTTTTTGGCGTGGGCATATTGTACTGCATCGAGTACTTGGGCTAGTATTTGCTTTGTTTTTTCTTCGGGGATAGGGCCGCTTACTTTGGCGATATACTCGTCCAGTGGCACGCCATCTACATACTCCATCACTAGGCAGGAAAGGCTTTCTGTTTCAACGAAATCATGCAAGTTTACAATATTTGGGTGTTGTAGAGAAGATAAAGCTACTGCTTCGTTTTTGAAACGTTCTTTTATTTCTGTAAATTTCAACAAGCTAGGATTTAATACTTTTATGGCTACTAGGCGTTGTATTTTGCTGTGATGTGCTAGGTATACTTCTCCCATTCCTCCTGCTCCGATTGCTTTATCTATAATGTAGTTACCTATCTGCTGTCCTATCATGGCGAATGTATATGAAAATTAAGCCACAAAAGTACAAACTTTTTCTACTCTATACGATAATTTTTTTCAAGGAAATATAAAACGTTATCTAAAACATTTCATTACTTTTGCTGCTTATTATTTATACAAAAAAACATACGTGAAAAGCCCTAGAATACTTTTAGTAGAAGATGAAATGAATATCGCTGATGCTTTGTTACTAAATTTAGAATTAGAAGGCTACCAAGTATGGCATACAATAGATGGCCCAGCAGGCTTGGAATTATTAGCCAAAAACCGTATCGATTTAGTAATATTGGACGTGATGCTACCTTCCATGAGTGGGCTAGATGTGTGCAAAGCCATACGATTACAGAATAAGTTTATTCCTATTTTATTTTTAAGTGCCAGAGGTACTGCTTTTCATCGTATTCAAGGGCTGCAAATAGGTGCTAACGATTACCTTGCAAAACCATTCGACTTGGAAGAATTACTATTACGAGTGAAAAACCTACTTACCATCACCCAGCCACGCCAAGACCACGTAGAAGCATATTCCTTTGGTGGCAATTCTATCAATTTTAATACCTATGAAGCTATTACCTACAACAACGAAAGTATTATTTTGACTAAAAAGCAAATACAATTATTAAAATTACTAATGGATAACGCTAATCAAGTTATTTCGCGCAAAGAAGTACTGGAAGTAGTATGGGGGTACGATACACTGGTATCCACGAGGACAATAGACAATTTTATCATGGATTTTAGAAAGTTTTTTGAAGAGATACCCCAGCAACCTAGTTATTTTATTTCTATAAGAGGCGTAGGCTATATGTTTCGAAATTTTTCTTCCTAGTATTTATAAATAAATTACCTTTACAGCACTTTCTATATTTCTATATTTTTTATGAATTTCAAAACATTATTTTCTAGTTCTGCTATCCTGTTGGTACTGTCTACTGGTTGTACTTCTAAACAAGAAATCACTACCACTGCGTATACTGCTTCCGACGCCAATCAAGCTAAAAAAGAAGCTATTCAAGCTACTTTGAATACTTATTTTCAAAATAAAAACGATTATATCACAAAAAAAACACCTAATTTGCTTACTAGTAATTGGGTAAGTAATATAATTTCTCAAAAAACAAAACAACTTCTAGAAGCTGAACGTATTGCTAGCAAGTATACTAACCATGCTACTAGCGTAAAAATAGAATACGATAAAAGCAAAGAAATAACTACCAATATACTACAAATACCAGTCATAGAAACCATAGAATATACCACTAATGAAGTAGATAAATTTACTAATAAACCCATCACAGTAGGGGTAATCCAATCTTCTATTATTACCCTAGAAAAAATACAAGAAACGTATAAAATAAGTGCTGTAAAAATAAATGAACCCGATATAGATGGTAGTTTTACATTCGCAGACGATGAGCCGAATACGCTGCATATACAACCCTCGTATGCAATAGAAACAGACCAAGAACAAGCAATAGATAAGTATTCTTTTGACAAACAATATGCAGTAGATTACGCTTTTTTATACTTATCTACTTCCAATACTTTTTATCCCGATTTTACGGCACAAGGCGGTGACTGTACGAATTTTGCTTCGCAGTGCATGAAAGCAGCTGGCTGGCCTTATGTGTATGGTAGTGTGAATAATTATAATAAATGGTGGTTTGGTCAGAATGCTAATCCAACAGGCTACAGAACTGGTTTTTCTTCTACTTGGCCATCTGCGAATAAATTTTATCTGTTTCTTTCCCGTACTGCTTCCCGAGCTACTGCCAAAACTGCTGCTAGTAGCCTAGTACCTGGTGATATAGTGAGTGTAAGATACCCAAGTGACGAAAATAATACCCAACTATCTACTCGAGTGGGACATACAATGGTAGTAACCTCTGTATCTGCTACCGAAGTATACGTAAGCTACCATACCGCTACAGGCTACATAGTAAGACGCAATAGAGCTTTATCCGAAATGAAGCAAGCCATCAAAACCCACTACAATGGCAATGAAGCACAAATGTACTACTGGCAAACAAGATAAATAGCCATGCAATATAGAACAATAGAAGCAATAGTATCGCCGCCTAACCCGCACTACGTAGGAGACGGCTTTCGAGTACACAATTTTATTCCTACTGGTCACCGCCTAGGAATGAGCCGTACCAACCCTTTTTTATTATTAGATTACAATGCGCCTTTCTATTTCTCCCCAAGCAATATACCAAGAGGCGTAGGAGTACACCCACATAGAGGTTTTGAGACAGTGACTATCGCTTACAAAGGCAAGATAGAACACCAAGATAGTAGCGGTGGCGGTGGCATTATCGCAGAAGGAGATGTGCAATGGATGACAGCAGCATCAGGCATTTTACACAAAGAGTTTCATGAATTAGAATTCAGTAAGCAAGGAGGCTATTTTCAAATGGTACAGCTGTGGGTAAACTTACCTGCACAATATAAAATGTCGGCTCCGAAATACCAAGCCGTAAGCAATGCTTCTATTCCTACTTATACTTTGCCTGATGGTGGAGGGATACTAGAAATAATAGCTGGTAAGCACAAAGATGTACTAGGTACTATCCACACCTTCACGCCTATACACGTTATCAATGCAAAACTAGCTATCGGAGCAAAGGAAGAGTTTCAGTTTCCAGTTTCCTATACTACTGCGTTAGTGGTGATAGAAGGGAGTATAAAAATCAATAATAACGATGCCGTAGATGTAAATCATTTTGTACTATTTAATAACGATGCCGAAATTTTTACCATAGAAGCTTTACAAACGGATACAATCGTGTTAGTAATCAGTGGTGAGCCTATTCCAGAACCCATCGCTTCGCATGGCCCATTTGTGATGAATAGCCAGCAAGAATTAATACAAGCTTTCGACGATTTTCAAAATGGTAAATTTGGTTATTTAGAATAAAAAATAAGTAAAAACTAGTTTGTCTATTTGTTTTTTTTAAGGGATATAAAAACTAGTGCGTCTATTACTAGCTTTGCCATCTGGTGTGGTATTATTTGCAATAGGTTTCGTACTGCCATAGCCTTTGTAGGTAAGTTTCGTAGCTTCTATGCCTTTTTTAATAAGGTAGTCATATACTATTTTAGCTCTTTGGGTGGATAGTTCTTGGTTTTTAGTAGCAGTACCTACATTATCGGTATGCCCTTGTAACTGTATCGTTAGGGTTGGATTTTGTTGTAAAAAGAAAACCAATTTATCTAATTCAATGGTAGATAGTTCTTCTAAAATATAAGAATCGGTACTAAAAAACACATTTTTCAATATAATTTCTTGCTGTTTGGCTATTTTATGTAGTAGTAAGGTGATGGTAGTAGTAGTATCAGTAATGTATTTATTATCTGAATATAAAAAATATCCCTTGGAAGTCGCGTTTAATAAGTAACTATTATTAGTTGGTAAGCAAAGCCAAAATTTTTTTATAGCTGTATTATCAAAAATTTGCTTGTCTTTGTTGCTACTATTTACTACTTGTAAGTTGCCATTAATAGGCTGCTTGGTGATAGCATCTTTCAGTACTACTTGAAATGTTTTGGTAGTCGTAGGTTGCAATGCAGTAGGTAAATTAATCGTATAAATATCCATATTTTTGTATTCCGATTGGTTGTTGGTAGTACTATTTGTCGCTTGTCTATCCGAAGTTATGTAGGCTTTTTTTCCGTCTGTGGTCACATAGATACCCATTTCATCTTTATAGGTATTAATAGGATACCCCATATTGGTAGGAATATCCCACGTATTTGCTGTTTTTCTTTGTGTTTTAAATAAATCCATACCTCCCATTCCTAGCAGCCCATTGGTAGCGTAGTAGAGCGTAGTATTATCTTTATGGATATAAGGCGTTATATCATTTTCTGGCGTATTGATAGGACTTCCAATATTGATAGGCATTTGCCAGTTTTTTTCCTTATTTTTAGTGCTATACCATATATCTGCTTTTCCTACTCCACCAGGGCGATTACTTACAAAATAAAGTGTATTTCCATCAGCCGATAGGCTAGGCTGTGTTTCGGTATAAGGGGTATTAATCGTATCGCTTAATTTTTGTTTTTCTTGCCAAGTACCATCTTCATAGCTACTACTATACAAGTCACATCTACTTCCTTCGGGGCAATAGCTAAACACCATATACCTACCATCTGCGGATAGTGTCAAAGCTCCTTTGTTTTCGGCATCGTTGAGTGATGCTATGGGTGTTGGCGTTTGCCATATTCCATTTTCTTTTTTACTACTATAAAAATCTTCTTGGTAGGGTTTTTTATCCATATTCGTAAGCGAGTATATGAGTATGCTTTCATCTGCATTCAATTGTACGCCATCTTCTCTATAAAGGCTGTTGATGGTACTTAATGGTTCGAATGTTATGGCTGCATTTTTGTCTAATTCTTGTTTTCCAAAATTTGCTTGTTGCTGTCTTTTATTGGCTAAATTTTTGCCTTCTGGTTTTAGGTTTGGGAAAGAAAGATAGGTATCCAACACTTGGCTTGCTTTTTCATAATTACCTGTGTTCAAGTATAGTTTTGCCAAAGTATTGTATACAGGGGCGTATTCTTGTGGCGAAATTGCTATGGCGTTTTCATAGGACGTTATACCAGCTGTACTATTTTTTAATTTTTCGTAAATTTCTCCTTGCAGTATATGGGCTTTGAATAGCGTAGGTTCTTTCTTTAATACTTTGTTTATTTGTTCTAATGCTAATTCGGTATTTCCACCTTGGAATGTTTCTACTACTTTTTCTAACGTAGCTTTTTGCGCTTTACAAGCAGTGATATTGCATATAATAATGCTTACAAAAAAGTAAGAAAGAAGAGTACGTATCATAGTATAAAAAGATAAAAAGTAAGGAAAAGCAAATATAGGTATTTTGCTATAAAAAAAATCCCTTTCTTCTATTGGGCTAATAGGTGGGAAAGGGATTCTAGTTTTCAATAAATGAGGTAGGATTGTGGTTGTGTTTTTTAGTTTCCAAATACTTTTTGTAAGATACTACTTACCCTAGCAGCTGGATTAGTACGTATGTCTTTTTCTTCTTGTGCTACTAGCTGGAATAATCCTGCAAGTGCTTTATCGGTTACGTACTGGTTAAGGTCTGGTTGCTGTTGTTGTTTTGTAAAAGGGATTGCATTATATTTAGTGATGATAGGATTCCAGTATTTGGTAATTTCTACTTTATTCAACGCTTGTTGTACAATAGGAAGGAACTTTGCTTTTAACTCATCTGTTGTTTTTGTTTTTAGAAATTCGGTAGCTGCATTATCGCCACCTTTCAGTAGTTGCAAGCCATCTTCAATACTAATACCTTTAATAGAACTTAAAAATATACCTACTACTTCTTTGCTTGCGTTTTCGGCTGCTCTATTCAGCGTTAGTACGAATTGATCTACTTGGCTTCCCATGCCTATTTTGCGTATTCCTGTTTCTATTATTTTTGCTTGTTCTGGGAATGGTATTTTTATTAGTGGATTCTTAAAAAAACCATCTATTGCAGACGCTTTGTCCGACGATTTTTGTGACCCTATGCTCAACGCTTCTTTTAGCCCTTCTACTATATCATTATTGGATAAGTCTGTAGATACAGCAGCTACAGCAGGAATACCCGTAGCAGCGGCCACACTGGATACTACATTACTTAATACTGTTTTAGACTTTTTCTTGGTCTTTTTTTTGTGGGTTTGAGCGCTAGCTATACCAGATAATCCTATGCATATAGCAGCGAGCAGAAGTAATTTTTTCATAATATTAAAAAATAAAGCATAAAATAATATTTCGTTTTCAACAAAAATTATTCCATGAACAAATTTTTTTGTAATTATATAGTATGCATTTATATAAATCCTTCTTTTACTAGATCATGCAAATGCAACATTCCTCTATAACGTCCACTTTCTTCTATTATCAATTGGGAGATGCTATGCGTGTGAATAAGTTGTAGAGTAGTAGCCAGCAATGTAGTAGGAGTGATAGTTTTAGGATTTTTTTGTAGTATATCTTTTGCTTGTATAGCGTGTATGTTTTCGTTTTTTTCTAGCATTCGTCTTATGTCGCCATCGGTTATTATTCCTATTATTTTTCCTTCTGGTGTACATACTGCAGTGGCTCCCATTCGCTTGGAAGATATTTCTATGATTACCTCTTTCATGCTATCTGTTTCTACTACTTGGGGGTAATAATCAAGGGGCTGTAATATGTCTATCACTTTCATATTTAGCTCTTTGCCTAGCATTCCGCCTGGGTGGTGCATTGCAAAATCCGCTCTACTGAATCCTTTGATAGAAAGTAAGCACACGGCTAGTATGTCGCCTATCACCAGTTGTACGGTAGTGCTAGTAGTGGGTGCTAGATGGTTTGGGCAGGCTTCTTGTAAGATAGGATATAGAATAGTGTGGCAAGCTTTTTGAGCAATAAAACTATGAACATTAGAGGTCATGGCTATGAACTTTCTATTTTGCTGGTGTAGGGTAGTAGCGAGGTAGGTGATTTCTGGCGTAGTACCACTGTTGGATATAAGTAAAACAGTATCTGCGGGTTGTACCATTCCAAGGTCGCCATGTACAGCATCTGCGGCGTGCATGAACATCGCTGGGCTACCAGTAGAATTGAGGGTTGCCACTATTTTTTGAGCTATAATAGCACTCTTTCCAATCCCTGCGATTACTATTCTTCCGCCACAGCTAGCAAGAAGGTGTATAACAGCGATAAAATTTTCATCTATAATAGAATAAATACTTTGAATGCCTTGTAGCTCTACATCGATTACTTTATTTGCTATTTCTCGAATATCCATGAAATTAGTAGAATAATGGTATTATTTCAAGCTAGAACGTTTATTTTGCCATCTATTCGCAGCGAATAGCCAATAGCCTATTTTTTTTGCAAAAGCTGGTATTTTTGTTGCATACGTACCATTTTCAAGAAAACTTTTTGCGATTCTTAAAGTAGATTTTTCTAGTATAGAAGGTGGATTTCGTTCTACGAATTTTTTTCTATTAAGAAGTAATAATTTTTGTAAATCTATTTTTACTGGGCACACTTCGGTACATCTTCCACACAGTGTAGAAGCATAACTTAAATGTCCGTATTCTTTCATTCCTTTTAGATGGGGCGTTATCACTGCTCCAATAGGGCCTTGGTAGGTAGTATTGTAGGTGTATCCTCCTATGTTTTTGTATACAGGGCATACGTTTAGGCATGCGCCACATTTGATACATTTTAGTGCTTCCCAATGGTCTTCTTCGGCTAGTAGGTTGGTACGTCCATTATCCAACAATATAACATACATTTTTTTTATACCATCTATTTCGCCTTCTTGCTGGCCACCAGTGACAAGGTTGTTATAGCAAGTCAAATTTTGACCCGTGCCGTGTGCTGCTAGTAAAGATTGAAAAAGTTCCAAGTGTTCTAATTTAGGAATTATTTTCTCTATTCCTGCTATTACGATGTGTATTTCGGGATAGCTTACGCAAAGGTTTGCATTGCCTTCGTTTTCGGTAAGGGTGATACTGCCAGTTTCTGCAATCAAAAAATTTGCTCCTGTAATTCCTACTTTGGCATTGAAAAATTTATACCTTAACTTTTCTCGTACGAATCCCATTACTTCTTCTGGTGTACTGTATGGCGGAAGTCCGAATTTTTCTTCAAATAATTCTGCCACTTCCTCTTTCGATTTGTGCATAATAGGAGTGATGATATGGTAGGGTTTTTCGCCTGCCAACTGTACGATGTACTCTCCTAGGTCTGTTTCTATTACTTCTATACCTTTTTTTTCCAGATGTTCGTTTAGTTCTATTTCTTCTGTTATCATGGATTTAGATTTTACAATATACCCCACTCTATGCGGGGCTAGTATTGCATCTATTTCTTCCAAAGCTTGTTCAGCAGTTTCTGCCCATAGTATAGTAGTACCTTTGGCAGTAGCATTTTTTTCAAATTCTAATAAATAGGTAGGCAGGTTTTTTAGGGTTTGTTTTTTGATAGCACTTGCCATTTCTTTCGCAGACTCTAAATCTGCGAATTGTGCTTTCCCTTTTAATACAGATATTTCATATTTACCAATATTGTAGTTTATTTTCGCTCTATGCTTTCTATCCCAAGCTAATTCGGTATCTTCTTGGAATTTTTTTTCTAAATTAGACATTTTTAGTGCTATAAAATTGTTCAATTATTTCTACTACTTTCAGTCCTTCCAAAGCGTTAGTAGTGGGACTTGCTTTTCCTTCTAGTGTTTCTATTGCATTTTGGATAATGTATTCATGGTTAGCCGCAGAGCCTTTATACGTTCCATAGTCGTTAGCAGGGTTAGAAGGTGCTAGTTCTGGCATGGTATACCCTTCTATATTACAGTAGCTTACTTCATTCATGTACTGCCCTCCTATTTTTATCGTCCCTTTGCTGCCGATGATAGTCATACTACTTTCTAGATTACATTCAAACACCGAAGTACTATAATTAAATGTTCCTATACCACCATTTTTAAATTCAAAGTGAATACTTCCTGTATCTTCAAACTCAATAGTATGCTGGTGATTAAAATTAGCGAATGTTCCTTTTGGATCTTTTATTTCGCCTAGTACCCAGTACATAATGTCCACAAAATGAGAAAATTGTGTAAATAAAGTGCCGCCATCTAATTCTTTTTTACCTTTCCAAGTACTTTTGGTATAATATTCGGTACCTCTATTCCAATAGCAATTTACTTGTACTAGATAGATGTCGCCTAATTTTTTGCTATCCATGGTTTCTTTTAGCCAGGCAGAAGGTGGAGAATATCTATTTTGCATCACACAGAACACTTGCTTTCCTACTCTATTAGCGGTATCTATTACTTGTTGGCATTCTTGCACAGATAGCCCCATTGGTTTTTCGATAATCACGTGTTTTCCACTTTCTAGTGCTTGTATAGCAATAGGTGCATGGAATTTATTAGAAGTAGCAATGGCTAATATATCAAAATCGGTAGCAGCCAATAAGTCCGTTATATTGTTATAAAATGGATATTGCTCTTCGTTTTTGTATACTATTTCTTTGGCTTGGGTATCGCATATTGCTACTAATTCTGCGTTAGTATTTCGTTGAATAAGCTGTTCGTATCTTTTGCCAATATATCCATAACCAGCAATAGCAAAACGGTGTTTCATAGAATAAATCAAAAAAAATTAAGAGAAAATAAGATGATAAAGTTATATTTTAGTACGTTGTTTTACTGCTTCAAAGCAAATAATACCTGTAGCTACGGATACATTTAACGAGCTAATAGTGCCTTGCATAGGAATTTTAATTTCGTGTGTAGCAGCTTGGTACACTTCGGACGAGATACCTGTATCTTCTGCTCCTACTACCAACAAAGTCGGGCCTGTATAATCTATTTCGTTATAGTCAAGTTTGGCATTTTCTTGGCATACTACTACTTGAAATCCCATTTCTTTTATGAAAGTAATAATTTTTGTTAGGTTAAATACTTTCGCGATTGGTACGTGTAATAAAGCGCCTGCGGAAGTTTTTACTGCATCGTCGTTGATGGCTACATTATCCCTAAAAGGCAATAAAATAATATCTACTCCTGCACCTTCTGCTGTACGAACGATACCTCCAAAATTACGCATATCTGTAACCCCATCTGCTAATAATACTAGCGGAGATTTTCCTTCGTTGATTAGTCGGCTGATTACTAATTCTGCATCATAAAATGGAATAGGAGAAATAAATGCTACTACTCCTTGGTGATTTTTAGGAGTCAAGGAATCTAGTTTCTCTCTAGGTACTACTTTGTAAGGAATCTGATAATCAAAGAAATAGCCTCTTAATTCTTCCCACTGACGGTGCTCCATTCCTTTCGCTACCATTACCTTGTCTAGTATTACTTCTTTTTTGATTGCTTCCATTACAGGTCGTAATCCTATGATAATATTATCTCTATCTTTATAAAATGCCATGTTTTTAAGTAATTTTTTAATATAAATAAAGTGCAAAAGTAGTCTATTTTAATACATAGTAGTCTATTTTTCTACAATAATAGTAGCGGCACGTTCTGATGCGCCCACTTCTCCTAGTTTTTCTCTTAATAAGGTATATTCTTCTTTTATTTTTAGAAAATTATTTTGTTGTAAAATAGTATTTAATTCTAGTTGTAAATTAGGAAGTGTAAAATCGTTTTGTATCAATTCTTTTACTACCATTTTATCCATAATAAGATTTACTAATGAGATGTATTTAATATTTTTAATAAGGCGTTTTGCTATTTGATAAGAAATGTTACTTCCTTTATAACAAACTACTTGTGGGATATTGAATAAGGCAGTTTCTAATGTAGCCGTACCAGATGTAACCAATGCTACATGGGCTTGTTTTAGCAATGGATACGTTCCATCGGTATAAATAATAGGCGTTTGTGTTGTATTGTTTTTTATTATATTTTGATAAAAATCGATAGAAATACTTGGTGCTTTTGCTATCACGAATTCGTAGTCTTTGTAATCCGTTATTAATTGCAAAAATAAAGGTAGCATTTTGGTTATTTCTTGTTTTCTACTTCCTGGTAATAATGCTATAATAGGCTTACCCGTTGCGATAGTACTTCCTATTGGTAGGTCTTGTATAGCGTCTAGCAATGGGTGTCCCACAAAACTTACACTATGGTTGTGTTTTTCTTCGTAAAAAGCTTTTTCAAACGGTAAAATAACCAATGTTTTATCTATAAATTGTTGCAAAATGCGTACTCTATTTTCTTTCCAAGCCCATAGCTGTGGCGAAATATAGTAAATAGTTTCTATGCCTAGTTTTTTTGCAAAAGGTGCTATTCGTAAGTTAAATCCTGGATAATCAATGAATATGATTTTATCGGGTTGGAATTCTTGAATATCTTTTTTACACAATGTGATGTTTTTTAGTATCGTTTTAATATTCGTAAGTACTTCCAAGAATCCCATAAAAGCCAAATCCTTGTAATGTTTTACAAGGATTCCGCCATTATTTTGCATTAAATCTCCTCCCCATACTCTAAAATTGGCTTCTGGGTCTTTCTGTTGGATAGCTTTCATTAGATTGCTACCATGTAAGTCCCCAGAAGCTTCTCCTGCTATGATATAATATTTCATTTTCTATCTTTTAATAGTAATAAATCCGATATAATTTTGACCGTTCAGTACATTTATTAGGTAGTAATAAGTAGCGTCAGGGAGTTGGTTACCGAAGTGTACACCTTTTGTAGCTGTTCCGTCCCATTGGTTTTGGTAATCGTCGTTTTGGTATACTTCATTACCCCAACGGTTGAATATGCTCATACTTATTTTCTTGCCTTGGATACCTTCTATTACAAATTTATCGTTGGTATTATCACCATTTGGAGAGAATCCTTCTGGGATAAATAGGACGGTATTTTTAAGTGTAAATCCAGTAGGTTGGTTATCTTCTAGTACGTTAGGTAGGGAATCTACAACGGTTTCAAAAGCTCCCCAATTGCTTAAATCGATGGTATTTCCAAATCCGTTTGGTGCTTCACCTGTACCGATAGCCGAGTTTGCGAAACTAAAAGATCCAGTAGGTTTTACTATTACTGTCAATACTACGCTGTCTATTTGTCCTGGTGCTAGGGTATCGTTTCCTATTAGTAAGAAGGTATCCGCATTTATCCCTGTATAATTAGTAGAAATACTTAAATCAAATCCTGTTATGCTTACTACTTGTATTTCGGTATTTTGTCCGAAGGTACGTACTAGGTCGTCGCTTATTTGTACATTTTTTATTGGTCGTAGTCCTAGGTTGGTCACTCCTATGGTGAAGGTTACGGCAAACGTACCATCAGGGTTTTCGCTCCAACGTACTTGTTTATTTACGGCTATAATAGGTGGCGGTGTAGGTAATACTACGATGTATACCGTAGCAGTATCGCAGATAGGCGGTGTACCTCCATCGCAGGCTACGTATGTAAAATTATCGTTTCCTACATAGCCAGTAATTGGGGTGTAGGTGTACGCTCCGTTAGGGTTCATCGTTAGGGTTCCGTGGCTAGGATTGGTAAGTACGGTAGCGGTTAGTGGTTCAGTAGGTAGTGCATAATCGTTCGTCAGTACGTTACTATTTTTGCTACCATTCACTTCTAGTATTATTGCATCGTCTATGGCATACGCTCCTCTTGGGTTATTAGGTGGATTGTATGGGTTAGGATTTGGTTCTATAAAAATAGTTACTTCTGCGGTATCACACATATTGGTAGCGGTTTCGCATACGATGTAGGTGAAGTTAATCTCGGTAAACGGTGGTGTAGTAGGGTTAGAAATATACTGTATAGTACCATCTGGGTTTACGGTAGCTGTGCCTTGTGCTGGTAGATTCAGGATAGTTACAGTATAATTCGTAGCAGCTAATTCTGGATCTATATCGTTTGCTAATACTGCGATAGCAGGTAGGGTAGCGGTATTCGTGGTGATAACATAGTCGTCGTTTGCTACTAATTCATCTTTTATGAAGCTACCTTCTACTACTTGTATCACTACTTTTGCGGTATCACAGAAAGCTGGCGTACCATCGTCGCATATAGTATAGGTAAATACATCTTGCCCTACATAATTAGTAGTTGGGGTGTAGGTATACGTACCATCGGCATTTAGGGTTAGAGTTCCGTGGCTAGGGTTTTGTAATAGGCTAGTAGTGATTACTTGTCCAGCATTCCATTCTTGGTCGTTGGTACTTACATTTCCAGCAGTAGACGTATTGATTAGCAAGGTGTTGATGTCATTATTTGCAAAAGGTGGTGTATTATAAATACTAATAAATACCGTAGCTGTAGCACAAATACTTGGTGTACCATTGTCACATACTTGGTATACAAACTGATCGGTACCAGTATAGCCTAAATTTGGGGTATAGGTGTAGGTTCCATTAGGGTTTAGTACTACTGTTCCGTGCATAGGTGCTATTACAAGGTTAGTATTTACGGTAAGAATATCTCCATTTACATCTCTATCGTTGGTAAGAACATTACCCGTAGCGGGGATATTTGGGAATAAAGCTACGGCATCATCGCCAGCAAAAGGCGGATCGTTGATAGGGTCGGTGATATCGATAGGGAGTATTTTTACTACTAAAATAGCGGTAGCACAAAGCCCTTGATTGTCACAGACTTGGTAGTATATACTGTCTTCTACATAAAAAGCAGTAGTAGCAGGCGATAGGTAGGTAAATTCGCCATTAGGTAGTATAGTAAAAGTGCCGTATACTCCTTGTACATTGGTGATAGGGGTTACTGTTAGGGTATTACCTTCGGGGTCTATATCGTTTACGAGTACGTTACCAGCACCATTTTGTCCAGCTGCTACGATGGTATAATCGGCATTTGCTATTACTTCATTTTGGCGAGGGTTATTTGGTATTACTTGAATGTACACGGCAGCGGTATCACAGAAAACAGGGAATCCTTCGTCACAATATTGGTAATAAAAACTATCTCTACCTACGAAGTTAGGACTTGGAGTATAGGTATATTTTGCAGTAGAGTCGATGAATGTTAATAATCCGTTAGTTGGGAGTTGTAATAGTGTCCAGTTTCCTCTATTAAAGCTTATATCGTAATCGTTGGTTTTTACATTTCCATTTACAGGGGTGTTTGGGAATGTATTTGCTATATCATTGGCAGCTACAGGCGGCAAATTAAGCACTAGAAAGGATACTAATGCTTTTATACACTGTGTAGGTACCCCCTCGTCACATATTTCATAAATAAAATTATCGGAACCAGTATATCCACTATCAGGCGTATAGGTGTAGTTTCCATTTGGTAGTAGTAATAATGTTCCGTGTGCTACACCAGAAATTAGGGTTGGTGTTATGGTTAAATTATCGCCATTAATATCCCAATCATTGTTCAATATATTTCCAGAAATAGGTTTTTGGATAATAGTGACAGCGGCATCATCTCCTGCAAAAGGTTTATCATTATACAGATTAATAGTATCAATATTTAGTAATAAAATAGTAACTCTCGCCGTAGTACACACTGGTAGGGCATTATCGTCGCATACAGTGTAGGTAAATACGTCTTGGGTATACTCGGTAGTAGCAGTATTTTGTACATAAATATAATTTCCAGTAGCATTATCTAGCACTACTGTACCGTATAGTGGCTGTGTAGTGATTCCTTGGAGTAGTAGGTTATCTCCTTCGGGGTCTGTATCGTTGTTTAATACGTTACCCTGTGCGGTATGTACTAGGGTAGTGATATTAAAATCGGCATTTGCTACTATTTCATTTTTACGTAAATTATTTTCTATTACAAAAATGCGTACTACTGCAGTATCGCACAAAGCAGGAGTTCCATTGTCACATATTTGGTAGGTAAAGGTATCTACTCCAACAAAGTCAGGATTAGGATTGTACACGTAATCTCCATTAGGATAAACAAAAACAGTACCACCATTAGCAGTAATAGCAGAAATAGCATTCGTACCATATAATACATTAGCAATTAATGGATCGTTATAGATATCGTAGTCATTGATACTTGCTCTGCCCACAATTGCTATTGTTTTGATAGTGATATTAATATCATCAGAAGCTACAGGTTTTACATTAATAGAAGGAATAAGCGTTACATAGAAAGTTTGCGTTAGTCCTTTACAGCCCGCAAAAGCAGGTATTATTTGTATTTCACTTACGATAGAGGAGGTAGTATTGTTTTCAGGGGCGTAGTAAGGCGGAATATCTGTAAATCCACCTGCTGGTATACCAGTTCCTACGTTAGAGTTCGTCCATACTACTGTACCACCTGCTGGGGTAGTAAGGAAAGGCGGCAAGTTTACAAATTGTCCAGATTGGATAGTAGCATCTTGCCAATTAGTAACAGAAATAGTAGAAGTATCTTGTGCAAATGTTACTCTGATGGTATCTCTAGCTTCTGTTGGCTGGCAAGGAGCAGCAGCAGTTCCTACGGCTATTAAGTCTAGGTATCCGTTTACTCTATCATCTGGCGAAAAATAGTAAGTAGCATTCCCTAGGCTATTTACTTGGTAGTTACCATTTCCATTGATGCTAGTCCAGGTTACGTTACCAAGTTGGCAGCCGTCGGCACTTTGTACGGTTATATTTAGGGGTAGAGAATCGGTCAAGCAAGCGATGGTAGTATCGCCATTATTGATAGTGATACCAAAGCCATTACAATTATTTAGGTTGATGTTATAATTGCCAGCGTTGTCGCTACTATTACAGCCTAATAAAGAAGTAGCATACACGTGTACATTGCTTACAATGGGTGTAGTAGAGCTATTTATTGCGGTTGTAAAAGAGTTTATGGCATAGGGGTCGGTATTATCATTTCCACTATTTAAGCCAGTAGCAGGGTTGGAGCTATTCCACGTTATACCATTGATAGGCATATTAGTAGTGATAGGTACAGCGGGGATAATTTCTTGGGAGCAGGTATTTATATTTGCAAAAGCTGCACCATTGTTGAGTATAGGTTGTGGGTGTAGGGTGATAGTATAGTTACCAGCGTTGTCGCTACTAGCACAGCCATCAAGGGAAGTAGCTGTAATGTGTACATTGCTAGTAATGTCATTGAGGGTATTATTTATTCCTCCTACGAAGCTATTCACAGCATACGGATCGGTATTATCATTTCCATTACTTAATCCGATAGCAGGGTTAGAACTTGTCCACGTTATGCCACTTAATGCCGTAGTAGAAGTTACCCCCACTGCTGCCATCGTAGCTTCTGGACAAGAACTTACATTCCCAAAAGCGACACCATTGTTGAGGATAGGTTGCGGGTGTAGGGTGATAATATAGTTACCAGCGTTGTCGCTACTAGCACAGCCATCAAGGGAAGTAGCCGTAATGTGTACACTGCTCGTAATGTCATTTAGAGTATTATTCGCACCGCCTACGAAGCTATTTACAGCATACGGGTCGGTATTATCATTTCCATTACTTAATCCGATAGCAGGGTTAGAACTTGTCCACGTTATGCCACTTAATGGGGTAGTAGAAGTTACCCCCACTGCCGCCATCGTAGCTTCAGGGCAAGCACTTACATTATTAAAAGCGAGGCCATTGTTGAGGATAGGAGTAGAAGTAATAGTAATGGTATAGAAAAACTCGTCTTTTACGCAGCGTATATACCTTGTTGCTTTTATTAGATAGGTGCCAGGAGTATTGTATGTATGTGAAACAGTATTACCCACAGCTCTATTATTGGTTACATCTCCAAAATTCCATACAATAGAATCGATGTAGCTACTATTATCAGAAAGACTAAACTGGTTTGCTATTCCTGTACAAGAATGTTGTCCATTAACAGAAAATAAGCTATCCAAGGGAGCGAAGAAACTACTAATAAATGGTGGCAATCCTTGTCTACATAATTTACCATTTAAGCTAATAGCATCTGCTTGGAAATTACAACCTGTTCCTGTAGTGTTAGGATTATTAATAACACCTAAATAAGTAGATTCATTTTGAGCGGCATATATTTTATTATCAGGACCTAATTGTAAAGCACCGCCTTTGTATCCGCCAAGTAATCCGCCATTGGTTAATCCTAATAATTGTCTTGAATTTAATATAGTAGTAGAATTATTAGAGCTTATATCCATTTGGTATACTTCTCCTGATACTCTAGAATTCATATATAATAATTGATTATTAGGAGAAAATGCTGCCGAATACACTCTGTAATCTGTAGGCAAAGGTAGTAGCATAGGATTCGTTAAACTACCAGTAGCAGTATTGAACGATATTATTTCCAAAGTATCTTGCGCACAACCAACTAGTTTTGTCCCATCTGGTGAGAATATTGCTCCTCCTGGTAATGCCCAAGAATCTACTTCTTTTGTGCCTACACAGGATACTACAGGATTCAGGTCTTGTACACCATC
>JAYUJA010000119.1:0-2026 GCA_043765495.1 Bacteroidia bacterium
ATATTTACGATTAGAAGCCATAGAAGAAGAATTAGAAAATCATATCCCTAGCCATATTTCAGCAGAAGACAAACCTTTTTTTTGGATTAGATAAATGATCCTAGTACAAAATTCTACATTACCATTTTATTAACCAATAATACATTCCACCCAATTATGATACATGAAGTAAGAGACATAGGATTTCATATCAAATACGATTTTTCCATAGGAGAAAGATTCGAAGATATGTGTGTAAAGTTAGTAACTACTTATGATAGAATAAAACACAAAAAGAGGAAATTGAATATACTTACCATAGAAGAAGAAGCTTATTATACCCAAGAAGCTACTATTTTTTTTAAACTAAATAAAAATTTCCCTTACGATACAAGAGAGGAATTTGAAATAGGCATGGCAGCTATGAAAGAAGAATATTTACGATTAAAAGCCATAGAAAAAGAATTACAGAACCATATTCCTAGCCATATTTCAGCAGAAGACAAACCTTTTTTTTGGATTAGATAAATGATAACACAAGAACAACTCAAAGCAATGCAACAGCAATATAAGCTGTCTGTTACAGAATTTGATGATATATATTTAAAGGATATTATTAAAAGATTTTTAAATAAAGGACAATCTAGTTTAGCTCCTAAAGCTTTTATATTAGGAGGCAGCCGGGCTGTGGTAAAACGAATTTACGTAATGCTATAGAAAAGGAAGTAGGAATAGAAGGAGTAGTAGTAATAAATTCAGACGCTTTAAGAGAGCGACATCCTGATTTTAGTATTTTACAAGAAAACCATTTTGAACATGCACCTGTTATAGTAGATACAGATGCTAGTTTGTGTTTAAAAAGACTGTTTCAAGATGCTATATCAGCTAAAAAGAACATTATTTTTGATCAAACATTAGGCTCTAACATATCTGTTATAAATACCAGCTTGCAAGAACTAAAAAATGCTGGGTATGAAGTAACGGTTTGCATGTTGGCTATACCGCCAATAATCAGCCAGCTACAGATATACAAAAGATACGAAGAACAAGTAGAGCAAACTGGTATGGGAAGATTTGTTCAGAAAGAGAAGCATGATGAAATAGTAAATAATACCAGTAAGAATATGCAAGCTATTCAAAAGGATAAAATAGCAGATAGTATTCGGATATATGGTAGAAAGTACGAACGAGATGAGAAAACAGGAGAAATAGATATAAAATTAGTGTCTATCTACGAATCGCAGCAAATAAATACGCAATGGAGCAATCCTCTTAACCCTTCCATACCTTTACAAGCAGAGCGACTACGCCCTTTTACTTTTGAAGAGAAGCATTATATCAAGAAATTATTTGAGAGTACAAAAGATTTGATAAAAGAAAATGGCACTGATTTATCCAAATTTACAAGAGAAGTGAATGCTCCTCTCATCACGTCGCTTATCCAATCGCTGGATAAAGGTAAATCCAAAGGAATGGGAATGTAAGGTTAGATTTTTGTATATAGTTAAATTATTTTTAATTCATCAAGGTTATGGCATTTTCTGCAAAAGCAACAGGATTTCATATCAAGTATGATTTTTCCATAGGAGAAAGATTCGAAGATATGTGTGTAAGGTTACATACAACTTACACAAGAATAAATCATAAAAAAAGAAAGTTAAATATGCTTCAACAATCAGAAGAAGAATCTAATATGGAAGAAGCTATAAAGATTGTTAAGTTAAATAGTAATTTTCCTTACAATACTAAAGAAGAGTTTGAAATAGGCATGGCAGCCATGCAACAAGAGTATTTACGTACTCTACCCGATGATTTTTGTACTATGTTTATAATCAATTGTTTTAATTTCCAGGATTGTTTCAAATTTTTGTATCCACTTATCTAATTCTGCAATTAGTATTGTTTCTTGTTTTCTAAATAGATCTCTGATTATATCCATTCCTTTTCGAAAAAAAACTTTTTGCTTTATACTGGTGCTTTTTAGTAGGTATTTTCTTTATTTTTTTGTGATATTCCAATCCTACACTAGTACAAATAGCAAATGCAA
>JAYUJA010000120.1:0-21430 GCA_043765495.1 Bacteroidia bacterium
TTAGTGCCTCTATTAGTTTTGAAAAAGTACTTACTACTACCAATGATAATATTATAGTAGTAGGAAGGTACGAAGGTAGCCCAAGTGTTAATTTAACACTCAACGCAAGCGCTATTCTACTCAGCAATACACCTGCTGGTTACTTTATAGTAAAATACGATAAAGATGGAAATTTCATTACTAAAAATGAATTGATTACTTTTAAGGACTCTCTTCACCAACCATTTTTTGCTGATGGAAATTTACTACACGATTTTAACATAGACCACAATGGCAATATATGGATTGCTGGCTATACCGATACTTGGATACAAGAAGTCGGAAATAATAGCCACCAAGCTCCTGAATTTAGTTATTTTATTGCAAAATTAGATAGTAATTTGCAAGTGAATTGGATAAAACATTATTCCTTGCAATACAGAACCTATAATTTCAATGAAATATCTGTTGGCGGAGGGACTATTCATGTAGTACCTGATAATACGGATAAAATATGGGTAGGACTCTCTTTTAGAGATACATTAAATATTAGCTTCGATGGGACGGAATATCTATATCCAAAAATGGAAAATAACGATGTATCGATGCCATTGTTCAATTATAATATAGACGCTTTCATTGCACAATACACAACAGATGGTGAACTCCTTAACTACAGGTATTATGCTTCCGAACAAGATTCGGTTTCCGCACAAAGAATTATAGATTTGAATATTACGAAAGAAAATAAACTTCTGGCTGCTATCGCTTATTCTCATGAAATCCGCTTGACAGATAATAACTACATAAACCTGAATAGTATAAGTGAGCAAGTGTTAGGTAGAAACATAGCATTAGTACAGTACGAAGAGGATCTAAATACTATCAATTTCCAAAAAAATTTGCAAAGTACTATTGCGGGGCTGGGAAGTAGTAGCAAAGAAATACAACTAGACGATTGTGGTAATCTATATCTAAACTTTAGCGATGTAGTATATAATTCATACCCAACTGATGAGTTTGCAGATTCGTCTAAAAAAATAGTACATGATTATGGTGTTTATATATATGATAGGGAGTTTAATTACCTAGATGAGTTGCTAAATGGGATAAAATATCAAGGGAGCATATATGGTTTCTATGATTTAAGATTTACTCCTTCTGCTCCATACATTCATGTTAGCAATACTTATTATGATAATATAGCAATACAATTAGCTGATACAGATTCTATTATAAACCAACCTAATTATAACTCTAGTAATACACATGTAGATGCTTATATAGCTACTATACAAGTCCCTTACTGTAACAGACCTATTCCACCCCCTTCACCACTTCCTACTATACCTGCTGTTTATAGTTTACCGAATATTTTTACTCCTAATAAAGATGGTAAAAATGATTTCTTGCAAGCTATTACTAATCAAGCCATAAAACAATTAGAACTTACTATTTATAATAGATGGGGAAATAAAATGTATACTACTACTAACCCCGCTTTCCAGTGGGACGGGTACAATAATGGCAAGCCATGTAGTGATGGCGTGTATTTTTATGTAGGAAACTACCAAGATATGCAAAATACTACTTTCCCACTCAAAGGAAGTATTCAATTAATAAACGAATAAATACGCTTCTACCTTACCCTTTCTTCCATTTATCTATTTGCTGTAGTAGCCATTCTTTTTCAGAAACCTTGCTAGCTAGTACGTTAGTCTTTATTTCTTGTAATTGTGTTTTGGATAAATCTGGTTGTAATAATTGGTTGATGATGGTAAGTGCGAATTTATAACTCTCTTTGTGGTATCCTAAAATGTCTTTTCTACTTAAATATTTTTTGAAGGCATGAATAGTAGTTTCTAGAGAATCTATTTTATCTTTTTCGTAATAAATCTTTATTATCAGCATTTTGGTACTCAATGTAAGTAATAAATCGTCAAAATCCACATTCAACAATGCTTTTAGAGCCAAGGAATATTTACCTGTTTCGTAGTAGTATTTACTTAAAGCAAATTTGTAGTATTGTTCTTGTTCTGCATCTAGATAGGTGTAATATTTTTCTAAAAAAGCTTTTGCCCAGTCATATTGTTTTTGATTAAGGGCTATGGTGATGATATTTTTGTATGTAAATCGGCTTAATTTCCCTTTTTCTAATAAAATATCCTTACTCATTCCTTTTTTATATATTTCTAAAAGATAGGAACGGTATTCTTGTTTTCCTCTATTTATCCCTTGTATACAAAAATTGATCAATACAATGTATAAAAACTGCTGTTGTTTTAACGATAAGAAAGTTTCATGGTCTTGCATCTGCTGCTGCAACAATGCCATATTAGCGGGGTTATCCGTACTATTAACACATTTATAAGCATAATAATAAATCTGTACCTGCCAGCTGTAAAAAGAAAGTCTATTTTCTACCAACGATACAATAGGCTCTATAAGCCCTATTTCGTACTGTTTTTTGTACATGCGCGCATGCGTGACCATGGCACACGCATGTCGCAGTTTTTCGGCTATATAATAGTTGTCGAGGCTATCGGTTACTTCTTGTAAGTTAAAATCCTGGTATCTTTTATTTACGGCATCTATTTCGTATTTTTCTTCTTGCCAAAAATATTCGTTCAGTAGTACCGTAGTAGAAATATCCACAGGGTTCGTACTATCTTGTTTGGCTTCTTGGAGGGTTTTTTCGGCTAGGTCTTGTAGCTCTTTTCGTCGTAGTATTTTGGCGAGAATTATCTTTTGACGGGTTTTATTTTGACTATTATACTCTATAACCAAAGATTTTTCTATCAAATCAAGCAACAAACTTGTCAATGCACGCAGCTTCGAACCATTAAAAACTTCATCAGGATACACATATTCGAATACTTTTTCTTTACTTATGTTGTTTATAGAGAAATATTCTTTCGAAAGTAGAAAAAAACATAATTTTTTAACATGTTCATTACTAGAGAAATAAGAACTTTCTACTATTTTCTTTATTTTTAATTTTTCTTGCGAGGTTAGTGCGACTATAAGCTTTATAATAGATGTTCGTATCATTTTATTTCTCTGATTTTTCTTGCAAACTTAAAAAAATGTCTTTGGTAATGTGTGTGAAATGATAGACTTTTGTATCATCAAAAAGCAAGATATGTATAACCAAAATGAATTAATAATAAAATATCTAATAAATCACTGCAATAATAAAATAAAATCTAATAAAGCATTTCTAATGAAAGCCCAAATATACAAATAAAAGAATAAACAAACTAAAAAAATACTGTAATGAAACCCTATTTAGAATAAGTAAATAACCCTAAACCCACCAATTCAAAACACACTATCACGATGAAACCCTAGTAGTAAGAATAAAAAACTAAACCAACCAATCAAAATACACTATTAAACAATGAAAGCCTCAAATTAAAAAACTAAACCAACCAATCAAAATACACTATTAATAATGAAACCCTAAAAATAAGAATAAAACCAAACCCACCAATCAAAATACACTATTAATAATGAAACCCTAAAAGTAAGAATAAAAAACCAAACCAATCAATCAAAACCAATTATTGCGATGAAACCCTAGCCAGAATTAGTAAAAAGCCCACACCCAAGAGAAGTAGCCCTGATCTCGTTTTTGTTTGCTTGCAAAAAATTAAGAATACAAAAAACAAGAATACCCAAACAAAGAATACAACCCTAACAAAATTATTAACCCCAACAATTCCCAAACCCCAATCATCACCATGAAAGCTAATCAAATTATCACAAGTGCTATTATAGCATTGACCGTATTAGTAGGCTTCACTGCCTGTAAAAAAGAAAATACTGTAATAGCACCTATTACCCAAGCCCAACCTATCAGCAGTGCTATGGGAGGACTATTCCAACAAAAACAAGCCCCAGCACAAAGTTTCGGGCTAGATGCTACCCAAGGCGGTACTATACGAGGAATGCGAGGCACTATCGTAGATTTCCAGCCAAATAGCTTCATCAATGCCAATGGGCAAGTAGTAAGCGGTGCTATCCAGCTTACTCTACGAGAAGTATACGACCGTACCGATATGATACTCTCCAACCGTACTACCGTAGCCGATAATGGACTACTACTATCCAGCGGCGAAGTAGAAATACTAGCTTACCAAAATGGCGGTAGATTGAGTATGGCACCAGGAGCATCTTATGCGCTATATATCCAAAGTATAGGTGCAGCAGCACAAACAATGAACCTGTACTATCCTACCCTATCTGCAAGTGGTGAAAATATATGGCTAGACGCAGGACAACCTACCGAACCAACTTTATTTGGTACAGATACTATCGGTATAGACCCACCTGTGGATACCATGTGTTTTTATATAATTGACTCTCTTTACCCTAATATTGGTATGGTTTATGATACCGTTTATTACCCTTGTAGTAATAATGGCGGCGGTGGCTGGGAACCTCCTACGCCTACGGTTTATGACACTTTGTATAGCTTTTTCCCTTCACAACTAGGCTGGATAAATGCTGATTGTTTGCCTTATAGTAATTATTTGCCAGTAAGAGTACACCTTCCTACCACTCATACGTATGTAGAATTTACAGATACAAGGGTATACATGGCGTTAAGTTCTGTACTTGCAGTAGGAACTGTACACCAGTCTTTTACCGATGCTAATTTATTTGAAATAGATGGGCAATACTTTGGTGTACCAAGTGCATTCATCGGACAAACAGCACATATAGTAGCACTACACTATGCGAATGGACGTTATTATGCAGCTCTAATCCCAGTAACTATAACTGCTGCAGGAATAGAAGTAACCGTGACCGATGCACAACTAATAGAACTTACACCAGCACAAATACAAGCACTATTAGACGGATTGTAATATTTTTTAATAATTCAGAATAAAACAACTAGCAGATAGTAAATGTATTGAGTCTATTGCTACTGTCTGCTAGTTTATACTATAATTACCGAAATCCATTTTTATAATACTTCATGAGAGGTGTGTGTGTTGTAGCTACTTGATTATTAGCCTGTATAATCAAGTAGCTTTTTACTTTAAAAATAACCTATGCGAAATACGATAACTATTTATCTATTTTTTATAGATTAATGCGTATCTTTGTTTTTTACCTTTTTTATATAAAAAAATTACCATGTTAGCCTTTTTACGATATATAATTAGTTTACTGTTATGCACTATGTGTGTAGCTACTTCTGTTCAGTTACATGCCACTTCTATATCAGGAGTAGTATCAGTGGATAAAAATTCTAATTGTACCTACGAGCAGAATACAGATATTCCTTTAGCTAACTATGCTTTCCAATTAGTAAATATTACTACCAATGAAACCTATACCATTATTACGAATAATGTAGGAGAATTTTCCCAAGAGGTTGTTTCAGGGAATTATCAAGTACTATACAATGGGTTAGATGGGTTTTATGCTTCGGTATGTGCTACTAATGTGGACAGTTTTACTATTGATACTAGCTCTATTACATTATTTCCTTTATTACGTGCTATATCACAAGATGCTTTTTTGTATGTAGATGTAAGTACCGCCCAGCTCACGCCTTGCGAAAATTCTACGTATACGGTATTCTATGCGAATAAAGGTGCCACAGAAGTACACAACACGTACATTGATATTGAATTAAATTCTTTTTTAGTGCCTACTAGTGCTTCATTAGCTTCTACGCCAGTAGCACCGAATGTATATCGGTATTATCTGGATACATTGTTACCAGCACAAACAACTGGGTATTTTACATTCACCGTATTTTTGAATTGTGACCTAACTACCTTGATGAATAATATGACCCACTGCGTAAAAGCTACCATATATCCTAATCTAGCACAAAATGCACCCATCAAGCCACTTACCATTACTACGGATATAATAGCAGATACCGCAGCTACTACTAACTACTATATGTATGCACGGATTATGAATCCTAATAGTAGTATTTATAACACCACTCAATACATCATCGAAGACGATTTAATGCTGCGTGGTATACCCGTAGCCATACCGCCGAACCAAAGTAATGTACAAATAGTACAACTGCAACCAGGTAAAAGCTACTATATCGCCACAGAACAGAACCAAGCTATCTCTCCACTAGTCACTAGCCCGAGTAGTAGTATACTATACCAACAATCCAATGGTATAGCACCTTTTACTTCCAACTTCGGTAGCTGGTACGCCCCTGACGATAGAGAAGCACACTACGCTTGTGACTGCCATACCAACGGGTTGGCTATTACTGGCGTGGATAAAATGGCACAGCCACAAGGCTACGACGATGCACATTACATAGCCAATACTACCGACCTTACCTACACTATCCGTTATAAAAACACTACTGGAACTGCTATTAACACTATCACTATTCAAGACACTTTATCTTCTTACCTGGATTTGAGCACCATAGAAATAGCAAATACCAGCCACGGCAGCACTAGTATCGTACAAAAAACCATCGAAGGCAATATACTAAAATTAACCCTAACAGGTATTTCACTACTAGACAATGAAGTAGGGTGGATAAAATACAAAATCCGTCAAATACCTAATAACGTAGCTGGAACAGTTATTTCTACGCGAGCAAGTATACAAATGAATTTTGGAGCTACTACAACTACTAATCCTACCTACCATACCATCAAAGAGAATTATATACGCCTTTACCCAGCTTTCCCGTTAAGTAGAGAACTATTAAGCGTATACCCAAATCCATCGAACGATATTGTTAATTTCCATATAAAACCAATAAAAGACAGCGAATTTACAGTCAAAATATACGACGTACTCGGTCATCTACTACATACAGGCACTACACTTACCAATAAATACGCTATTTCTAGAACCGATTTGAGACTCGCAAACGGCACCTATATCTACAACATAGAAGGAAATAGAGGAACCTTATTTATAGGGAAAATAGTTTTATTTAGATAATTTTTATCCATTTATATGAACATACTTATCACAGGCGGAACAGGGTTAGTAGGCAAACTATTAGCCACAAAATTAAAAGAAAAAGGACATACTTTATTGCTATTATCTCGTTCTAAAAAACAAATCTCTTATTATGACAAAACATATGTATGGGATTATACTACGGACTATATAGAAGAAGAAGCAGTACTAAATGCAGACTACATTATACACCTAGCAGGAGCGAATATAGCTAGCGACAGATGGACAAATTCTCGTAAAAAAGAAATAATAGAAAGCAGAACCTTAACTACTAAATTACTCATCAAAGTATTAGAAAAACACAACCATCGCCTAAAAGGCTTTATAAGTGCTTCTGCAGTAGGATTTTATGGTGCTATTACGAATGATAAGCTGTATACAGAAGCAGATACCCCTACCGACGATTTTCTGGGCAATAGCTGTGTAGCTTGGGAGAAAAGTGCAGAACCTATGCGTACCTATTGCGACCAAGTAAGCTGGCTACGTCTGGGCATAGTACTAGATAAAAAAGAAGGTGCATATCCTAAATTAATGCAACCTATACGATTTGGTTTAGGAGCTGTGATAGGAAATGGTAAACAATACTTCCCGTGGGTGCATGGTAGCGATGTAGTGAATGCTTTTATCCATGTCCTAGAAAATCCAAGCCTAAACGGTGTTTTTAATGTAGTAGCACCATCTATTACCAATCTAGAAACATTTACCACCCAAGCCGCACAAGCAGTAGGCAGTGCCATACGCCTACCATCAGTACCTGCATTTGTATTAAAAACAGTATTGGGCGAAATGTCTGAAATGCTATTACAAGGCGTAGCAGTGAGTAGTACGAAACTAATAAATACAGGTTTTACATTCCAGTATACCGAAGTAGGTAAGGCAGTGACAGCGATAGAGAAAGCCTAAACTTTTAGGAGTTTTTGTACCTTTGATTTATCTATATCTAATTGTTTTGTAAGCTCTTCCAAAGACGAAAATTTTATTTCGGCACGTAAGTAATGTACAAAAAATATTTCTACTGTTTTGGTATAAATATCTTGGTTAAAATGTAATATATGTACTTCTAATGATTGGGTACTACCTACTATGTCTATGGTGGGGCGAGTGCCTATGTTCATCATTCCAGCATATAGTTGGTTATCTATCTTTATCTGTACGGCATATACGCCATTGCTTGGGATTGCTTTTTGTGTGTCTTGTACATGTATATTGGCTGTCGGAAATCCTATGGTACGCCCTATTTTCTTGCCGTGTACTACTACCCCTGTGATGCTATACTGCCTGCCTAGGTAGGAACTTGCAGCTTCTACGTCTCCCTGTGCGATAGATTTTCGTATTTTGGTGGAGCTAATAGTTATATTATCAATATCCTCGGCTGGTATTTCTATGATTTCGAAGCCATAATCTGCAGATTTTTTTTGCATATAATTCAGATTCCCTTCTCTATCTTTACCGAATGCATGGTCATAGCCTATTACTAACGCTTGTGTATGTAAGGTTTTCATAATAACATTTTCTACATAATCGCTTGCTGGCATCGTAGCGAACTCCTTCGTGAAAGGTACTACTACTACTTTATCTATGCCTAATTGTGCGAGTAATTGTATTTTTTCGGCAGTAGTAGTGAGTAGTGTGATGGCGTAGTCAGGCTGTAATAGCGACCTTGGGTGTGGGTCGAAAGTCACTACTACACTACACGCATTACGGCTTTTGGCTTGGGTGAGAAGGGTGTGCAGTATTTTTTGATGCCCAAGGTGCACCCCGTCGAAAGTACCAGTAGTGACGATACAGGGCGTGGTACTATAAAAATCTTCTAACGTATAATAAATGTCCATACTAGATAAAAACGAAAGTGCAAAGATAAATTTTATTTTGCTTACAATTTTTCTAGTTTTTTAATAGATAAATAAAACTTATGCCAAGGGTTAAATATTGTAATTTTTTGTCTTTTAATTCCGATGGTGTATAGGCTAGTACATTGGTGCCGAGCCCTAACTCGTCCAGATTTATTTTATTTGTACCGAAATAAGAATATACTACATCAAAGCCTACGGCTGTTTTTTCATCAAAATAATAATTTATCCCTATTTCTGCATCTATTTGTGGCGAATTGAAATTATACAAACGAGGGTTTGCACCAGCTTTAATAGGGTTTTTATAGCGAATAAAACTATACCCAGGAGTGACATTATAATGCATACTAGCACTGCCACTAATAAGATGTTCATAGCCTATTTTTGCCCCTATTCCTATGATGCGCTGCGATGTTCGAATGGTATTATCTGGGTCTATTTTATACAAAGGGTCAGCAGTAAGGCTACTGATGTTTTGTATTTTTCTATTATTTACTTGGCTTACTAGGTACGTAAAAGTACCGCCAAACTGTATGCCCATCGGTAGCGTATAGGTATAGTTTCCTTTGAGATGAAACATACTATTAAAATTCCGTTTTAGGGCAGAAGGAGCAAGCGTATTCGGTATGCCACCCAATATTTTTAAGGTACTACTAGGCACTCTATCCAAAACAATGGCAGGACTTTCGTCTTCTTGTGAAAAAAGTGGCAAAGATGTAACAAAAGTAGCGCAAAATAAAAAATAAATACAGTTTTTCATATAGGGAATATAAATGGGTTTAGATAGAAGAAATATATCCTTAAAACGTAGCAAATACCCGTAATAATATAACGAAAAGCAAAATAAAATACGTTATCACAAGGGTATACATTTCTTATCATGAATGGCAAAGTTAAAGATTTTTTTTGTATGTGTAAATGATTATTACTTTTGCAAACGAAACAACTTCTTTTTAGTACCTATTTCCTCTTCTGATTTTTTTATGAGCAACTCTTCTAACGATGCTAGCAAGCACATTGTACAAAGCCTAGTAGTAAACTTATTGATAACTGTGGTGAAAGCAATAGCAGCTTTTTTGACGGGGTCAGGAGCGATGCTTGCCGAAACTATCCACTCCTTTGCGGATTGTGGCAACCAAGGGCTACTACTAATGGGAGTACGACAAGCCCAACAAGCACCCGATGCCAAACACCCGATGGGCTACGGACGTTCAGTATATTTTTGGTCGTTCATGGTAGCCATGTTATTATTTTCATTGGGAGGAATGTTTTCTATATACGAAGGAGTACACAAAATAATGCACCCCGAAGCAGTAGAAAACATTATTTGGGGCGTAGGAGTATTATTGTTTTCTATCGTATTGGAAGGGTATAGTACGTATTCTAATATAATAGAGTTGAATAATAGAAGAAAAAATATAGGATTTTTCCAATATTTGAAAGATACCAAAGACAGTGATTTAGTAGTCATATTCGGCGAGAATTCTGCCGCAGTAGTTGGGCTAGTAATAGCATTGATTAGTTTGGTAGTAGCTTATGCCACAGGAGATGGTAGGTACGATGGCATAGGTTCATTAGCAATAGGAATAGTATTAGTGGTAGTAGCTATCTTCCTTGCTACGGAGTTGAAACCGCTACTGATAGGCGAAAGTGCGGACGCTATCATCACATCGCATGCACAAGAAATAGCCGAAAAACACCCATTAATCACAGAAGTATTGAGCTGTATCACTATACAGCAAGGCCCTGGCGAAGTACTCATGTGTGTAAAAATATCGTGCAGCCCAAACCTGAATGCAAAAGAGATAAGTACACTAATAAATGATTTTGAAGCACAAATAAGACACCAATGCAAGGAAGTAAAATGGCTATACATAGAACCAGAATTACCATTTACTAAATAAAAAAATGAAGTAGTGTAGTATTGCTTTTTAGAATGCTCCTAAATGGAATTTTACTTGATTGATGAAGTTTAGCGGAGCATCATGGATAATAACAGAAGTGTATACTATTCCCCATATACCACCATATAAGTGGGCTTCATGGTTGGTATTATCGTATTGCTTTTTAGACATGAAGTAGCTGTATACACTGTACAAAACAGCGTATAGCAAAGCAGGTACAGGTATCAAGTATAAAAGTATCTGATTGAACGGGGCGAATAATACATATGCAAACAATACACTCGTGACCCCAGCCGATGCCCCAATAGAATTATACGATGGGTTTGCTAACTGTTTTTTATACGATGGTAGCACGCCTGCTATATGCCCACCTACATACAATCCAAGTAAATATAACCAGTAGGTATCTCCCAAAAATGTTTTATACATATAGCTGATGTATCCTGAAAAAGACCATAGTACGAACATATTTATAAGTAAGTGCATCCAGTCTGCATGCAATAAGCTATGGCTCACAAAACGGTAATATTCCTTATCCCTTGCTATACGGTAGGGGCTGTAGCTGCCTTTGTATATCCACTCTGGATTATTAAAAGCGAAGATGGAAGTAACGCAAGTCAGTACTAGGAATATAGTGAATACATTTATTTCATTCATTATTATTAAGGTATAAATTTTTATTTTGGGAAAATGCTGAATTATCCATTTTAGGTATTATTTTTTGGCGTATAAGCTATATTTCTGGAATGCCTGTACCGAAGATTGTGCTTGATGGAAGCGGCGTTTACAGATATTAAATATTCCTTTGCGTAGTTCTTTTTGAGTAGTATAGGGGAGGCTATTCACAGCTTTACATTCTAGGCTACAGCAGCCGTCTAGTACATCGCTACAGGTAGTACATTGTATGAATAGTACATTACAGTTACGGTTTGCACAGTTTGTATGGGTATTGGCAGCTGCATGGCACTGGTGGCAGGTAGATAGTACATGGGAAGTAATAGTTTCGGCAAGTCGCTCATCAAATACGAAATTTTTGCCTTTGAATTTACATTTTAGTCCTTCTTCTTTTACTTGGTGTACGTAGCTTATGATGCCGCCATGGAGTTGGTTTACATTTTGAAATCCATGGTGTTTTAGGTAAGCGCTGGCTTTTTCGCAACGTATGCCACCTGTACAGTAGAGTAGTACAGGGTTATTTTCTTTGCCTTTTAGGGTATCCAATACTACTGGCAGTTGTTCTCGGAAAGTTTCTACATCGGGGCAGATAGCGCCTTCAAAATGCCCAATTTCGGATTCATAAAAATTACGAATATCTACTACTATGGCACCAGGAAGTTCCATAGCTTGGTTGAATTCTTTGGCGGATAGGTGTGTACCTATATTCGTCACATCGAAAGTAGCGTCTTCTAGTCCATCGGCTACTATTTTATTTTTTACTTTTAGTATCAGTTTATAAAAAGATTTACCATCGTCTTCGACTGCTATTTTTAGCGGTGTATTTTTAAAATAAAGGCTATTTTCTAGTATTTCTTTGAAAGCATGGAAATGGTGTTCAGGAATACTTACTTGCGCATTGATGCCTTCTTTGGCTAGGTATACCCTGCCGAATACTTGTAGCGTAGTCCATTGTTTGTATAGTTCATCTCTCAATGCCTCTACTTCACTTATTAGCACATATTTGTATAGCGATAGGGTGACACGCTTAAAGGATTCTTTGTAAAGTTTTTCTTTTAGTAAATTTCTACCTACTCTATTGTGTAAGAACATGGTTTTTCAGGAATATAAAAATACAGCAGCAAATATAAAAAAAGGAAAATAATATTTTTAATAATTTTTAATACTACTTTTTTGCTTTATTCTTCTTCTACTATACTATAGTCGGTAAGAAAACTTTGGTAAGGATAGCGTTTTTTGTACAGTTCTACTATTTCTTTGTGTAGGAAATCTCTCATATCGTCCAAATGTGTTTTTTCTGATGCAGATATGAATAGGCAAGGCATGGACTGTCCCATCCATGTATTTTTCCAGTCTTCTAGCGAATAGTTTTCGTGGCGCATAGGGCTTAAGTCATCGTGTTCTTTGGGCGTATGTGCGAAAGCGTCTATTTTATTGAATACCAAAACTATTTTTTTGTCGCCTGCTCCTATTTCTTGCAATGTGCTTTGTACGGTTTGTATTTGTGCTTCAAAATTAGGATGCGATATATCTACAATGTGTAAAAGTATGTCGGCTTCTCGTACCTCGTCCAGTGTAGACTTAAAGGATTCTATGAGCAAAGTAGGCAATTTTCGGATAAAACCAACCGTATCCGATAGCAAAAATGGTATCGTACCAAATACTATTTTACGAACTGTGGTATCCAAGGTAGCGAATAGCTTGTTTTCGGCTAGTACGTCGGATTTGCTCAATACGTTCATCACGGTGGATTTTCCTACATTCGTATATCCTACTAATGCTACTCGGATTAGTTCGCCTCTGTTTTGTCTTTGGGTAGACATTTGGCGATCGATAGTGCCGAGTTCTTTTTTTAATTTTGAAATAATATCTCTAATGATACGTCTATCTGTTTCTATTTCTTTCTCTCCTGGCCCTCGCAGTCCTATCCCTCCTTTTTGTCTTTCTAGATGCGTCCACATACCAGCAAGACGAGGCAATAAGTACTGGTATTGTGCTAGTTCTACTTGTGTTTTTGCCGATGCTGTTCTAGCTCTTTTAGCAAAAATATCCAGAATAAGATTGTTTCTATCCAATACTCTACACCCTATTTCTCGTTCTATATTCCGCTGCTGGGTAGGGGATAGTTCGTCGTCAAATATTACGAGATCTATTTCATATTCTTGTACGAAAGTAGCTATTTCTTGTAATTTTCCACTGCCTATGAAAGTTCTACTATCGGGTCTATCTACTTTTTGGGTAAATATTTTGACAGGAATAGCCCCAGCGGTAGTGGTCAAAAAAGCTAATTCTTGTAAATGCTCTTCTGTATGTTGCTGGTCTTGCAGCTTATACATCAGCCCTACTAGTACTGCATGAATAGGCTTACTAGCGGTGGATATTGGTTCTTGTTTCATGATTTTTTAGCTTTAGAATTTTCTTTGTATTCTTGTTCTAATTTTGTAATTTTTCTATCTATTATCCATAAATAAATAGCTAATGCGACGAATACAATAGCGATAACTCCTACTACTACGTATATTTTCCCATCGGCACGCATGGCATCTGCCATTTCTACGGGTGGGGGGGGAATGGCTTTTTCGGTAATTTGTAATAAAATAGACATATTTTTAGTATTAAAAATTATTTAGGAGATGGTTACTAAAATCGTTTTTGTCGCCTCCTTCGAATGTATTTAAGTTTGTTATTTCATCGAATAAAAAGAATTTAATAGCGATAATCATAGGAAAACCTATCAAATACAACCCAATACAACAAAATAAAGAAGTAAGTAACCCGATGCCTACTGCGGCGAGCAAAGTAATGGCTACGGTAGCAAAATTTTTGTGTACTAGGCGTATGCTGTATTGTAAAGCTTGCACGAAAGTAAGGTCATAAAATAAAATAAGCGATAACACAAACATAGTGATGGCTTGTACGTACATACTTGCAAGGATAAGCCCTAGCCCTAATATAGACAATTCCGTCACTAGATATTTCAGACTATTCAATTTTTGCAATAGCTCTTGTATCTCTATTTTTCCAGCTTGCAACGAACCTATTATACCCATTGCCTCTTCGCCTGTCACTTGTGCAAATACTAGTCTTCCGATGGCTTGCAATACGAATAATGCTGCTCCAAATAGCATGTATTGTAGTATTTTAGGGCTTTGGAATGCACTAAATAGTTGGCTTACGTTTTTGTCTTTATTCCTATCCGATGCGTGTATATAAGTAGTCAATCCTACTTCCAAAGCTGGCATTAATAAAACCGAAGTTATGAAAGTTTGTATATAATAATTAAATACAAATGTGCCTAGTAGGTAGTTTAGTACTAATACTAGTACACCATATAAAAATAGTATAGCTATATCGGACTGGTATATACTCCACGCTGCACTAATATAGTTGCCTACTCTACCACTTCTAGTAGGCGCATCGCATTGTTGTTCGAGGTGAGAAATAGGATTATTTGACATAAAAAAAATAGGAATAAAGTATTAAAATTAAAAAGCAAATGTAAAATAAATTTTCCAAAATCTATTATTTGTTTTTGTAGGTTACTTTTGTAATCTATAAACTGGTATATTTGCGGTCTTTGTATATTATCCACCATCTTATTTTTATTTATTTATGAAAAAACTAGTGCTACTATTGGCTTTTCCAACCCTACTTACTGCCCAAACAGATGTATGGGGCGACTTTCAAGAAGATCCAAATAAAAAACTAGCTGAAAAAGAATTCGTGACAGCTACCTTCAAAGCCACTCGATTGATTAATTTTCATACCGTAGAAGTGGGTGGTAAAAAAGGATTAGACTTTCGTATTTCGCACCGTTTTGGAGAACTGAATGGTGGAGCGTATAATTTTTTTGGATTAGATGGCGGGGCTAGTATCCGCATCGCACTGGAATACAGCCCAGATAATCGTATCCAATTCGGACTCGGCAGGACTTCTTCGGAAAAACAACTAGACGGTTTTGTAAAATACAGAGCCGTAAGACAAACCGTAGACGATAAAACTCCGCTATCCATCACATTACTAGGTAGTACGTATTTCACTATGCTACGCGATACTGCTAAATACAAAGAAATAGCACATCGCTTTTCTTATGGGGCGCAGGTGATAATAGCTCGCAAGTTTAGCAAAAGACTATCTGCACAGCTATCGCCTACTTTCCTACATTATAATCTTGTAAAAGGATTAAGCGACCCTAATAGTCAATTCGTGCTAGGAGCATCGGGCAGGTATAAGTTTAATGGAAGTTCCGCAATAACGGCAGAATATGGCTATGTTTTTAATCCTTTCAAAAGTGCACAATATTATAACTCCCTAGGCATAGGCATAGACATAGAAACAGGAGGGCACGTTTTTCAAATGCACTTTACGAATTCTTTCGGGCTTACCGAAAACCAATACTTAAGCCGTACTACTACTACGTGGACAAACTGGGGTATACGTCTAGGTTTTAATATTTCTCGTATGTTTACCATAGGCGCACGGCATTAATCCTTCCCTAAAAACAACCTTTTATTTATAGCAGATTATACACTAATTTGTGGTATTTTTTCATCAAAAAGTATCACAAATTAGTTTTTTTGTTTTGTATTATAGTGTAGCAAGTAGTAGTTTTGTAACACAATATTTAGTTATTCTTTATTTTACATTACTATGAAAACGATTCAACACTTTGCAACTATCAGCGCTTTAGCAATTATTACTTTAACTAATTATTCTTGTAAAAAAGAAGACGCTGGCAAAACGAATACTACTACCATACAGCCAAAAACCATTAGTTGCGACCAAATTACAGCTAATACTACTTGGGCAGACGTAAACGCTGACCCTAATGCAGTAGATTATATCATCAATTGCTGGATAGAAGTAGACAATGGAGCTGTGATAACCGTAGCACCAGGTGTGCGCATTCAATTTACAAGCAGTAACAGCGGTATAGGACTACTGGGACAAGCAGGCTTGAATATGCAAGGCACTGCCGATAAGCCTATCGTACTAGAAGGCGTGCAGCATGTAGCTGGCGAATGGTCGGGCATACAAGTAAAATCCAATAGTGCAAGTACTATATTTGAATACGTAACCTTTGCCGATGCTGGCTCTACTACATGGGAAATAATATCCGATAGGAAAGCAGCAGTACAAGTAGCAGGAAGGTATTGGGGATCGTGCCGTATCAGCAAAATAAACCATTGCACGTTCAAAAACTCATTAGGAGCTGGGATTTTTGCAGGATTAGGAGCTACTATCTCTACTTTTGGAAATAATAGTTTCATAGATAACCAAAAATCTCCTATCATCACCGATATACAAATAGCTAGTATAATAGATAATACTACTACTTTCACTAATAATACACAACAGTTTATTGATATTTATGAAGCAGAAGGCGGCAATGGATATACCGATGATATCACTATCAAAAATATCAGAATACCCTACCGAGTGGCGAATGGAGTACGTATTGAGCTTTTTGCAGGAGCATTCCTAATAGAGCCAGGAGTAACGTTTGAAATGGGCTCGGATAGCTTCCTAGAAGAAAATATGCTAGGTACAGCTGTGATACGAGCAGTAGGAAATCCTACTTCTCCGATTACTTTTACTGGCACACAAAAAATACCAGGGTTTTGGGGCGGAATTACTATCGCTACTAGCTTGGATAATAGACTAGATTATTGCAATATTTCCTATGGTGGCTCTTCTGAACATGGTTTATACGATGGGCATAAAGCAAACGTATTTGTACATTATTACAGCAATGGAAAACTAACTATGAATGGCTGCAAATCCGACCATAGCCTTACCTATGGCTTATCGTATAGAAGTACGAACTGCGATGTGAATGAATTCAATAACACGTATACCTATAACACAGTAGGAGAGGTAGAAGTATACAATTAACCTGTATATAATCTTTATCTTTTTGTATTTTGATGCCTTAAAATACTAGCTTTACACCCTAATATTCTTTAATTATTTTTTATTTTTTAACCATTACCATGAAAACCATTCAAAACCTTGCAAGCATAGCTATTGTAGCTGCTATGATGACCACCTCTTCTTCTTGTAAAAAAGACGATACCACTACTACAAATACCACTACTGTACAACCAAAAACCATTAGTTGTAATGAAAGAATCAGAACCAACACTACTTGGGCAGACGTAAACTCTGACCCTAATGCAGTAGATTATATTATCAATTGTTGGGTAAATGTAGACGATCAGGCTATACTAACAGTAGCACCTGGCGTACGTATTCATTTTACAAGCACCAATGCAGGTATTGGCGTACTAGGGGAATCAGGATTAAATATGCAAGGCACTGCTGATAAGCCTATCGTACTAGAAGGCGTGCAGCACGTACCAGGCGAATGGGTAGGCGTACAAATAGGATCTAACAATGTAAATACTATTTTTGATTATGTGACTTTTGCAGATGCTGGTTCTGAAATATGGAACATTGTATCCAATAAAGCAGCAGCACTACAAATTTCGGGCGATTATTGGGGGCAACACCGTATCAGTAAAATACAACATTGTACGTTCAAAAATACACAAGGGTCTGGAATTTTTGCAGGAATTGGTGCTATGGTGTATAACATAGGAAATAATAATTTTATAAATAACCAAAAAGCGCCAATAGTAACGGATTTAAAAATAGCTAGTACACTCGATAATACCAATACATTTACAGGCAATGCAGAACAATTTGTGTCTATTTATGTAAGACCTTCTGGAAATGGATATACCCAAGATATGACTATCAAAAACATAGGAATACCTTACCGAGTAGCAGATGGTGTAACAATAGGATTTTATTCTGGAACATATACCATAGAGCCAGGAGTTGTTTTTCAAATGGGAGCGAATAGTTTTATACTTACCTACTATTCAGGTAGTGCCATCATCAAAGCAATAGGAACCGCTACATCTCCTATTACATTCACTGGCGTACAGCAAATAGCTGGATACTGGGGTGGAATAACGATATGTACGAACCAAGATAATAGATTAGAATATTGCAATTTTGCGTTTGGAGGCTCGGCAGATCATGACGCACCTGGTAGCGGGCATAAAGCAAATGTATTCGTTAGCTACTTTAACAATGGTAGACTTACGATGCATAACTGTGACTCCAAAAATAGTGCTACCTATGGCTTATCGTATAGAAGTACTGGCTGTACGGTGGATTTATTAAACAATACGTATAGTAATAATGGAATAGGAGATATAGAAGTATATTAATTCAATTATTTTATATAAAATACTAAAAAATACCATGTCCATACTAAAAACCCTAGTAGCAACTTTATCGCTGATAATAGCTACACAGACCATACAAGCCCAAGTTACTGCTTGGAAAGAAAACGTTAATTCCGTCTTTCTGAATCTAAATACATCACAAACTATAGCACACATTACTACTACTGCTACCCAAGTAGGAACGTATGTAGTAACTTTTGACGGAAACTGTGTAAGTAAGCCAGGCGATAGGATAATACTTGCAGCAAGCAATACTCCCAATTGGGGAATAAATAATGGAAGTATAGGAGTAGAAGCGTATGATATAGACCACCACACGAATACTTTCTCCCATACACAAGTATACTCTGACTTGCCAGCAGGACTTCACGATTTCTATGCAGTGGCACACAATGCTATAGAAACCGATGGCGATGGAACAGCGTCTGTTTTGGGCAATTTATTAGTAAAATTTATTCCTACTACTAGTACAACCATCATTGCTAATACTCCTATTATCGCTACTAATGCAGAAGTTGCGCTTGTACAAACGCTAGGTGCAGCTACTATCAACGCCCCAGAAGCAGGTAAAGTAATAGTACGCTTCGATGGAGTATGTGTAAGCTCCGTAGGCGATAGGATAGTACTAGCTGTAAGCGAAGATGAGGATTTTCATAGTAATATAAGTGTAGAAGCACTCGATGCTGATGTAAATCGTAATTCTTTTTCGCATACTATGGTATATAATGTACCAGCAGGTAGCAGTACTTTTTATGCCGTAGCACAAAGAAATACCCACATACTTGGTAATGGACAAGCATCTATCTATGGCAATCTAGTGGTGGAATATGTACCAAATTCTAGCACTACTCAATCTATCTACCATGCTACCATCGACGCCGAAGATGCTAATCTACGAGGGAGTGCCATGACCCTAGCAGATATAACTATCAACTCGCCAGTACCCGCAAAAGCTATCGTACATTTTGACGGAGACGCATACCCAGGTGCAGGAGATATGATAGTACTCGCCGCAAGTAACTATAACGACTGGGAGTCTTTTGATGGAAATGTAGCAGTAGAAAATGCACCTGACCAAGCTTTTGCAAAAGTTTTTTCACATACTAGAGTTTATGACATAGCGGCAGGAGGTAATTCTACTTTCTATGCACTAGCACAGAATTATTTTAAAACCTATGGAACTGGTATAGCCTCTGTGTATGGTGTTTTGACAGTAGAAATAATCGCTACTAATAATGCATTATCTATTAAAGATGTGGAGAATACCACTATTGCTGTGAATCAAAATATAGACGGTACTATTACTTGGAATAATGCCAATGCAATCACGAATTTATCCCAACTACAACTACTAGATATAACTGGCAAACTAGTACACAGTACACCTATACAAGGACTACAACAAGGGAATATAGAAATGAATAATCTATCCAACGGCGTTTATTTTGTACAATTTTTAACTACTCAAAAACAAATAACAGCTACCTTCAAAGTAGTGAAGTAATTTTAAAATACAAATAGGCTTATCTTTCTTGCCTTCTGAAAAAATCAGTAGAGAGTAAGAAAGATTTTTGGTAGTGCTATTAATCATTACTTAAAACTTTATTTTATACTCTACATTAGCCACGAAACTTCTTGTCAAGCCGTCGGGGCGGGTGTTTCTAACTACGAATGGCATTCCTACATTTAGTTGGATTGTATTTTTAGTATTTATTTCATAATCCATGTACACATTACCATTTAGAGTAAGCCCTTTTGAGCCGTTTATTTCTCTTTTTACGTTCAACTCGTCGGTATATTGGTCGTTTTTTAAATGATAAATTGGCAACACACTTGGTGTAATTCTTATTTTTGAACCTACCTGTAAGGGGTACGAAATACGTAACAAAACATCGGCGTTTCTTTGAAATTTATTCGTAGATGAAAAGGCTCGTAAAGTAGAATTTATGGGATAGATAGACGCAAAAAATTGGTTCTTATTTTGTGTTAATGGCTGTTGAATAGCAGCTACGAGTTGTATTTTTTGGATGGTATACCCTACTCCGAATACTAGATCTAACGTCCCCAAACTTGCTTGATAATCCATCGGCAAAGGGGAATTGTTTTTCATTTTGCTAGCATTGGATAGAGGTATTTTTGCTCCTAGTGTGAATTTTAGTTTTTCGCTTGCCTTAAAATTAGTATTTACAAAAATATCCGAAAGTCCGAATACCGATATTCCATTACCACTTTGTGCAAGGGTGGTAAGTTTTACATCTACCCCCAATTTAGTAGTTAGTTGTCTATTATATTCTATATAATTACCAAAAATAGAGATAGAATTATCGGCTTTACCAAAAAACACGCCTACTTTAATTTGGTTGTTCAAGGCTTTCGTAGTGTCCAAACTACTAGGTTTGAAACTATTGATAGTACAAAAACCAGCATCGCTGCAGCCCTGCGCATACAAGTTATTTAGTGTTAGGCTTGCTACTATTATAGTTACAATAAAGTTACATTTTGTCATGGTTTGCTTGTTGTTGTTATTGTGTTTTTCTGTAAATAAAAATCCTAGTTTAAAACTATTTTTGTGGATATTCAAATTTTTATACATTTTTACTATTCTAATACCATTATGGTTTTTTATTTTTATGTATTAAAAGAAAATATTACTATCTATTTTAATTGCTAATAACGTGTGGAATATACGGTGGATTCAAGTAATAAATGCAACTTTTTGTTATTGTTGTAATTTTTGTAAATATACTTCATTAGGTGTTAAATAACCAAATCTTTTCCTAGGTCT
>JAYUJA010000121.1:0-20668 GCA_043765495.1 Bacteroidia bacterium
AAGTAATGTCCGAACGGTATAGTAGCTCATTCGTATAATAATAATCGTTGATAGATTTAGAAGCCAAAGCAAATGGGAATAAACCAAAACTAGCATTACTATTACTCAAAAATTTGCCTGCAAATACCCGTACATATACATTACGCTTGTTAGCATACATGTACCTACTTTTTATTTCTAGGCTGGATTTTATATACTGTGCTGTTTTTTTCGGTACTTGTGCATTTCCTTGTAGTAATACATACTTTTCGGCTAATAATTCCCCTCTTATCGCTAACGAACTAATAGCAGTCTCTTTTTTCCATTCATAGCTTACCACCTGTATCACACGGCTTTTAGGATATTCAGATACTATTATAGGCAGTTTTATACTCACATTGCTTTGTACAATAGGATTAGTATGCTGAAATTCATACCGTAAAGAAGGTTGTATTTTATAATACCTAAAAAACTGTTTTTCTTGTGCAGGATTTACATAATAACCATAACTAAACGATTTATAATACAAACTGATACTTGCTTTTTGAAAAGCCTTTATACGTGGCTTGTAGTGGTGTACAATATCTAAATAACCCGATAAAGATTGTGTACGAAAACTCCACAATGGTGCAAAAACAAATTCTGTAGTTTTGTGTGGAATAGTAGTATTATAAATAGCCCCACCAAGCATTAGTTTATCATGCGTATTCCAGCCTACTAATGGCAAGAAATAAACTGTCTTATAAGCTGGATTTTCTATCACTGGTTTTATCTTTACTCGCACTGGCTGGTATTCATAATTATTGTTACGTTTTACTTCTGGCATCGTGAATGGGCTAGCATCTATATTTATTTTAGGAGCATATATTTCGGTTTCTAGGCTTATAGTATCCGTTCCATCTACTCCATCTATCCATTTTTCATAGATAATAGAATCTTTTTCATTGCTGCCTGTAATGCGGATTGGGGCTTTTACGCCTGTTATATTACTTACTACTATTTTTGCTCCCTTGTTATCTCTTATCACATCTAATAAGTCATAGTCTATATTTTTATTTTTTTGAAATATATCTTGGAACAACCAACTAAAATCCTTGCCTGTATTCTTCTCAAAAATAGCTTTTATATCATTAGGTTGTGGGTGTTTGAATTGCCAAGTAGTATAAAAATCATGCATGATAACTCTCATTTTTTCTTCTCCTAGGTATTTTTCTATAGAATGGAAATACAAAGGTGGAACTAGGTAGCCTGCCAAATAATAATTAACAGGAGATAGTTTGTTAGAAGTAGTTTCGGTAGCTTGGGAATGAAAAGTACGTTGCTGGTGTAGATAAATCAAATAATCCATAGAATAAACCGAAGAAAGTTTGATAGATACTTTAATAGGTGCACTAGAATCTTGTTGCATCGTATATTTTTTTTCTATGTAAGAATTAAAGCCTTCATCTATCCAAGCAAAATCTCTTTCATTCGAAGCCAGTATACCATAAAACCAGTTATGTCCTACTTCGTGTACTACTACATCTTCACTATATGCTTTTTTATCAATAATAGTTACCATAGGATATTCCATTCCACCACCAGCTTCCAAGTTTCCTATTACCGCTGTAGCTTGTGGGTAAGGATATTCTCCTACTTCTTTCGAATAAAACTCCACTGCTTTGGCTACATATTCAACACTTTTAGCATAGGATTGGCTTTTCATAAAAGAAGTATTATTGTTAGGCACAAAATAAACATACAAAGGAATTATTTTTCCTGATGGTAGCGTTGCTTTGGATTCTTTTATTACAAATTCCTTATCCGCAAACCAAGCAAAATCATGTACATTCGCTGCTTTGTAGTACATTGTTTTTGTAGAAATAGTAGCGCTATCTTGTAATATTTTATTGGATTTTAACCATTTTTGTTCTGCTACATCTTGCAGTACTCCAGTAGAAGCCACTACATACGCTGATGGCAAAGTAATGGCTACATCGTAATTACCAAATTCGGAATAAAACTCCCCTTGATCCAAATAAGGCATCGCATGCCAGCCAGTAGCATCGTATACAGCAGGTTTAGGAAACCACTGCGTGATATTATAATTTTGCCCTTTATGCCCTAATCGTGAAAACACTTTTGGTATTTTTACCCTGAATGGTGTTTGTAATACTACACTTTTACCACTTACTAGTCCTTTTGGAAGGTATACTTTTGCTATGTCTATGTTATCTTTATCCAATTCCCATGCCACAGGCTTACCATCTACCGTAAATAAAATACTATCTATATATCCTCTATCTTCTTGGTTAGCAAAATAAAAGTCTGTATGCCCAGTTTGGATTTGTTGTTTACCAAAAGCAGTTTGGTTATTCTTATACGCATTTGCCCATAAGTGGATATAAATATAATCCAACGTTTGTGACGAGTTGTTTTTATACTCCATGTATATTTTCCCATGTAGCACATGTTTTTCATCGTCTAGCGTTACATCTATCGTATTATTTACTTGCTGTTGGAAATAAGGACTTTGGGCATTGCTATTTCCAAAACAGAATAATGCAAGTATAAAAAATAATCTGGTTAGCATAATGATAAAATATGGTATAAAACAAAGTACAAATATATACCAATAAAAAGTAAAATCTTGTTTTTGAGAAGTAATGGTAACAAAATAATTGCTATTACTTTTTTCTTATATTTGTTCTTATAAAACTAAACCTAATTTCTAGCCTAAAATGAAAAGAAACATCTTCTCTACGTTACTATTTTCAGTAGTAAGTAGCTATACGCTGATGGCACAAATGCCAGTACCTAAAACAATAGTAAGTATTCCAGAAACCTGCATCAAAGATCAACAATATACAGGCACTTGCTGGTGTTTTTCCACCTCTTCGCTATTAGAAACCGAATACCTACAACGTACCAAAAAACCTATCGACCTGTCCGAAATGTACGTAGTAAGAAATATTTACATAGAAAAAGCAATCAACTATTTATTACGTCAAGGGCATTGCCGATTCGATGAAGGTAGCCTCGCACAAGACGTTTTTATAGCGATAGATAAATATGGTACAGTGCCACAAGCAGCATACAAAGGCTACAAAGAAGGTAAAACCAACTACGATCATTCCGATCTAGTGAAAGACCTGAAAACCTACATGGAAAAAGTAAAAGCCACCTTCCCTATCGATAAAAACTGGAAAAAAGGCTACGAAGAAATTTTAGATAGAAACCTAGGAAAAGTACCTGCTAAATTTACTTTCGAAGAAAAAGAGTATACACCCATTACTTTTGCTAAAGAGGTTTTGAAATTCAATCCAAAAAATTATTTACTTATAACTTCCTTTTCACACCACCCTTACAACACGAATTTTGCTTTAGAAGTACCTGATAATTTTTCTAATGGAAGATATTTCAACACTACCCCAGAAGAAATGTTACAAATTACCCGCAAAGCATTGGAAAATAAATACAGTGTACTTTGGGATACCGATGTAAGTAATCCAGGATTCATGCTAGAAAAAGGAGCTTGCCTAGAAGTAGCTGCCGAAACAAATGATTGGGATAGCCCAGAATTACCCGTAAATGCAACCCAACGCCAAAACATGTTTGAACAGCTAGTCACTACCGACGATCACCTCATGCACCTAGTAGGCATCGCAGAGTCTAGTAAAGGAAAGCCTTTGTTTATGGTAAAAAATTCGTACGGAGAAAAACGCTCTATTAACGGACATCTATACACTTCCGAAAACTATTTCTATAACAATACCGTCTGTATAATTCTTTCTAAAAATGCCGTTTCACCTGAATTTCTAAAAAGATACAAAGCTTCCTTTGCCGAAAATAATTATTAGTACAATAAGTTATACAACAAAAGGGAAAAGAACACAGCTATAATTAAAGCCCAAAAGCAACTGTTTTTAGTTTTCTAATACGGTTACTTTTGGGCTCTTTTAATGAATTTACTACTGAATCAAATTTCTTGTAGTGTAGTGATAGTTTTTCATTGATATATTTTAATTAAATACATCGTATTCATCAATTATATCAAATCCAAGTCCGCCTTTTCTTACTGAAAGGATTACGCTGTCTGCTTTATCAACCTTCTCTTTGTCAACATAATAAAATACCAATTCTTTTTCAAAGTTAAAATAATCTATTCTTACCAATGGTTTCCGTTCACTCCAATGATGATCGTCGTCTACAGGCATTGAACTTTTTTCTTTTATTAGGAATTTATATTCAGTTGTTGTCTTGTCTGCTAAATAATAATTGGTAGCCATAAAAGCGTAGCAAGAAATAAAACCCCAAGAGAATAAATTTTGTATTAATGGAAAAAAATTTCCAGTCAATAAACATGTCTTATTATAGTGATGCTTATTAAAATAAAATGTTACCAAGCCGATAACTAAAATAATTGGAAATAAAATAGAAGAGTCAATTATTGTTTTCCTGTAAATATTAATTTCAAAAATCATTAATACCATTCCCAGAAAGAATGTTAATATATAAAATCCTTTCCAAAACTTCACTTTTTTTACTGTTTCTTGGTTTTGTTTACGAATCGTCATAAAATTAGTACTAAATTAACGCAGTACAAATATACAACATTCATCAATACAAAATTACACCCATACGTATAGCCTGTTTAATCTATTTGTGTTTAGACTATTTTTTTATCTAAATAATAATCAAGGAAAACAATTTTAAGTCGTTTTTGAAACAAAGCGACTTTTATTGTTATATAATCCGTTTCTTTTTGTAACTTTGTGGCTTAAAAATCTTAATTATTTATGTTTGAAAATTTATCAGATAAACTAGATAGAGCCTTCAAAGTACTGAAAGGCGAAGGAAAAATTACAGAAATCAATGTAGCCGAAACAGTAAAAGAAATCAGAAGAGCATTGATAGACGCTGACGTTAGTTACAAAGTAGCCAAAGATTTTACGGATAGAATACGCTTAAAAGCAATAGGAGCTAATGTAGTAAGTTCTGTATCACCTGGGCAGTTATTAGTAAAAATCACCCACGAAGAACTAACCAGCTTGATGGGAGGCGATAAAGAAGATCTATACCTAAAAAGCAGCCCCGCAATCATATTAATGGCAGGATTACAAGGTTCTGGAAAAACAACCCATTCTGGTAAACTTGCACACCTATTAAGCACCAAGATGAATAAAAAGCCATTACTAGTGGCGTGTGATGTATACAGACCCGCAGCCGTGAACCAGTTGAAAGTAATCGGCGAGCAAGTAGGCGTACCAGTATACACCGAAGAAGACAGCAAAAACCCCGTACAAATAGCATTAAATGCCATACAATACGCCAAAGACAATAAAAGAGATGTAATAATAGTAGATACCGCTGGACGTCTAGCAATAGACGAAGTGATGATGAACGAGATAGCACAAATAAAACAAGCCATACAACCCGATGAGATACTATTCGTAGTAGATGCCATGACAGGGCAAGATGCAGTGAATACCGCTAAAACATTCAACGATAAACTAAACTTTGATGGTATTATCCTTACAAAATTAGATGGAGATACCCGCGGTGGAGCAGCTTTATCTATTCGCTCTATCGTCGAAAAACCAATCAAATTCGTTGGTACAGGCGAGAAAATGGACGCACTAGATATATTCTATCCACAACGTATGGCAGATAGAATACTAGGAATGGGAGATATTATTTCATTAGTAGAACGAGCGCAACAACAGTTTGATGAAGAAGAAGCTAAAAAATTACAACGCAAAATAGTAAAAGACCAATTTGATTTTAACGACTTCTATGATCAAATTCAGCAAATAAAAAAAATGGGGAATCTAAAAGATTTAGTAGGAATGATACCAGGAATAGGAAAACAGCTAAAAGACGTAGAAATAAATAACGACGCTTTTAAAGCAGTAGAAGCAATAATCCAATCCATGACACCCGACGAAAGAAAAAATTCAACACTACTGAACATGCAATCTCGTAGAAAAAGAATTGCAGCTGGAAGTGGTACTAACCTAGAAGAAGTAAATAAATTGATAAAACAATTTGACGAAACCAAAAAAGTAATGAAAATGATGAGCAATCAAGGAAAGCTAACACAGATGATGAAGAATATGCCCAATCCTTTCAAGAAATAAAACTAAAATCCTCCTTAATATGGGAGGATTTTAGTTTATAAAACAATAAACTCATTAATACACTAAAAAATACCTACACTAATTATTTATGAAAAAATACAATATTCTTATTTCTAACGATGACAGTATCTACTCCAATGGAATAAAAGCCCTAGTAGAAACAGCCAAGCAATGGGGAAATGTAACAGTAGTAGCCCCCGATAAGCCACAATCAGGAATGGGACATGCAGTAACCCTAGATACCATTGTACAAGCAAAAGAAGTACACCTATTTGGTACAGATGTAAAAGCTTATGCTTGCTCTGGCACTCCCGCAGATTGTACTAAACTAGCAATAGGAGTATTAATGGAAACACCGCCAGATTTAGTTCTATCAGGAATAAACCACGGCTCTAACACTGCTACCAGCGTCATCTATTCAGGTACTATGGCAGCAGCCATAGAAGCAGCTATGTCAGGGATTACAGGTATTGGTATTTCTCTATGTGATTCTTCTTTGAAAGCCGATTTTTCTGCTTCAAAACAAATAATACAAGACTTTTGGACACAGTATATGCTAACACAGAAAATCAAACAAGGCACATGCCTCAATATTAATATTCCTAAACTAGACTATAGTCTTATAAAAGGATTACAACCTTGCAGGCAAACCATGGGATATTGGAAAGAAAATTTTGAAGAACGGACTTCTCCCAAAGGAGAAAAATATTATTGGTTATCAGGTTATTTTCTAAATACAGACAGCGGACAGGATAATGATGAATTTTATTTATCTCAAAACTATGCTACAATAGTACCAATCAGCTACGATTTAACAGATTATACTACTCTATCTACTTTAAAATAAAATAGTATTTACAGTATAAATAAAAGGAAATATACTATTTATAGTAATCCATTAAGGAAAGTATCAAAAACAAAAAAGCTGTTTCATTTATTATGAAACAGCTTTTTTATATTATTTAGATTTTATATCAACATCTACACCACTTGGCAATTCTAACTTCATTAAAGCTTCAATTGTTTTCGCGGTAGTGCTATGAATTTCTAACAAACGAGTATAGGTACATAATTCAAACTGCTCACGCGCTTTTTTATTTACGTGTGGAGATCTTAATACTGTAAAAATACGTTTATGGGTAGGTAAAGGAATTGGTCCACTTACAGATGCCCCTGTTTTTTTTACTGTGTCTACAATACGACTAGCGGATTTATCTACTAAATTATGGTCATAAGACTTCAATTTAATTCTAATTTTTTGGCTCATATTAAAAAGTTATAATACTAATTAGTGAATATAATATTAATCTTCTGCTGGGATAGAATCGTCATTAGAAGTCGCATTAGTAGTGGTGTCTACTATTGTAGTATCTTTTTTCTTACCTCTACGGGTACGTTTTTTAGTAGTAGCTACCTGCTCTTTTAGAGAGTAGATTTCATTAAAGTCTACTAGTTCAATTAATGCCATAGAAGCATTATCGCCTAAACGATTTGGTAATTTAATGATACGAGTATACCCACCTGGTCTATCAGCTATTTTTTCAGATACTGTACCAAATAATTCTTTAGTAGCGTATTTATTGCGTAAATATGCAAATACAGTACGACGAGAGTGAGTAGTATCTAATTTAGATTTAGTAATTAGTGGCTCTATGTATCTTCTAAGTTCTTTAGCTTTAGCTACAGTAGTTCTTATTCTCTTATGCATGATAAGAGATATGGCCATATTAGCAAGTAATGCCTTACGGTGGGAACTAGTTCTACCTAAATGATTATCTTTTTTTGCGTGTCTCATGACTCAAGGGAAGGATAATAATTAATCTTTATCTAATTTATATTTTGCTACATTCATACCAAAATGTAGATTTTTTATGGTAAGTAATTCATCTAGTTCCGTTAAAGATTTTTTACCGAAATTTCTAAATTTAAGTAAGTCGCTTCTATTCATAGCAACAAGCTCTCCTAGTGTTTCGATATCTGCTGCCTTCAAACAATTTAAAGCTCTAACAGACAAATCTAAATCTACTAATTTTGTTTTTAGTAGTTGGCGTATGTGAATTGTATCTTCATCAATCGTGTCTTCTGGTTCTACTCTTGGTTCTAATTCTACAGTAATACGTTCATCAGAGAATAAAGCAAAATGATGGATTAAAATAGTAGCAGATTCACGCAATGCATCTTTTGGAATGATGGATCCATCTGTACTAATTTCTATGCAAAGCTTTTCGTAATCTGTTTTTTGTTCTACTCTAAAATTTTCTACCCAGTATTTTACATTTTTTATTGGTGTAAAAATAGAATCTGTAAATATAGTACCTATGGGTGCATTTACTTTATTTTCTTCTGCGCCAATATATCCTCTACCTTTAGCAATTGTTATTTCAGCTATAAATTCTACTTTGGGATCTAAATTACATATTACCATGTCTCCATTTATGACTTCAAAAGTAGAACCTACTTCCGTAAATTCAGATGCTAAAAATTGTTCTTTACCTGATATAACAATTCTTATTTTTTCATATTCATCTGTACCTTCTGCTTTCTTTTTGAAGCGCACTTGTTTCAGATTTAATACTATTTCTGTTACATCTTCTATCACTCCTTTTACTGTAGAGAATTCGTGTTCTACGCCTTCTATTCTAATAGAGCTGATTGCATATCCTTCAAGAGACGATAATAATATTCTTCGCAAAGCATTTCCGATAGTAATTCCGTAACCAGGTTCTAGTGGGCGGAATTCAAACAGACCATACGTGTCTGAAGAATCTATCATTATTACTTTGTCTGGTTTTTGAAAATCTAAAATAGACATTTGGAGGGCGAGATAAAGGTTAAAATTATTTAGAGTACAACTCTACTATCATTTGTTCTTTTATTTTTTCTGGAATATCTTCTCTTGTTGGTAAGTGTAAGAAAGTTCCTTCCAGTTTAGAACTATCCCAATCTAGCCAAGCATATTTATTACTTCTTCCAGCTAAACAATTTGTAATGTTTTCTAAACTTTGTGATTTTTCTCGTACGCCTACTTTATCTCCAGATTTTAAAGTATAAGAAGATATGTTTACTACATTACCATTAACAGTGATGTGACGATGTCCAACTAATTGTCTAGCTGAAGTACGAGATGGAGCGATTCCAAGTCTATATACTACATTATCCAAACGAGATTCGCACAACTGTAATAAAACCTCTCCTGTAATTCCTTTTGCACGAGCTGCTTTATCAAATATTCTAGCAAATTGCTTTTCTAGAATACCATAGGTATATTTTGCTTTTTGTTTTTCTTGTAACTGCAAAGCATATTCGGACTGTTTAGCTCTTTTTTTAGAAGCTCCGTGTTGTCCAGGCGGGTAATTTTTTTTTGTTAATACTTTATCGGGTCCAAATATTGGATCACGAAATTTTCTTGCTATTTTAGACTTAGGTCCTGTATATCTAGCCATAAGAATTTAGTTAAATGATTATAAAATATAATTTAAAGCCTACACACGTCTTCTTTTGGGAGGACGGCATCCATTGTGAGGTATAGGCGTAACATCTATTATTTCACTTACTTCAATACCTACAGCATTAAGCGTTCTAATAGCAGATTCACGTCCAGCTCCTGGGCCTTTCACATATACTTTTATTTTTTTCAGTCCTAAATCGAAGGCTGCTTTTCCACAGTCTTGTGCTGCCATTTGACCAGCATAAGGAGTATTCTTTTTAGAACCTCTGAATCCCATTTTACCAGCTGAAGACCAAGTGATTACTTGTCCTGCATTGTTAGTAAGGGATATAATAATATTATTAAAGGTAGCGTTAATGTGAGCTTCTCCAGAAGCTTCAATTTTTACTACTCTTTTTTTTACGGTTTTCGATGCTTTGCTTGGTTTTCCTTTAGCCATTGGTAAGATAAATCTTTAATTAAGGTTAGCTATTATTTACTTACTTTTTTCTTGTTAGCCACTGTTTTTCGTTTTCCTTTACGAGTACGAGAATTGTTTTTGGTTCTCTGACCACGTAATGGTAATCCCAAACGATGACGTATTCCTCTGTAGCAACCAATATCCATTAAACGCTTGATATTTAGTTGTGTTTCAGAACGTAATGCTCCTTCTACTTTAAATTGGTCGTTGATAATTTTACGAATTTTAGCTAATTCATCATCATTCCAAGTTAATACTTTTTTGTCAAAGCTGATACCTGCTTCTGCTAATATTTGACGTGCAGAAGAGCGTCCTATACCATAAATATAGGTTAGACCGATTTCGCCTCTTTTATTTTTGGGCAAATCTATACCTGCGACTCTTGCCATAATTTTGTAATTTTATTAACCTTGTCTTTGTTTAAATTTAGGATTTTTCTTATTGATAACATAAAGACGCCCATTGCGCTTTACTACTTTACAATCTTCGCTACGTGGCTTGATAGATGCTCTTACTTTCATATAATTTTGATAGAATAAAAAATAATATTAATGTAAATGGTTTTATTTATATCTAAAAGATATTCTCCCTTTGGTTAAATCGTAAGGAGATATTTCTAACTTTACTTTATCTCCTGGTAAAATTTTAATGTAATTCATTCTCATTTTACCGGATATATTAGCAAGTACAATATGTCCGTTTTCTAATTGTACACGAAACATAGCATTGGATAAGGCTTCTATTACAGTCCCATCTTGTTCTATTGCTGATTGTTTAGACATATATTTTATTAGTTTGTTTTAATGCATTTTCTATTATATCAAAAGAGGATAAAATACAAGGCTTTTCTTGTTGAATAGCGATGGTGTGTTCAAAGTGAGCAGATGGTAAACCATCTTGTGTCAAAATTGTCCATCCATCTTTTGTTTGTCTAATATTCTTTTTTCCCATATTTATCATAGGTTCAATGGCGATAACTAATCCTTCTTTTAACGCGATACCTGTACCTTTCCTACCAAAATTTGGTACTTCTGGCGGTTCGTGAAGTTCTCTTCCTATGCCGTGTCCTATTAATTCTCTTACTACACCGTAGTTATTGGATTGTGCTTCTTCTTGAATAGCAGCGGATATGTCCCCTATTCTATTTCCTATTATTGCTTTTTCTATTCCTTTTTGCAGAGATGATTTGGTAATACTTAAAAGATGTTTTATTTCTTCTTTTGTATCTCCTATAATAAATGTATACGCAGAGTCACCAAAAAAACCGTTCAATAAAGCACCGCAATCTACAGATATAATATCTCCATTTTGGAAAGGAATATCAGTTGGTATTCCATGTACCACAGCATTATTAGGAGATATACAAAGTGTATGTTTGAATCCTTTGTAGCCTTTAAAAGCAGGAATCCCTCCATTATCATTGATAAACTCTTCTGCTATTTTATCTATTTGCAAACCTGTTTTACCTTCTTCTATATATAATGCTACTTCTGCTAATGTTTTAGAGACTAGCATAGCACTTTTTCTTATCTCTTCAATTTCTTGTTGTGTTTTGTAGTAGATAGAGGTAGTCATAATTAAGCTCTTTCTTTTTCTATCATTTTTACATCTGAATTCATCGATCTTCCTTTGATTCTACCACTTTTCATTAATCCATCAAACTTTTGATTTAACAGATGACTTTCTATTTGTTGTAATGTATCTAATACTACTCCTATTGCAATTAGAAGAGATGTTCCTCCAAAAAATCTAGAAAAACTCTGTGTAATTCCAAATCGCATTGCTAATGCTGGTAATATTGCTACCAAGGCTAAAAATAAAGAACCTGGTAATGTAATTTTTGTCATAATATCATCGATATAATGCGCAGTTGGTGGACCTGGTTTTACTCCTGGTATGAATCCGCCATTACGTTTGATATCATCTGCCATTTGGTTAGGACTTATGTATATTGCTGTATAAAAATAGGTGAATACAACAATCATAAATACGGTAATAATGTTATACCAAACTCCAGTAATATCTGTCAATGCTCCTTGTAATCCTGCTGTAGCGTCTGATAATCCGAATAACGTTACTGGAATTAAAAGAATAGCTTGTGCAAAGATGATTGGCATAACTCCTGCAGCATTTACCTTTAATGGCAAAAACTGTCTTTGTCCTCCATATTGTTTGTTACCTACTACTTTTTTAGCGAAATTAATTGGTATTCTTCTTGTACCTTGTACTAATAATATGATTATCAAAACTACAAAAAATAGTCCTATAAATTCAGCTACAAGTATTACAGAACCTGCTCCTCCTGGTGCTAATTTAGTGGTTATCTCGTTAATTATTGCTTCTGGTAACGTTGCTAATATACCAGTCATAATTATCATAGAAGTACCATTTCCTAGTCCTTTTTCTGTAATTTTTTCTCCTAACCATAAAACGAACATAGTACCAGCCATCATTATAAGTGCTAAAAGGCTATATTCCCAAAAACCTGTTTCTCCTGAAAATGGGTTTTTTGAAGGGTCTTGTGCTAGATTAGCTAGATAAAAAGTACCTTGAACGATAGCTACACCCATAGTAAGTAAGCGAGTAATATCATTTAATCGTTTTCTACCACTTTCTCCTTCTTTTTGCATTTTCTGAAAAGATGGAATAGCTATACCTAATAGCTGGACAATGATAGAAGCTGTAATGTATGGCATAACTCCTAGAGCAAATATAGACGCATTGGAGAAAGCACCTCCAGAAAATACATCTAAAATACCAGCAATACCACCTTTTAAAGAGCCACTATTTTTTATTACCTGTAGTTTTACAGGGTCTACCATAGGTAGTAGAATTTGTGCACCTATTCTGTATATTAATAAGAAGAGTAATGTATTAACTATTTTACTACGTAATTCTTCTATTTTAAATATATTTTGTACGGTTTCTATTATTCTTTTCATTAGGTTATCGGAATACTATAAAAGTGAATCAATAATTATAATTAGGTAAGGTTGTTACATGCCTATTGGCTGCAAAGATAATTAAAAAAGCAAGCAAGTATATTTTTAATACGCTTGATAAGCAATATTTACATTATTAATTATCTAACAACTTCTACTGAACCACCATTTTTTTCTATTCCTTCTTTTGCGCTAGCTGAAAAAGCGTGTGCTTTAACTTTCAGAGTTGAATTTAGTTCTCCTCTTCCTAGTATTTTAACTTTATCATTTTTAGATACCATACCACTAGCGATCATTACTTCTATAGTAACTTCGCTGATAGATCTTTGGGTAGCTAACTCTTGTAAAGTATCTAGGTTAATTCCTTTAAATTCTACTCTATTTATGTTTTTGAAACCAAATTTAGGTATTCTTCTTTGTAATGGCATTTGACCGCCTTCGAATCCTACTTTGGAAGAGTTTCCAGAACGGGATTGAGCTCCTTTATGCCCTTTGGTGGAAGTTCCACCTCTTCCTGATCCTTGACCTCTACCTATTCTTTTTTCTTTTTTTACGGAACCTTTAGCAGGTTTTAGTGTAGACAAATCCATAATTTGTATCTTATAATTTAAGAAAAGACAAAATGATTATATGTTTTCTATTTTCACAAGGTGATGCACTTTATTTATCATGCCTTGTATTTGTGGAGTAACTTCATGCTCCACTGATCTATTTAATTTGCGTAGTCCTAGTGCATCAAGTGTTCTTTTTTGTCTTTCTGGTCTTCCTATGCGACTACGTGTTTGAGTGATTCTAACCTTTGCCATCGTAATATTGATAATGATTATCCGTTAAATACTTGTTGAATATTGATACCTCTTTGTTGAGAGATGGTATTAGCGTCTCTTAGTTGTCCCAGGGCTTCAATAGTAGCTTTTACTACGTTATGAGGATTAGAAGAACCTTTTGATTTTGCTAATACATCTGTTACTCCAACACTTTCTAACACTGCACGCATAGCACCACCTGCGATAACTCCTGTACCATGAGATGCTGGTTTTAGGAATACGCGAGATCCACCAAACTTTCCGTTTACTGAATGTGGCAATGTACCATGCAATATAGGTACTTGTATTAAAGATTTTTTTGCATCTTCTATAGCTTTGGCGATAGCGTCAGTAACTTCATTGGCTTTTCCTAATCCTTGTCCAACTAATCCTTTTTCGTTACCCAATACTACAATTGCAGCAAAGCTGAAATGACGACCACCTTTTGTAACTTTTGTTACACGATTTACAGTAACTAATTTATCTTTTAGTTCTGTATCTGTAGCTTTTACTCTATTCATAAAGCGTATGTACTTTGTATAAATAAATAAAATTAAAAAATCAAACCACCTTCTCTAGCTCCTTCAGCTAAAGCTTTAATTCTACCATGGTATAAGTATCCATTTCTATCAAAAGCGATAGTTGTGATACCTTTTTCGATGGCTTTTTGAGCTATAGCTTTTCCAACTAAATTAGCTTGTTCTATTTTAGGTAATTTTTTATCTACTTTTAAGGACGATCCTGCTAAAAGAGTTACTCCATTAGTATCATCTATCACTTGTACATAGATATCATTATTACTTCTAAATATGCTCATTCTTGGGCGTTCTGATATTCCAGAAATCACCTTACGAATTCTTTTTTTTATTTTCTGTCTTCTTTCTAGTTTATTAATAGCCATAATAATATATCAAAATAATTTAAGATTATTTTTTTGCAGATTTACCTGCTTTTCTACGTAAGATTTCGCCAACAAATTTAATACCTTTTCCTTTATAAGGTTCTGGTTTTCTTAATGAGCGTATTTTAGCAGCTACTTGTCCTATTAGTTCTTTATCACAACAGGTCATTGTGATGATAGGATTTTTACCTCTTTCAGAGACTGTTTCTATTTTTATTTCTTTAGGTAGTTCTATTATAAAGTCATGCGAGTAGCCTAGTGCAAGTTTTAGTTGCTGTCCTGTTGCTTCTGCACGATATCCTACCCCTACTAATTCTTGTTTTATCATATATCCTTCTGATACACCGTGTACCATATTGAATACTAACGCTCTGGATAAACCATGCAAAGCGCGATGATTTTTCTCGTCAGAGGGTCTTGTAAAAACAAGTGTACCATCTTCTTGATTTAGAGAGATAGCTGGGTGGATTTGGCGATTCATTTCTCCTAATTTTCCTTTTACAGTTATAACATTTTCAGAGTTTACTGTAATGGATACGCCGATAGGTATTGTTATGGGTAATTTACCAATTCTTGACATGGTACTGTAATAATTTTATTTAGTTGCTATATAATAAAGGTCAAGACATTCATTTGTAACATTCTTCACAAGAAAATCATCTATGGTGATAGAATTTAGTAATGATTGATTTGCCTCTAACAATTTTTTTCTATTCATTCTATTCAATACATCATATATTCCTTGCAACATAAAAGCTGGCAATTTGTTTTCTAATCCTAGTATGTCCCATTTTCTAAATTTGGCTACAGATTGTTTATTTTGTTGGTAGTATTCCATTGCTTTTTCGTTTCCAAAAACTCCTTTGGTATCTACAAAACTAAACTTGACTTCCAATGCTTTTTTCAATTCATCGGGAGTATATTCTCTTATATGCCAAGGGTTTCTACTGAGTGACATTAATTTATTGGGCGTACTTACAATGAACTTCCCTCCTTTTTTCAGTACTCTATGAATTTCTGCTATTAATTTTTCATCTTCTTGAATGTGTTCAATCAATTGAAAGCTAATAACAAAGTCCACTTCGTTGTCTGGTAGTGGTATAGGAGGAACAGTAGCTTGAATAAATGTCAAATTAGTGATTTGACTTATTGCTGGATTTTGTGTATCAAATTTATCTAAAATATGTAATTCTTTGACTGCTTTCGCTATCATTTGAGCAGCGTAAGCATTTCCACAGCCGACTTCTAATGTTTTTCCTGCTACTACATCTACTGCATAATAATATGCTTTTTGGCTACGTTTTAGCACCCAATTGTCCGATGTTTCTACATGAGAGACTCTTTCTGCTGTTGCCATAAAAAAAATATCTTATTGAATTAATACGCGTATAATTGTTTTAATATTGAATCAGTAAACAAGTAGTAGATATGCTATTAGTAGATATAACATAAAACTTCTCCACCAACGTTTAGTTCTTTTGCTTTTTTATTGGTAATTACACCTTTTGGGGTGGATAAAATAGCAATACCTAAACCATTTAGTACACGAGGAATTTCATCTACGTTAGTATATTTTCTTAAACCAGGTCTAGAAACTCTTTTAAGGTGTTTGATAACTGGTTCTCTTGTTGCCTTATCGTATTTAAGTGCTATTTTTATACAACCTTGTACAGAGAAAGGACCATTTTCATCTTGTTCGAATTTATAATTCAAGATGTATCCTTGCTCAAACAAGATTTGAGTAATAGCTTTTTTCATATTAGAAGCGGGTATTACCACAACTTTTTGTCTTGCTTTGCAAGCGTTTCTTATTCTTGTTAGAAGATCTGCGATTGGGTCCGTCATTGTTGTCTTTGTGTAATTTAGAAATGTTTTAGAAACTACATTTTTTCACGCCTGGTATAAGTCCAGAAGAAGCCAACTCACGGAATTGATTTCTACATAGTCCAAACACGCGTATATAACCTCTTGGTTTACCAGTAATTTTACATCTATTACGATGTCTTACTGGGGAAGAATTTTTAGGCAATTTGTTTAAGCCTTCGTAATCTCCTGCTGCTTTTAGCGTTTCTCTTTTTGCTTTATATTTTGCTGCGAGGCGTTCTCTTTTCACTTCGCGAGCTTTCATGGATTCTTTAGCCATAGTAACAAAGGATTATTTTTTGAATGGAAAACCAAATTCTTTTAATAAAGCAAAAGCTTCTTGAGTATTAGGGGCGCTGGTAACGATAGTTATATCCATTCCCATTACTTTCGTAATTTTATCTATATCAATTTCAGGAAATATAATTTGTTCTGTTACACCTAGTGTATAGTTACCATTTCCATCAAATCCTTTTACATTAATCCCTTTGAAATCTCTGATACGAGGCAATGCAACTGCTAACAATCTGTCTAAAAACTCATACATTTGCTCGTTACGTAAAGTTACTTTAACACCTATTGGTACTCCTTTACGTAATTTAAAGTTGGATATATCTTTTTTAGATTTGGTAGGAACTGCTTTTTGACCTGCTATTTTTGTTAATTCAGCGATAGCGCTTTCTATTAATTTTTTATCCGCAACAGCTGCACCTACTCCTTGATTAATACAAATTTTTTGTATTTTAGGAACTTGCATAATGGTTTTGTACTGAAACTGTTCCATTAATGCTGGTACTACTTCCTTCGTATACTTATCTTTAAGTCTTGGAATATAAGCCATAAGTTAAATTATTTAGGTAAATTATTATCAGGAATTATGTTACCTGTTTTTTTGGAATATCTTACTTTTTTACCTGTTTTATCGTCTATTTTTTTACCTACTCTGGATGCTTCGCCAGTTGCAGGGTCGATAATCATTAAGTTAGATACATGAAAAGTTCTTGCTATTTCTACTATTCCTCCATCGGGGAATTTAGCGGTAGGTTTGGAGCTTTTTTTTACCATTGGTATAGTTTCTCCTTCAACGATAGCGCGAGACTTATCGGTTAGCATTTTCATGATTACACCAGTAGTACCTTTTCTAGCACCTGATATAACTTTTACTGTGTCTCCTTTTTTAACGTGAAATTTTGGTTTCATAAATTTTTATTATTTAGACCACTTCTGGTGCTAATGAAACAATTTTCATATATTGCTTGTCGCGTAGTTCTCTAGCTACTGGCCCGAATATACGAGTACCGCGTAGTTCATCGCTATTGTTTAGTAATACACAAGCATTGTCATCAAAACGTATATACGAACCGTCCATACGTCTTATTTCTTTGCGTACTCTTACTACTACGGCTTTGGTTACCATACCTTTTTTTACGTTACCAGAAGGCAAAGCGTGTTTGATAGTAACGACTATTTTATCGCCAATAGAGGCATATTTTTTTCTAGTACCACCTAGTACTCTGATACATAGTACTTCTTTAGCACCGCTGTTATCAGCTACAATAAGTCTAGATTCTTGCTGTATCATAGTACAAATAGAATAATTTTGTAAATAATTTATTTAGCTCTTTCTAGTATTTCTACTAGACGCCATCTTTTTAGCTTGCTTAAGGGGCGAGTTTCCATGATTTTCACGGTATCTCCTAATTTACAGGTATTGGCTTCATCGTGTGCATAAAATTTAGTAGTTTTGTTGATGAACTTACCATATTTTGGATGCTTTACTTTTCTAGCTACTGCTACTACTATGGATTTATCCATTTTTTCGCTTGTAACTACTCCAATTCTTTGTTTTCTTAAATTTCTAACTAATTCCATGTTCTGTTTAAATATTAAAGCGATGGATTATTGATTAAGTTCTCTATTTCTTAATTCGGTAAGCAATCTTGCTACCATCTGTCTATTATGTTTAATTTCCATGTAATTAGGTAGTTCGGATACCGCTTTTACATATTTAACTCTAGACAATTCCTGACTTGATTCTGTCAGTTTGTTTTTTAAGTCTTCTAAAGACAATTCTTTTATATATTGATATTTTTTCATATACAAATATGGTGTGATTAAGAAGTGTATTGAGAAACTAAATCTGGGCGGATAATGAATCTCGTAGTTACAGGTAATTTTTGGGCAGCCAAGCGTAATGCTTCTTTTGCTACTTCTACTGGTACGCCATCTACTTCAAAAATGATGGTACCTGGTTTTACTACTGCTACGTAATATTCTACTCCTCCTTTTCCTTTACCCATACGTACTTCAGCGGGTTTTTTTGTAATAGGCTTATCAGGAAACACGCGTATCCAAACCTGTCCTTCTCTTTTCATGAAACGGGTAACGGCTATCCTTGCAGCTTCTATTTGGCGTGCTGTAACCCATTTACCTTGCAATGCCTTGATACCGAATGATCCGAATGCTATTTCGCTTCCACGAGTTGCATTTCCTCTCATTTTCATCTTGTGCATCTTTCTATACTTCATCCTTCTTGGCTGTAACATAGCAATTTATTGTTTATGCAAGTTAATAAAAATATTATATAATACTCTTCAATAATTTATTGAAGTTGTGTTTTTGTAAACGCAAAAAACTCTATACTATAATGTAGAATTATAGCGAGTTGGGAACCTGTTATGTTCAGGTATATTGCTTTTATCAGTATCTCTAAAAAGTCAGAAACGTATTTATTATCTAATAGAATTATAAGTAATTCGTAGTATAAATAGTAGGTAAGGTGTAAGACTTGATAAAAGGGTTTCCTTAATTGGTTAAAATTAGGGACTGCAAAGATACATGATTTTTATAGTAAGTCAATTTTTTTTATGTTTTTTTGCAAAATAAATGTATTATACTTATAATCAGTGTATTATTTTTATTTGAAACTAAATTATAGGTGTCTGTTTTTTATTTTGGGTGTCTGTGCCTATTATTCCGTCTTTGAGGTAGATGGTACGTTGTGCGTAGTTGGCGATATCTTCTTCGTGGGTTACTATTATGATGGTATTGCCTTGTGCGTGTAGGGCTTGCAGGAGTGCCATGATTTCGTAGGAGGTTTTGCTGTCTAGGTTGCCTGTGGGTTCATCGGCTAGTAGTATGGAGGGGTTATTGACTAATGCTCTTGCGATGGCTACTCTTTGTCTTTGTCCTCCTGATAGTTCGTTAGGCTTGTGTTGCATTCTATCTTCTAGATTGACATTTTTTAGGATAGAAACTGCTCTTTGGTGTCTTTCTTTGTAGTTTACTCCTGCGTATACTAGTGGTAGCATTACGTTTTCGAGTGCAGTAGAGCGTGGTAGCAGGTTGAATGTTTGAAATATAAAACCTATTTCTTTGTTTCGGATAGTAGCTAGTTCATTGTCGGAAAGGGTACTTACGGTTTTTTGGTTTAAGAGATATTCGCCTGTGGTGGGGGTATCTAGGCAGCCTAATATATTCATTAGGGTAGATTTTCCAGAACCAGAGGGTCCCATTAGGGCTACAAATTCTCCTTTATGAACGGTGAGGGAGATGGAGCGTAGGACGGTAACGGTTTCTTTTCCTAATTGAAAATTTTTGATTAGGTCTTTGATTTCTATGATAGGGTGGTTCATGCGTTATTTATTTTTTACAATGATAGATATCTTCTACTACTAATCCTAATTCTTTTATTTGAGCTGGGTGGAGAAAATCACTGGCTGGGGTTACTGTTACTTTCCAATCGGCTATTTGTAGTCTTTGGGCATAATCTTGGCCGTATATGCGTAGGTGATCCCATTGTCCGAATATTGTTTCTCTTTGTTTTCTATTGGTGATGGTAAAATCTTCGAAGGTATCGGGACGTTCTTCCATTGGTACTTGTAGGATAGCCCAGCCATTGGGTTTTAGCACTCGGTATATTTCTTGCATTGCTTTTTTATCGTCTGGGACGTGTTCTAGGACGTGAATACAGATAACAGCATCAAAGGTATCGTCCAAAAAATGTAGGTTAGTGATATCTATGTCTATTACGTCGGTGGGATAGTTGTAGCCTTGTTCAAATTTGTCGCCAGCTGTATAATCGATAGTGGGGGTATTTTTAAGTACTTGGTAGTAACAGTATTCGGGGGAGATATGTAATATTTTTTTG
>JAYUJA010000122.1:0-5500 GCA_043765495.1 Bacteroidia bacterium
GAGAATAATTTATTCATTAGAAAGGCGATTTTACGTGTTGTTACGAACTACAAAATTACCCTTTCTTTTTTAATCAACATTTTTTATCGGGTAGAGTAAAGTTTTAACTAAATTATATCTTAACTACATTATTTTTTACATTTGTAGCTTCTTAAAATGCTTTAAATTGGAATATGAATATACCAAAGCAAGCCTTTGTACTCACTATCAGTACTATCGTTTTACTTTATATGACTACCTTGCTAGGGAATTTCCAGTTTCTTGGTGTGCCTTTTTCTGCTATTTCCATCGTATCCGATATACAAAAAGATACTGCTATTAATCCATTTATTACTAATAGTATAGAACAAGATACTGCCATTCACACAGTAGCAGAAATAGAAAATACAAACATACAGCATACAGCTAGCCTGCCCAACAAAATAGTATGGAATGCCCCATCTGCCCAAAACACACTACCAACCAGCGCCCCAATAGTAGATACCGCCACTTTCGTAAATAAAATAAAAGATAGCTTATTGATAGCAGACTTTGATGTAAGTGCAGGTTCTAAATTCCAAAAACTATTCCAAAAATTAGCCCAAACACAGCAAGGAAAAAAAGTAAGAATTGCTTATTTTGGGGATTCTATGATAGAAGGTGATTTAGTGACACAAGATTTACGCAAATTGTTACAACAAAAATTTGGAGGCAATGGCGTGGGCTATGTTCCTATCACTTCCATCACTTCCACATTCCGTAATACTATTGGGCATACCTTCCGTAATTGGACTACCTACAGCTTCGAAAATAGAGGCGGAAAAACTCACCCACTATGTCCATCAGGCTATGCTTTTGTGCCAACCAATGGTGCTACTGTGAGCTACCGAGCTAGTAACTATACGGGTAGTTTCCAACACGTAAAACTATACTACGGGGCTACCGAAAAACAAATGTTGCATGTAGCAATAGATGGCAAAAAACAAGACATAGAAATAGAAGGCAAAAATAGTGTCAATGAATTAGATATACCCCTTCCTACCAATGCTAATAATCTTAATTTTTCGTTTAATGCTTCTACTACCAATGTGTATGGCACGAGTTTTGAGGGAAAAGCAAGTCAAGGTGGTGTGTGGGTAGATAATTATGCTTTCCGAGGCAATTCAGGGCTTACCCTCACCCAAGTACCAGAAGAAATACACAAAAATTACCAAAAATTACTAAATTATGATTTAATAATACTCCAATACGGTGTGAATGTGCTATCCCATAATAGAAGAAACTACACTTGGTACCAGCAAGATTTGAGCAAAGTAATACAATTATTAAAAAGATGCTACCCCGAAGCAGCCATATTGATTGTAGGAATAGCAGATAGAGGCTATAGAATGAATGGGACATACCAAAGCGAGCCAGATATACCTTACTTACTAGCTGCCCAGAAAAATGCTGCAAAGCTGAACGCAGTAGGCTATTGGAGCTTGTTTGAGAATATGGGAGGGCAGAATAGTATGGTGCAATGGGTAAACCAACGCCCCGCTTTAGCAAACAAAGATTATATTCATTTCACGCCAGCAGGAGCTTCTGTAGTGGGAAAATTAGTATACAATACCTTATTAAAAAGCTATGAACAAGTGCCTAAAACAGTGGAGTAACAATAGTATATTTTTTCTTTCTTTATTCCTATCCATAAGCTGTAATGCACAACAGCCCACCCTTTCTTGTACCCAAGCAATAGAAAAAGTAGTAGCCTTGGATTCCTTGTTACAAGAATATGATTTTATTAAAAAAGATAAATATACTTTACAAAACGATACCCCTTCACTCAATAATTTTTATAAAAAAGTCTATAATCTACGGAAAAATAAAGAAGGGAAAATAAAAATACTGCACGTAGGAGATTCACACATGCAAGCCGATTTTTTGAGCAGTATCACCCGAGGTGTTTTGCAACACTACTTCGGCAATGCAGGCAGAGGACTTTTATTCCCTTATAAATATGCAAATACCAATGGACCAGGTAGCTACTTATCCAACAGTATAATACCTTGGGGGACGAATAAAGTGTTACTTTCGCCGCATACTGGCATCTGTGGGTATAGCCTTACTACGCAATCCCTTATTGGAGACATGGTTATCACACTCAAAAATCAACATGGACACGACTATAAGTCTACCAAGGTCACCATGTTTCACCAACGTACACAGGATAATTTTTTGCTGGATTGCTACGATACAAAATCTTCGCAAAAAGCAGTCAAAGATAGTATCTACCAATATCCGAATGCCACTACTCTTTGCTTCCAAGAACCAGTAGAAGAATTTTATCTTACCTTTATGAGTACCGATACTATTAACCCCTACAAGCGTTTAGACGGTATTTATCTCGAAAATAATGAACCAGGCATCACCTACAATATGGTGGGCGTAAATGGAGCGAAATACAGCCATTATAATAATTCTGCAAATTTTGCCATAGAACTACAAGCATTACAGCCAGATTTAGTTATCTTCTCCATGGGTACAAATGAAGCTTTTGGAGCAAAAAATCTAGACCCTGATGAGTTCGCCAGCGAAGTGCAAAAATTAGTCACTACCATTAAAAACAAATGCCCCGAAACAAGCATACTACTTACCACCCCGCCCGATTCCTATAAAAACGATACTTCAGGCAGGAAATCCAAGAATCCAAACGTAAAAATAGCCCAGCAAACCATTATACAATACGCCAAAGACAACCAAATAGCTTACTGGGACTTGCTAGAACTAATAGGAGGCTATGGCTGTATGAATAAATGGGCAGCTGCCAACATGACCGATGCTTTATGGATACATTTTAGCAAACAAGGCTACGAAATACAAGGCGCATTACTAGCAAAAGGAATCATAAAAGGGTTTGAAAAATTTTGTGAAAAAAGAAAATATAAACTACCTTAACACCACACATTACTACACCATAATTTTATTTTTTTTTATTAAATGGATACTACTAGAAATTATTCTAAAACAGAAAATTACCAACCCATTACCACGGAACTCATAGCTCGATTGTATAAACAAATAATAGAATCATTGGGCGAAAACCCTGGTAGAGAAGGACTCGTAAAAACCCCTGAAAGAACCGCCAAAGCCCTGCAATTCCTTACACAAGGCTACTCCCTAGATGCCGAAGAAATACTAAAATCGGCTATGTTCAAAGAAGATTATTCGCAAATGGTAATCGTAAAAGACATAGAACTATACTCGCTATGTGAACACCACATGCTGCCATTTTTTGGAAAAGCCCACATCGCATATATCCCAAATGGCTACATCGTAGGACTCAGCAAAATACCACGAGTAGTAGACGTATTCGCTAGAAGGCTGCAAGTGCAAGAACGCCTCACCAACGAAATAAGAGACTGCATAGAAAAAACCCTACAACCCAAAGGAGTAGCCGTAGTAATAGAAGCCCAACACCTGTGTATGCAGATGAGAGGAATACAAAAACAAAACTCCGTAACTACTACTTCTGCCTTTACAGGCGAATTCTTAAAACAAGAAACCCGCAGCGAATTTATTAACTTAATATTTTCCAAGTTGCATTAATCCTTGTTTTTTAATATCTTTGCAATCCATACATTTATATACCAATAATGGTACGCTATGAAACTACTATTCCTGCCATTTTTTACTTTTTTGATGTGGCTACTATCCATCACTAACCTGCACGCCTCGTATGTGCTAGTAGAAATGAATGCTACCCAAAAAAATCATATCAAAGCCTATGGAGTCGCTTACTGGCTACTTACGCAAAATGTAGAAGTATACTGGCTATTAAACTACGAAGGCGGTAGCTTTATGTTTAAACACTCCAAAGCCGTAGAAGAAAAATGTGCCGTAAGAGGCGTTTCATACAGAGTAATAGCAGATGCCCGATCTACGGCTATATTACAAGAAATAGCCGACCCACAGATAAATATGGACGCTGTAAAACTAGAAAAAACACCTAAAATAGCCGTATATTCCCCAAAAGATAAACAGCCTTGGGACGACGCTGTTACACTCGCCCTCAAATATGCCGAAATACCGTATGAAATAGTATACGACGAAGAAATAATGACCAACTTACTACCAAAATACGACTGGCTTCACCTACACCATGAAGATTTTACAGGGCAATACGGAAGGTTTTATTCCTCTTTCAAAGGCGTGAAATGGTACGAAGACCAAGTAAAACAAGCCGAAGAAATGGCACACAAATTAGGATTCAGTAAAGTATCTGAACTAAAATTAGCTGTTTCTAAAAAAATAAGAGATTTTTGTGCAGGAGGAGGGTTTTTATTCGCTATGTGCTCGGCTACTGATAGTTACGATATAGCATTAGCAGCTGAAGGCACAGATATTTGCGAACCCATGTTTGACGGCGATAGAGCTGACCCCGCTATGCAATCCAAAATAGATTTCGAAAAGTGTTTTGCATTTGAAAATTTTATATTAGATAAAAATCCAAGTAACTACGAATTTTCGGACATAGACGTGAGTAATACCCGTAAAGTACAAGAAAAAGATGACTATTTCGCGTTGTTTCAGTTTTCGGCTAAATGGGATATAATCCCTACTATGCTTTGCCAAAATCATGAACAGATAATAAAAGGATTCATGGGACAAACTACTGCATTCAAAAAAGATAAAGTAAAAGCAAATGTGTTAGTAATGGGTGAAAATAAAGCCATCAACGAAGCCCGCTATATCCACGGCGAATACGGTAAAGGAACTTGGACTTTCTACGGAGGACACGATCCCGAAGACTATACTCACCACGTAAACGACCCGCCTACTGATATGGAGTTACACCCAAACTCCCCAGGATATAGGCTGATACTAAATAATATACTATTCCCAGCTGCCAAAAAGAAAAAACAAAAAACATAATAATTATCCCATTATTTCTATACAAATCCCTATCAATTCCCCCCTAAAAAACATACATACATGAATATAGCAGTAATAGGCACAGGATACGTTGGACTAGTGACAGGCACTTGCCTAGCGCATACTAATAATACTGTCTGTTGTGTAGATATAGACATATCCAAAATAGAACGCCTACAAAAAGGCGAAGTCATTATCTATGAACCAGGTTTAGAAAATTTATTCCAAACAGGTATTGCCACCAATAAACTAACCTTCACCACTTCCCTAGAAGAAGCTTTCCAAAAAGCAGATATATTATTCCTAGCATTACCAACTCCTGAAAAAGACGACGGTTCAGCAGATTTAAGTGCTGTATTGAAAGTAGCTGCCCACCTAGCAGATTTATTTACACTATACCCATCGTATAAAATAATCATCAATAAAAGTACTGTCCCAGTAGGTACTACCATTCGTATCAAAGAAATAATACAAAGTACTACTTCTTTCCATGACTTTGATGTAATATCCAACCCAGAATTTTTGAGAGAAGGACTAGCAGTACAGGATTTTCTAAATCCATATAGTCGCGGAGCGTTTGGCAGCACCGCTACACCCGTGTCGGTGA
>JAYUJA010000123.1:0-1986 GCA_043765495.1 Bacteroidia bacterium
ACACTAGTGATGCATAAGTCTTGTAATAAATCTACAAGGGTTTCATTTTGTAACATAATGGAAGATATTGTTTTTAAAATAATAATTATTTAGTTGTATTTTCAAATAATGCTAACTCTTCTCTGAGCCAAGAAGGAATTTCCATGGTTATCTTTTCTTTTACATTAAATAATACTTGCGTACTTTTGCCCAATGCATGCAATATCGTTTGCCCTTTACTATCCATACTAGTAATAGCATACTCCACTTCAAAACTTTTAGTGCCTAACTTACTCATTCTACAATAAGCAGTAGTATGAGTAGCCCGCAACGTAAGTTCTTTATAAAAAGCAACTTCCATACTAGCAATCAAAAACATATCCTTATCCCATGACCATGAAGGGCTAGCCGTAAGCATATAACTACCTCTAACTATTTCAAAATAAGTACAATACAACGAATTATTTACATGCCCTAATGGATCTAAATCGTTCCAACGAATTTGTATAGGCGTAGAATAGTGAAATTTATCTAAAATAGGCAGCATAGTGATAGTTGCTAGGAATTTTATGTATAGAAAACAAATGCAAAAATACTAAACTTTTGAACCTTATTACACCTTATTTTAATTTATATTTGCTGCCAGAAATCAAGCCTTATTATGAACACAAGAGAACTATTTTACCAGCATATAGCACAGACTTCCCCCGCCCCAATAGGCATCAATATAAGCCACGGCAAAGGCGTATATTTATACGATGACAACCATAAAGCATACATAGATTTCATTGCAGGTATATCCGTGAGTAGCCTAGGACATTGCCACCCAGTAGTACGAAAAGCCATCGCAAAACAAGCAAAAAAATACCTGCATGTAATGGTATATGGCGAGTACATACAAAGCCCACAAGTAGAACTAGCTACCTACCTAGCAAAATATTTACCGCCTAACCTATCCAGTGTATACTTCGTAAATTCAGGTAGTGAAGCCAATGAAGGAGCTATGAAACTAGCAAAACGCTACACAGGTCGTACCGAGATTATTTCGTGTCACAATGCCTACCATGGAAGTACCCATGGCGCATTAAGCATAATGGGAGGCGAATATTTCAAACAAGCCTACCGCCCGTTATTGCCAGATATAAAACACATTCGTTTTAATAAAGAAGAGGATTTAGAAAAAATAACTACCAAAACAGCCGCTATATTTATAGAAACCATACAAGGCGAGGCGGGCGCAGTAGTACCTACACACGATTATCTACGCAAAGTAAGGGAGAGATGCACCCAAGTAGGAGCACTGATGGTATCCGACGAGATACAAACAGGCATAGGAAGGACAGGCACTAGATGGGCGTTCGAGCAGTACGGCATCGTGCCAGATATACTGTGTACTGCCAAAGCTTTTGGGGCTGGACTACCATTAGGGGCTTTCATCAGCAGTAAAGAAATAATGGATACCTTGATGGATAATCCAGTACTCGGGCATATCACCACTTTTGGCGGCAATGCAGTATGCTGTGCCGCATCTTTGGCACAATTAAAATATTTAGAAGAAGAAAATATCTATGACACTATTTTTGACAAAGAAAAATTGATTCGCAAATACCTAAAACACCCTTCTATCAAAGAAATAAGAGGAAGAGGGCTTTTATTAGCAATAGAACTGCAAAGTACCGCCCAAAATATGCAAGTGATACGCTTATGTTTAGCAAAAGGCTTACTCACAGACTGGTTTTTATTTTGTGATAATGCACTACGCGTAGCCCCTCCACTTATCATTACCAAAAAAGAAATAAAAAAAGCTTGTGCCATAATTATAGAAGCAATACAAGAAAGCATAAAAACATAGCAACTACAAAATATCCGCATACTACCAATAAAAACACAAAACATATAACTACATAAAAATATACTAAACAGGCATTTACAGATAAAAACAAAAGAAAGTACCAAAAAAATAAAATAGATTTGGTACATTCTAAAAAATAACTACCTTTGCAAACC
>JAYUJA010000124.1:0-5480 GCA_043765495.1 Bacteroidia bacterium
AACATTGAGCTTTTCCAAATCACTAGAAAATCATATCAGAGCAATAAAATACTTTATTTGTAATTACAATCTAAATTGTAAAACATTACATTAGACGGACTACCCAAAAATCATCGGGTAGAGTAGTAGAATACTTAAAACAGTATTTAAATTACGACTATGCTCTTTCACTAGTTGGGGGATAAGTTTACACCCTCTAACTTACTTTTAGCTCCTCTGCCTGCTTTAATAACCAATGTTTCAACTTTATCTTCTATACTTTTTCCAGCATCCCAAGCGTTAAAAAAGCGAACAATCCGCAACCAGTTAGTATCGGTTAATCTAGATGTTTCTTTCATAGATAATTTCTTATTAGATAAAATTAATAAACGACAACGTAAACGTTCCACACCATTGTTACTCAATTTTTCGATAGAATGAACTAATTTTTGCTCCTCTTCACTTAAGATTATATAACGCATAAATAAGCAATTTGAAAGCAAATATACGACTATTAATTCAAAATAAAAAATATCGTTAATTAGGTTTTAGTACTTACATACAATACAGTAAATGGTATAAAAGGAACGCAAAAACTATTTAATCCTATTGACTATAAATCTGTAAATGGTATATATGAGTGGATTGTAAAACCTGGTGGCTTATGTACCCATCGTAGATTTATTCCAGGTGGCATTATTAATGGTATTCCTAATTTCTAAATTATGTTTTAAGCGTTGAATTTTTCTAATGCTTTTTTTATGCTGTTACTATTTCATTTTTATTACTTTTGCGGTGTTGTCCTATCTTTTTTTATATAAAAAACCATTGCAATGCGTATTTATCTACTACTATTATTATTGCTAGTACTATGCCCATCTTTTGCACAAGAGGCGGGGCAGATAACTGGTTTTTTTCAAACAGATGTACAGTATTATACCCCCGACTCCAGCATAGGAGCGCTACCAGTACCCGAGAAAGTACGTACCAATGGCGTATTGCAGGTTAATTATACAAAAGGAAAATTCAGTGCTGGGCTACGGTACGAGTCGTATCTGAACGCTTTACAAGGCTTCAACCAGCAATATAAAAATATGGGAATACCGTACAAATATATCACGTACAACTGGGGAAATATAGAAGTCACAGCGGGGAATTTTTATGAGCAATTTGGCAAAGGTTACTTATTACGAACCTATGAAGAGCGAACCCTTGGCGTAGACAACGGATTCGACGGATTTCGAATAAAAGCTACACCACTAAAAGGTATTTCTATAAAAGGACTAATAGCCAAAAATAGAATTTATTTCAACCAAAGTGAAGGCATAGTACGGGCAATAGATGCAGAAATAGCTATCAACGATGTATTACATCTCGATAAAACAAAAACACAATATAGCATAGGAGCAAGCTTTGTAAGCCGTTTCCAAAAGGATAATGACCCTATCTACAAATTGCCTGAAAATGTAGGAGCGTATGAATTTCGTACCCAAATAACAAACGATAAATGGGATATAGGAGTTAATTATACCCATAAAATAAACGACCCACATAGCACGAATAATTATATTTATAAAAATGGTAACTTACTAGCTATCAATGTAGGATATGCTACTGCTGGGTTTGGTTTTTTGGTAAATGCTAGGCGTAGCGATAACATGGATTTCAGGGTAGATAGAAGTGCTACGGTGAATGATTTGACGCTGAATTTCGTGCCTGCACTTACTACTCAGCATACGTATAATCTAGCCGCTTTTTATCCCTACGGTAGCCAGCCCAATGGTGAGATGAGTGTACAAACAGAAATAAATTACAAACTAAAAAAAGATACCAAATTAGGCGGCAAATATGGTACTACTATCCGAGTAAATGTATCGCTGGTAAATGGGATAAATAAAACAGCCGTAAGCAACGATACCCTTGGTTATGCTTCGTCATTCTTTTCCATCGGAAAAACCAAGCATTTCCGAGATATAAATATCGAAATAAATAAAAAAATAACTCCCAAATGGAAAACTACTATTTTGTACAGTCATATCCTATACAGCCCTTCCGTCATACAAGGGCTGGTAGGCAAGAAAGATATAAAAGCAGATGTAATAGTACTAGATATTAATTATAAAAAAGACAACACCCATAGCCTACGTACCGAACTACAACACCTGTATACCAAGCAAGACCAAGGATCTTGGGCGATGGTACTAGTAGAATATACGTTACAAAATAAATGGTATTTTACTTTATTAAATCAATATAACTATGGCAATACTACCAAAAAACCAGTATATCCATTAGCTTCTATCGCTTTTACGCACCAATCTATCCGAGCAGCCCTCACCTATGGCAAGCAGCGGGCAGGTATCTACTGCACAGGCGGCGTATGTAGGGCAGTACCAGCTACGAATGGTGTAGGATTAAGCGTTTCTGGAACTTTTTAATACAAAAAACACCATGCAAAAACATAAAATACTACTAGGGATTACAGGCGGTATAGCAGCGTATAAATCTATTCTACTTATCCGTCTTCTGCTGAAAAATGGCTACGAAGTCAAAGTAATAATAACAGATTCGGTAAAAGATTTTATAGGTATAAATACCCTGCAAGCCCTCACCCACAACCAAGTATACGAAACATTTACCACCAGTACAGGAGCTTGGAATAACCATGTAGGACTAGGATTATGGGCAGATGTACTACTCGTAGTACCTGCTACTGCAAACACTATCAGTAAGCTAGCCAATGGGCATTGTGATAATCTACTCGTAGCTACCTACCTATCTGCCCGTTGCATTACTATACTAGCCCCCGCTATGGATATAGATATGTGGAAGCACCCCAGTACACAAGATAATATAAATAAATTGGAAAAAATAGGTAATACGATATTATATCCGAATAAAGGAGTGCTAGCAAGCGGACTAGAAGGAGAAGGTAGGGTACAAGAACCAGAGGAAATACTACAATACATAGAAAAATATTTCGCCAAAAAACAGGATTTTTATACTAAAAAAATACTCATAACCGCTGGCCCTACGTATGAAAAGATAGATCCAGTACGCTTTATAGGGAATTTCTCGTCGGGTAAGATGGGTATAGCCATAGCAGAAGAATTAGCTAGTAGAGGTGCAAACGTTTTTTTGGTGTGCGGGCCATCGTCTATTCCTACCTACCATACGAATATACAACGCATAGACGTAGTAAGTGCCGATGAAATGTATGCACAATGCATGTCTTTATTTTCGAGTGTAGATATTGCTATCCTGTGTGCAGCCGTAGCAGACTATAAGCCTGTGAATATGGCGGTGGAAAAAATAAAAAAAACGGACGATAATCTTATTATTTCATTAGTACCAAATAAAGATATATTAAAAACACTAGGAGAAACTAAAACCCATCAACTGGTAATAGGTTTTGCACTAGAAACAAACAATGAACTACATAACGCTACAGCAAAATTAGAACGAAAAAAAGCAGATGCCATTATTCTTAATTCGTTGCAGGAGCAAGGGGCAGGATTCCAAGTAGATACCAATAAAATAACCATCGTAGATGTGCATAAAAATATACACGAATACCCACTAGCTAGCAAAAAAGAAGTAGCTACCTATATCGCAGATTTTATACTTACTATCCCTACTTTCCACAATAAAACCACCTAAACATGGAAAAACCGAACCGCCCTATTGGTATTTTTGATTCTGGAATAGGAGGGCTTACCGTAGCAGCAGCCATACAACAGCTACTACCACAAGAAGAGATAATCTACTACGGCGATACTGCACACCTACCGTATGGCGACAAATCGCCCGCACTTATCCAAGGTTATGCCAAAGATATAAGTAATTTTTTGGTGGAATGTAATTGTAAAATGGTAGTAATAGCCTGTAATACTGCATCGGTACACGCGTATGCGATGCTAAAAAAATCCTTACCAAAAGATATTTTATTAGTGAATGTAATAGACCCCGTAGTAGCGTACGTAGCCCAGCACCACAGCCACCAGAAAGTAGGTATCATAGGCACAAAAGGAACTATCGCCTCTGGGGTATACCAGCGGAAACTAAAAAAAGCCAACACCACCCTCCACGTAGCAGGGCTAGCTACTCCACTACTCGCACCGATGATAGAAGAAGGGTTTTTTAATGATAAAATAAGCCAAACTGTAATAAATTCGTATTTAGATAACAAACACCTAACAAATGTCCAAGCCATCATACTAGCTTGCACCCATTACCCGCTGATTAAAAAACAAGTACAAAAATACTACGACAATAAAATAGAAGTAATAGACTCCGCACAGATAGTAGCTTCCTATATAAAAAACGAACTAGAAACAACGGGACTTTTGCGAAGTATAGCACCTACAAACGCCCCACATTTTTATGTATCCGACTATACGGATAGCTTTGAGAATAGTACTAAATATTTCTTTATAAATAAAATACACCTAGAAAAAAAATATTTTAAAAATACTTGACATTCCAAAAATATTACATAGCTTTGCAACCCCGTTCACATGGGAGATAAAATGTTTTTAATCGGTTTGCAGCATTCAAGTACACTATTGTCGCTGCCTACTATAAATTATACTTAATATATGCCACGTTCGGTCAATTTAGTTGCTGCAAGAGCACGTAGAAAAAAAATCCTGAAACGTACCAAAGGGTACTGGGGAGCAAGAAGAAATGTATGGACAGTAGCTGTAAATACTTGGGAAAAAGGTCAATTACACGCTTACAGAGATAGAAAAAACAAAAAAAGAGAGTTTAGAGGTTTGTGGATACAACGTATCAACGCTGGCGTAAGACAGTATGGTCTTTCCTATTCTAAATTCATGGGTCTATTAGCAAAAACAGAAATAGACATCAACCGTAAAGTACTAGCAGATCTAGCAATGAATGAGCCAGAAGCTTTCAAAGCAATTTTTGATGCAGTAGTAAAATAGGCTTTATTAGCATAGTAAAAATAAGTGAGTGAGAGAAACCTGTCAGCAATGACAGGTTTTTTATTTGGGATAAAATGCAATGAATAGTGTTAGTTTTGTTCTACTATTCGTAATACTCAAATGCGTCGATTATATCTAAATATACTCCATCAAAATTAGCGTTTACTATTTTTTTTAGATAAGAATTATCATTTCCATAAATTATATTTTGCCATTCAGTATTCCAATATTTTACTTTATAATTGCCTGCCCAATTGGGGTTTTCAGCATCTAGCCAAGTTGGTTTGGTTGTATTCCAATTGTTTTGCCAATAATATCTATAATTTTCTGCCTCCCCTATTGACATGTACGAAATTATTAATCTTTTTCCGCCATTAGCTTTGTTTTTTAATTGGCTAATTTCTGTTGAAGAAAATTCAGTGCCATCTTTGAAAAATAAATCCATAATAAGCAAAACGGCAGTCCGTCTAATGTAATGTTTTACAATTTAGATTGTAATTACAAATAAAGTATTTTATTGCTCCGATATGATTTTCTAGTGATTTGGAAAAGCTC
>JAYUJA010000125.1:0-5473 GCA_043765495.1 Bacteroidia bacterium
CAATACTACTACCGCTAAACCAGCAACACAAGGTTTCTTTTTATTTGAAAGAACAAACTTTATCCTTCTAGGAGTTGGCATGTTAGTAGTGATTATAGGGTTTATATTAATGTCTGGTGGTGGAGCTATTTCTCCGAACGAGTTTCACCCAGAAGAAATATTTAGTCCAGTACGTATTACAGTAGCTCCTATTCTAGTATTCATTGGTTTTTGTGTAATAGGGTACTCTATTTTTCATGTAACTAAAAAAGAAGAAAAATCGATTATCTCATTGGATAAAAAGCAAGAAACGTATTCCACTATTTCATTGAATAAAAAAGAAGATTAAACCGTATGTCTATTTGGGAAGCTATATGGATAGCCATAGTAGAAGGACTAACAGAGTACTTGCCAGTATCTTCTACGGGGCATATTATTATCACAGAATGGTTGTTAGGAATAGCACCAACAGATTTTACCAAGCTTTTTACCGTAGCAGTACAATCTGGAGCTATCATGGCTGTTTTGGTATTATACTGGCAGCGTTTCGTAAAATCGTGGGATTTTTATATTCGCTTATTAGTAGCATTTATACCTACTGCTATTTTAGGATTAATGGCAAATAGTTTGATAGAAAAATTGTTAGAAAATGTACTCAGTATTGCAGTCATGTTAGTAGCAGGTGGGATAGTATTATTATTCCTAGATAAATGGTTCGAAAAAGCTTCTTCCGAAGTGAATATAGAAGATTTAAGCTATCCACAATTAGCTACTATCGGACTTTTTCAGTCGTTGGCAATGTTCCCTGGTGTATCTCGCTCTGCAGCTAGTATTGTAGGTGGGCTAGTAGGTGGATTAAATAGAGCAAAAGCTACCGAATTTTCTTTTTTTCTAGGGGTGCCAACTATTGGAGCAGCTACCTTAAAAGAATTATACGAGAAAAAAGACATTTTAACGCCCGAAAATATAAAAATACTAGGAGTTGGATCTATCGTCGGTTATTTTGTGGCTATACTTGCTATTCAGTTTTTTATTGATTACATTAGCAAAAATGGGTTTAAAGTATTTGGTTGGTATAGAATTGCAGTCGGCACGGCTTTGCTGATAGCGTGGGCAGCAGGCGCTAACTTACAACTCTAATACATAAAGTTTAAAAATATGCTTTTATTGGAAATTTATATCGTATTATAATTATTTATTCACATGGCAGAAAATGACATCCCTACTACAGGGAAATTACAGGCAAATAGCCCAGAAGGTGCTATTGACAAAAAATGGTTTCAATATAAATCTACTGTATCGCTAGTAAATCCATCTAATAAACGTAACCTAGAAATTATTGTTATTGGTTCAGGATTAGCAGGTGCTTCCGCAGCAGCTACATTAGCAGAAATGGGGTATCAAGTAAAATGTTTTTGTTTTCAAGATTCTCCTCGTCGTGCGCACAGCATAGCTGCACAAGGCGGTATCAACGCTGCTAAAAACTACTCCAACGATGGAGATAGTGTGTACAGGCTGTTCTATGATACCATCAAAGGTGGGGATTATAGATCCAGAGAAGCAAATGTATACCGACTAGCAGACGTAAGTACCCAGATTATCGACCAGTGTGTGGCACAAGGCGTACCACTAGCACGTGAATACGGCGGCTTGTTGGATAATCGTTCTTTTGGTGGCGTACAAGTAGCACGTACTTTCTATGCAGCAGGACAAACAGGGCAGCAACTACTATTAGGAGCTTATTCCGCATTATCCCGTCAAGTAGGCAAAGGAAGTATAAAAATGTATACCAGAGAGGAAATGCTGGAATTAGTACTTATTGAAGGCAAAGCAAGAGGAATCATCACAAGAGACCTTATTACAGGTGCATTAAAAAGACATTTTGGTCATGCAGTAGTACTCGCTACTGGAGGGTACGGAAATGTATTCTTCTTATCCACCAATGCAATGGGATCAAACGTGACAGCCAATTGGAGAGCTCACAAAAAAGGTGCTTTTTTTGCAAACCCTTGTTACACACAGATCCACCCTACTTGCATACCAGTATCAGGAGATCACCAGTCCAAATTAACGCTAATGAGCGAATCGTTGCGTAATGATGGAAGAATATGGGTGCCAAAAACCAAAGAAGACGTAGAAGCTATCCGTAAAGGAACAAAAAAACCTACCGACCTTGCAGAAGAAAGTAGAGATTATTATTTGGAAAGAAGATACCCAGCTTTTGGAAATCTAGTACCTCGTGATATTGCTTCCAGAGCTGCCAAAGAACGTTGTGATGCAGGCTATGGTATCAATGCTACAGGAGAAGCCGTATACTTGGATTTTTCACATTCCATACAGCGTTTAGGCAAAGATACTATACAAGAAAGATACGGTAACTTATTCGAAATGTACGAGAAAATTACAGGTCAGAATCCGTACGAAACCCCAATGATGATTTATCCAGCGGTGCATTATACCATGGGTGGCTTATGGGTGGATTATGATTTGATGACTACTATACCAGGGCTATACGCTGCGGGAGAATGTAATTTTTCTGACCATGGAGCAAATAGACTAGGCGCTTCTGCATTGATGCAAGGGCTAGCAGACGGATATTTCGTATTACCTATTACTATTGGAAAATACCTATCCAAAGAAATAGCAGTAAAAGCTATCTCCACCGATCATGCAGCATTCGAAGAAGCCGAAAAACAAGTAAAAGAACGTATCCACCAATTGATTAATATAAAAGGAAAACACTCCGTAGATCATTACCACCGATTGTTAGGTAAAATAATATGGAACTATTGCGGAATGGCAAGAAATGAAAAAGGACTAAAATTTGCAAAGCAAGAAATCCAAAAAATAAAAGCAGAGTTTTGGAAAGAAGTAAGAATACCAGGAACGTCTGACGAAATTAATCCTGAACTAGAAAAAGCATTACGCGTAGCAGATTTTATAGAACTAGGAGAATTGATGATAGACGATGCCTTGGATAGAAAAGAATCATGCGGCGGACATTTCCGAGAAGAATACCAAACCGAAGAAGGAGAAGCTAGAAGAGACGATGAAAACTATATGTACGTAGCCGCTTGGGAATACAAAGGAGAGAATAAGGCTTCACAATTACACAAAGAAGCGTTAGAATACGAATTCATAAAAGTAGCACAAAGAAGTTACAAATAATCCATTATCAATATACCATAAAAGGCTGTCTTTCATTACAAAGACAGCCTTTTGTGTTTCCATTATCTTTTTAATTTAGATATAAAATAAATACTGTTTTATACCTTATTTATTACTTTTTATTTCTAAAAATCCATTTACCCACGCATCACTAGGAGAGGTTCGGAATACATAATAATACACCCCATCTACTACTTTGCCGTTGAAGGTAATGTTTACATTTGCTTGTCCGTCCCACGTATTATTGTAAGGTGCAGCTTTGTACAATAAATCTCCCCAACGGTTGAATATTTGTATCTCATTTTGTGGGTATAAATCCAACCCTCTTATTACGAATAAATCATTTACACCATCGGCATTAGGGCTGAATCCATTCGGTATAAATAAAGCGACTTTTTCTTTTACTTTAATTAAAACTACTGTTTCGTCACAAATAGTAGGACAAGTAGTATCGCATATTTTATAACGCAAACTATCGTACCCAAAATAACCTACTACCGATGTATAACTTACATTTTTATTATTCAATACATTAGTGCCATGTAAAGCATTGGTAGTAATGATTGGATTTAGATAAAATGGAGCATCGTTATTTATCACAGGAATAGTAACTGTTTCGCCACTGTATACAGTCACACTATCCATTATAGCATCTACTACTGGGATATTTTTTATACTTACTACTACACTATCCGAAGTAGTACAGCCATTCAACGTAGAAAAAACAGTGTAGGTAGTGGTAGTACTTGGCGATACGGTAATACTATTACCAGTTTGCCCTGTTTCCCATATATAACTATTACCACCTGTGACAGTAAGTGTAGTAGCAGTAGTAGGGCATATTTCTACGTCCGCACTCGCTACGATAGATGGTAGTGGGTATACTACAATAGTGATAGGTTTTCTACCACCAGCATTACTACAATTACCATTAGTCGCTTCTAGGTAGTAGATGGTATTGCTGATAGGGTTAGTTACATACGGTGCAGTTCCTAGTATATTTCCTCCTATGGCTTGTGTATATAGGTTGTAGGTTATCCCTACGCCACTTCCATTAGCACTAATAGTAACGGATTCGCCTACGCAAATAGTATCATCAGAAGCTGTAACAGTAGGTGCGATGGGGGTAGCTAATACTTGAATAGTACGTGTCAAAGAATCCGTACAAGTGCCATTACGAGCCACGTATTTAATGGATACATTGCCAGATAAGCCTTGTGGATTGAAACTACTACCACTTACCCCTTGTCCTGTCCACGTTCCGCCTGCTGTACCCGTTATTAATGTATTCAGGGCTATAGGGGCAGCATTTTCACAGATAGTAGTAGGGATAGCCCAAGTAGGGTCTGGGGCATCTGTTACAGGAATAGCATGGGTCACCGTCACAGCCGTGCATGGGAAAGTAGTGATAGTATAAGTAATATTTATTGTTTGTCCGCCCAGTCCTGTTGGCGAAAATGTATTGCCGCTTACTCCTTGTCCTGTCCATGTTCCACCTGTTGTACCTGTGAGTAATGTATTTAGGTTGATAGCGGCATCATTTTCACATATTTGAAATACATTCCAAGTCGCAGTAGGGCTATTCACGGCAGTAATGGTAGTAGAGATACAAGAAGTAGTTTCGCAAGTACCTTCTGCTCTTATATAATAAGTAGTAGTAGCATTTGGAGTGATGGTAATAGAAGTACCAACGCCTAGGGCAGTTGTACCACAAGCGTCTTTGTACCAATGCCATTGTCCGGAAGTGCCTAATGTACCATCTGTGATACTCAATGTGCTACTGCTGCCATTACAAATACTCATAGAAGGGCTTTGAATAGCAGTAGGTAAGGTTGCTAATGTATTTACATTGATGGTAAGCTGTACACAGTTGGTAGTAGCACAGTTTCCTTCCCCTCTTACATAATACGTAGTAGTAGTTAATGGTGTCACTTGTATACTTGTACCTGTACCGATAGATGTGCCAGTACCACAAGCCCCATTATACCATACCCATTGTGCGTTAGGGCCTAATGCGCCACCTACTACGGTCAAGGTAGCCGCAGCCGCAGGGCAGATATTGTCTTGTGAAGTAGTGATAGACGTAGGAGCAGTAGAAGTATTTTGTACACTTACTAATGCAGATACGCATGTACTTCTGCCACAGTTTCCCTCCCCTCTTACATAGTAAGTAGTATTGGTAGTAGGGCTTACTGTGATAGATGCCCCTGTGCCGATAGATGTACCGCCACAGCTTCCAGCGTACCATACCCATTGTGCGTTAGGTTCTAGGTTTCCGCCTACTGTAGTAAGGGTAGTAGACTGTCCTGCACATATATTATTATTC
>JAYUJA010000126.1:0-1975 GCA_043765495.1 Bacteroidia bacterium
TTAATTAGCCATTTTGCTTTACTTGCCGATAGTTTCATGGTACGTTTATACGCCTTCTAATTTTGCTTCTTTGGTATCATCTAATTTTGCTAATCTGCTCGTAGATAATGGTAAAGGGTTAGCATTTATTTGTTGGTATTGAATTTTTTTTCTATAAATATCTATCGCTGCAAATATAGCTTGTCGGAAAGATGCTTCATCGGCTTTGTCTTTACCTGCGATATCGTAGCCTGTGCCGTGGTCTGGTGAGGTTCTTACATAGGGTAGTCCTGCGGTATAGTTTACGCCATCGTAGTAGGCGATTGTTTTGAAGGGTATTAGTCCTTGATCGTGGTACATGGCTAGTATGCCATCAAAATTCCTATAATTTCCGCTACCAAAAAATCCATCTGCGGCATAGGGGCCAATGGCTAGTATATTGTCTTTCTTGGCTTTGTCTATGGCTGGTTGTATGATTTCTGTTTCTTGTTTTCCTAGTAGTCCAGCGTCGCCAGCATGGGGGTTCAGCCCTAGTATTGCTATTTTGGGTTTCGTGATACCAAAGTCTTGTTTTAGGCATTGGTTCAGAATTTTTATTTTTGCATATACTTTTTCTATGGTAATATTACTGGCTACTTCATGGATAGGTATATGCCCTGTCACGGTTCCTATTTTTAGGGATTCGCTTACCATGAGCATCATATAGTTGGGAGCTTTGAATTTATCTGCCAAATATTCGGTATGCCCTGGGAATTTGAATTTGTCGGATTGTATACTATCTTTATTGATAGGGGAAGTAACTAGTGCGTCTATTCTATTGGCCATGATGTCGCTTACTGCCATTTCTAACGATACTAATGCTGCTTCTCCTGCTTTTTTGGAGGCTTTGCCAAATTCTACTACACAGTCATTTAGTTTAGTTATATCTACTAGATTTACTTTTGTAGGGTGTAGTTTGGTTGCATTTTCCATTACTTGAAATTCTATATTTTCGGAAGTAACGTTTTTTTTATGCAATTGTAGAATTTTCTGATTTCCGTAGATCACAGGGGTACAAAGTTCTAGTATTAACGGGTCTGCAAAGGTTTTTAGTATTATTTCGTATCCTATACCGTTTATGTCTCCTTGTGTGATTCCTATTCTTATTTTGGTACTCATTATTTCGTGTTGTTTTTTAATTGTTTGATGTCTTCGATGGCTTGTTTTTGTTTGCCTATTTTTTCTCTCAAAACTTCTTGTTCTTTGTTATTATCTTTTACTTTGTTTTCATTTTCTTCTATTTTCTTTTTTGCGTCTGTGATATTTTCTTGTGCTTTTTCTGTTTCTTTTTCTTTGCTATTGAGGTCTTTTTCTGTTTTTTTTAATTCTTCTTCTGCCATTTCTATGTTTGCTTGTATGGCTTCTTTGTTCATAGTAATAGCAAAATCATAGAGTACTTTTTCAAAATTTTTGTGCTTGTCGGCGTGGGTAGTAGGGTTCAGGAATGCTCCTCCCAAGTCCACAGATACGATAAGTATGGTTCTTTTTTCGGTTTTATTGGGCAGTATTTTTGCATAGATATCCATATCATTGGTAAATACTGTTTTGATACGGGCATTATCTGCAAAATATTCTTTTGTTTTTTTATCGTAATCGAATTTTGCATCGTAATCTTTCATCAGCGATTTCCACTTTTTTTCTATTACTTCTTCATCAGGGTTATAGATTTCTATTTTATAGGCTTCGTGCGATCCGCCTGCTATATTTTCGGTGATAGTTTCTATTTTTACTTGTGCCTGGCTAGTAGTAGCAAACAAGGTAGTAGCAAGTATGAGAGCTGTTTTTTTCATTTTTAGAATAAGTATAAAATATATAATAAGGGGAAGTTCTATTTCAACAAAATATATACCAAATATAGAAAGTAGGGATGATTTTTAATTTCTTAATAAAGTAACTGTTCCTGTTTTCTCTTCTTTTTTATTTCCGCAAGATAAGGTGATTATTTTATAAAAATACA
>JAYUJA010000127.1:0-5382 GCA_043765495.1 Bacteroidia bacterium
AGGGGAGAAATGGGGGTTTATAGATAAAACAGAAAGTGAAATTATCCCTTGTATATATGATGAGGCTGGAGAGTTTAAAGATGGGTTAGCGAAAGTTAGAAAAGGGGAGAAATGGGGGTTTATAGATAAAACAGAAAGTGAAATTACCCCTTGTATATACGATGAAATTATCCCTCATGTATGGGAGTTTGAAGATGGGTTAGCGAAAGCTAAAAAAGGGGAGAAATATGGATTTATATATATAACAGGAAATGAAATTATCCCTTGTATTTTTGATACAATAACTGAATTAGAAAAGGAATTAAAATCAATCTACAATATTTATAGTAAGCAATATAATCAGGAATTAATTACAAAGTATAGTATCTCTAAAAATGAAAATAAAAGAGCATTAGCAGCTCATATATTAGTTTTACAAAAAAACAATTAGTAGTGTTATTTATCAAGAAGTCAATGGTAGAAGAAGAATGAAGGTACTACCTTTTCCTACTTTGCTTTGTAGTTCGATGGTGCCTTGGTGTTTTTCTACGATTATTTTTACATAGCTTAGTCCTAGTCCGAATCCTTTTACATTGTGCAGATTGCCAGTAGGTACGCGGTATAGTTTTTCGAATACTTTGGCTATCTGTTCGGCTGCTATTCCTATTCCATTATCTTTTACTATTATCTTACATAGTTCGTTTTCTATCTGCACGCTTATATACAAAGTAGGATTAGTAGGGCTATATTTTATACCATTGTCTATTAGGTTGTATAGCATGTTGGTAATATGTACTTTATCTGCTAGTAGTATGGTAGGGGTGGCGGGCAAATCTAGGGTTATTTGTACATTTCTTTTTGCTATTTGTAGGCTGAAACTTTTTAATACTTTGGTGATAATTTCTTGGATATGTATTTTTTCTAGGTATAATTTGAATTGTCCTTTATCCAGTACTGCGGATTGTAGTACTTTTTCTACTAATTCTGCCAGCCGTTTATTTTCTTCTGCTATCATAGCTATGTATTTGTCTACGAATTTGGTAGAGGTTTTTAGGTCTGGATCGCTCAGTGCTTGGCAGGCTAGGGAAATAGTAGAAATAGGTGTTTTCAATTCATGGGTCATATTGTTAATAAAATCGTTTTTTATTTCAGAATGCTTTTTTTGGTCAATGATTGTTTTTATTGTTTTCCAGAAAATAAAGATAATAATACCCATACAAATGATAGTAGAGACTACCATGAACCATACATTCCGATACCTATACTTATTATAATCAGGAAAATATACAAGTAAGTACGTGGTTTCATTCAGAATATCGTTTGGAAATAAGCGTGTTTTTAGGTCTGATTTTATTAATTGTTCTTGTATAGTTGCTATTTCTTTGGGGTCTTTGGGCAATCGGTAGTGCATTTTTGCATCAGAAGAGTAGCAATAGGTATGGTTTTTACTAATATCATAAATTCCAAAATAGTAGTTATCGCTAGTGTTTATATTTGCCATTTGTAGCTCAATACGAAGGATAGAATCCAGTTCTCGGGGCGAAATATAGTTTTTGGTAGCTTCGTCCAGGTTCATGTAGTATATTTCTTTGAATACATCGTTCATCATCTGGGTTTGGGTGAGCAACTTATCCACACTTAATTTTGGATTCTTTTTACGATTGAGTTGGTATTTTTCTACCATATTTTTCGGGATAGTAGCGGATATTACTTGCGAGCCAGTATCGGTTTGGTTGCCAGTGATGAATTCCATACTACCATCGGGGTTTATTTTTCTAAATTCGGTGTTGAAAGTACCATCGTCTTTTTCATTCCAAAATAATACTCCTTCTTGTGGCTGTAAAGAAGAAGAATCCGCTAGGCTATCATTTTGAGCAATTATCTTATTATCTAGCAATAACTTACTTGTGGCACTTGCTTCTAGTTTTTCTATTACTTTACTTGCTATTTTGGAACGTTCTATCCGATTTGCTACGTTGGTAAGTGCGGTATTGGTTTGATTCTTAAAATTATCTTTTTCTAGTCGAATAGCCTTTGTTATCCACAATATTTGTAGCCCTGTGATACCTAGTAGTGCTATGATGATGATAATAATAGTAGCTTTTATACGAGATTTTATCATTTTTTTATGGTGGATTAAATGCAACGTTAGATTTATTATTTCTGTAATCTAAATGTATCTAGCGTAAATAAGTAATTGCTTTGTACTTTGTCTCTCCATTTTTGCTGGTCTAGAAATACGTTTTGTAATAGGTTGTAGATACTATCTGCTTGGGCTAGCTCGAAAGAGTTTTGGGTATAAATAGTGTGTTGCAATTGTATAAAAGTAGCCGTAGTAGTAGCCAGTATTTTGGAATGCTCTACAATGGATTTGCGCAGCAAAGTATCCGTTATATGTGGTGTGCTGGTGCTAGCTTGCTGGGCATAGCTATCTATTGTTTTTTGGAACGAAGTGTACATACTATCCGATAGCTGTGTAGTTTGCTTACTTTCTATACTATTTGCTACACTATCCTGCCAGTCGGTTACATAGTCGTCCATGTCTCTATCTATTTGGTACATTTGCTTGCTATACGCTTGCCATTCTTTGCCAGTAATAGGTATTTGTTTGGCAGTTTTTTTTATGTTTTTATTCCAAAAGAAAAACCCCGCCGTGATGATTCCTATTGCTACTAGTACTAGTATGATTTTTTTCATATAATTATAAAAATGAAAGCAAAGGTAATGATTTTGTTTTACTATGAAAATAGAATTTAATGAGCTGTTTTATTCGTATCTTTGCCAAAACAAAAATTATAATGGCACACAAAGCAGCATTTATTACCATCATTGGCAAGCCTAACGTTGGGAAATCCACTTTATTGAATTTATTATTAGGAGAAAAGCTATGTATAGTAACTAATAAAGCACAAACTACTCGACACAGAATACTTGGTATGCTCAACACACCCGAGTACCAACTCGTATTTTCGGATACACCAGGTATTATAGAAGACCAATCCTACCATCTACACAAAAAAATGATGGAAGCAGTAAAAGGAGCAATACAAGATGCAGATGTATTTTTGTACCTAGTAGAAGCTGGCATGAAAGCAGTGATAGAAGAAGTACCACCCGCTATATTGCATGCTACTGTTCCTATGTTTTTGATTATAAATAAAATAGACACAATAGAGCAAGCACAATTAGAAGCGCAAGTAGCTGCTTGGCAAGAAATCCTTCCTACTGCTATTATTTGTCCTATTTCTGCGTTGCATAAGTTCAACCACGAATTACTATTAGCAAAAATCATTGATCTAGCTCCTATCCACCCACCTTATTACGAGAAAGAAGCATTCACCGATCGTAGTGAGCGTTTTTTTGTATCGGAGATTATTAGAGAAAAAATCCTTCTCAATTACAAACAAGAAATACCTTATAGCTGTGAAGTGGTGATTACTGCTTTTCGTGAAAATGAAACTCCTATCCAAATAGATGCAGAAATACACGTAGCCCGAGAAACCCAAAAAGGAATCCTAATCGGACACCGAGGCAATGCTATTTCGCAATTGTTAAAAGATTCTAAAAAAGGAATTGAAGCATTTTTACAACAAGCTATTTTTCTTAATCTAGTAGTGAAAGTAAAAGATAATTGGCGCAACGATTTGGAATACTTAAAAAGAAGAGAATACTAAAAAAACAACCTATTTATTACCAGTGCAATAATCGTATTTCTACTCTTCTGTTTACGCCTCCTTTTTTGCGAAGGGGGTTTCGCTGTCCGTATCCTACTGTTTTTACTTGCTTGGCAGCTACTCCCATGTACATCAGATAACTTTTTACTTCTTTCACCCTATCTTCGGAAAGTATTTGATTATCATACGCGTCGCCTATGGTTTCGGTATGCCCTTCTAGCTGTACTTCCATGTTAGGGTTTGCTTTCATTATTTGTATCAAAGTATCCAGCTGCTGGTAGGCTTTGCTGATGAGGTAGTACTCTGACTGTACGAAATGTACTTGATCCAAAATGATACTTTCGCCATTTGCTACTTTTTTTAGATCTTTGTATAATTTGGATTTTTGGGGTTCTATTTTTCCACCTCTTACATAAAAACGATGTGTAAGCTCCTTCCCAGAGCCACAAGCTACCTGCCCACCACTGATGGATTTTTTTAACACATACCACTTGTTAGGGGCTATTTCTGGGGCTTTGGTATCGATGGTAAAATCTTTGCCATTTTGTTTTTTTACGGGGTCTCCTTTTGCTTTTCCACGTGGGGTAGCAGTGTATAAATTCCAATCTTCTACGCCAGAAGATTGTAGCTGTATCACGTCGCCAGCACTGTAGTCGTTGCGTAGGCTTATATCTGTTCCCTTGCGATTAAAACCTTCATTTCTAAAATAAATACTATCTAAACTAGCTTTTATAGGTGTATAAGGTTCTGTTTTTGTGGTATTAAAAATATAATTACTACATTGAAAAAACTGCAAATTCGTAATACTTCCATTGATGTCGAAGCATTGCGGCGAACCTTCTACGTGCTTGCTTCTTTTTTCGTCTTCGAATACCGCTAGCATTCCAGCACCTGTATGTAGCCGTTCTAGTCGTAAGTAATATTTCTTTTTAGTAGGCAGGAGTAGTATTCCTTTTTGTGCTAGTACTGGCATTTTGCTACCATCTTTGCTAAACCCGTATAGTTCCACTTGGTCATTATCTTTATTTTTTTGTACTAGCACACCTATTACATCTTGGTCTACTACTTTATCGTTTATTGTGATAGTGGCTTTACCTGGATTTATTATTCCTGTGGATAAACCCAATAACATAAAACTAGGATTACTACTCCATTCTATACCAGATATTTGTGTTTCTACGTACCAAGCCTGTGGCTGAATAGTAGTAGCGATGCGATAGGCTATTCTTTCGTCATTGTTTACCGCAGGATTAGTAATAGCTAGTTGTTTTGTAGTTTTATCGATTTTTATAGCTGTGCCTAATCCTACCCATTGTATAGAAGGATTATCAAATTTTTCTACCCACGTAAAAACGGTTTTGTCTTGGCATATAGCCTTGGTATAAAATAAAATACAGATAAGAAGTGCATATTTTGCCATAAAATAAGAATACGTTTTAGATAGTACAAATATAGCATTATTTTTGTTTTAAGTTGTTTTTTGTTGGATAGAAGCATTATCCAATACAATAACTGTTCTTTTTGTAATTGTTTTATAAAACTGGTCTAAAAAATCAATTATTGTGGAAGAATTAATAGTTCCCTCATAGGTATTTTGAAATAATTTACAACTAGCAGATAGTAAGCCTAGCACTACTCTACCCGATGATTTTTGTACTATGTTTATAATCAATTGTTTTAATTTCCATGATTGTTTCAAATTTTTGTATCCACTTATCTAATTCTGCAA
>JAYUJA010000128.1:0-1934 GCA_043765495.1 Bacteroidia bacterium
TTTTTTGTTATCTAGGTATTCTTTGCCTATTCCACCTGCTAGTAGTAGTAGTAGTAGGTAGGAGCTTATAGTAGCTTCTGTTTTGCCTTTTGTATTGAAACTTGGTTCATATTTCATTTCTATGGTATGCTTGCCTGCTGGTAGCAATCCTGCTCGTAGTATATAGTTTGCTCGTAGTAGTGGGCTTTGCTTACCATCTACTAGTAGTTTCCAGCCTTCTTCGTAGTATACTTCCGAGAATACCGTAAGTTGTGGCGTATTTGCTTGGTATGTGTAAGTGAGATGCCCTGGTAGGAATCCTGTTTGTACAATTTTTGCAGTAGTATCGGCTTGGTACGTCCACGATTTTAGGTTTGGGTCAGTATTTATAAATACTGCATCAGCTACCATCTCATTGGCTACGTCTAGGCTGTCTAGTTTGGTTATTTCATCGTCTGCACCTTTGGCTACTTGGTATTTTTTTACAAACCAAGCGTTCCCTAATGCCAACGTATTATTACCGAGTACGGGTTGCTGTTGTTGGTTGGGATATACCAAGTATTTCATATTCAGCATATTTAGTATTTTAGCCGAAGAGTTTAATACTACGGGTTGGTTATTGGCTTGCATCATAGGGGCTGTGAGTAGTGCATTCACGCCTTGGTTCAGCCCGCTTCCACTAAAATACCTTCCTATTATATCGTTGTATCGTTGTAGTTTTATAGCACTATACCCGCCTATCGATTTATGAAAATAAGAAGTTCTATTATCATTAAACGTACTTTCCATGAAGCTCAATACTCTATAATTCGTATGAAAACTTAAAGCAGAAAACTTATTTTTAAGTTTTTCTTGGTCTATAAATTCTGGATTACTTATGCTAGCACTGTATTTATCCACGTCTGCTTGTATGGTAGCTTGTAAGGCTGGATTTTGTTTTATTTCGGTAAGATAAATTTGCTCGTCATAGCTTTGTGGCTGGAAAGGGTAGCTATTGGTTTGGGGTTCTATGAGCATACTATTATTCAAATAACGAGTAGCTACTCCCCACATATCTCCTAATACTAACACGGCTAGCCCTATACCTGCAAATGCTGCATGGAATCGGAATCGGATAAATGCTAGTACTATTGCCAATGCTGCAACGATGAATCCTAGACTACGCAAAGCGTCGTTGCTTACAATATTGATACGGGCTTGTTTCACTGCTCCTATGAATCCTGCTACCACGTCTGGAGTTGCTTTTTGCTGTTCAAAACTTTGCTTTGCTTGTAGCATATTTGGGTCGCTGGTAATGTCTAATAGCATAGTAGGCGCGAATGCTAATAGTAGTGTTATTCCGCCTATAATACCTGCTCCTATGCCTACTTTTTTATACAAATCTTTGGTTGCAATTGTATCTGCTTGTGTATTTTCTACGGTATCCATTATGTTTTTCAAACCCAATACTGCTAGTACAGGCAAGCTAAAATTAAGTACCGTAAGCCACATCGAAGGCGCTCTAAACTTGTTGTAAGCTGGAAAATTATCTATCATAAAATTCGTTAAGAAAGACATGTTTTTGCCCCATGCTAGTAGTAGTGCCAATATACACGCCCCTAGCAATGCCCATCTCCATTTATTATCCGATACTAGTAAGCCTACGAATGCTAGGAAGCAAATAATAGAACCGATGTAATAAGGCCCTGCTGTGAATGGTTGCTTACCGAAGTAGGAAGACATTTGTACTACATTCTGCTGGAATTTTTCGTCTACATTTTTTAGTATTTTTGGATCTCTTTCGGCTACTGCTCCTATGGATTCGCTTGCTCCACCTGCTGCGTTGGCTACTAGTAAGGTAAATGTTTCGGCTATGCCATAGCTATAATCGGTTATATACTCTTTGGATAGTCCGCCTTTGGTGATGTCTTTTTTATCGTCTTTGCCTAGTGCGGTAGTAAGTTCTGTACCGCCTC
>JAYUJA010000129.1:0-1932 GCA_043765495.1 Bacteroidia bacterium
TTTATGTATGTCATCTGACTCAAAGACTAGTTCTCCCCATCTATCAAATATTTTCATATTAAACTGCACGATATTAATACCTTGTGGCATAAAAAAATCATTATCTATGTCTTCGTTGGGTGTAAAAGCATTGGGTATCCACATACTACTTTCTGGGAATACCTGCACGCAATGGGAAACGGTATCAGGGCAGTTATTGGCATTATTAGCTAGTAGTAGGATACAGTATTCTCCCACATTCGCATACGAGTGAGAAGGATTTGTAATAGCATTAAAACTATTATCTCCAAAATCCCAAAAGTAAGTGCTCGCATTCTGGGATAGATTGGTGGTTTGTATTGTGGCGTTGTATTCTGTAAGTTGTGTATTATCTAGGTTGAACGCTGCTGTTGCTTTTGAATATACTAGAATGGGTATAGTAATAGCATCGGTACAAGCATAATTATTGCTTACTGTGAGGGTGACATTGTGGTTTCCTGCATTGGCAAATAAATAGGTGGGAGAGGGAGCAACAGACGTATTCCCATCTCCAAAATCCCAACTCCAAGAAGACAGATTAGTGCCTGTACCAGCAGTAGATAAGTCCAAAAAATCAGTAGTATTTCCGAAACAAGGCGTAGTATTACTAAAATTAGCTACTGGGTTTGGTCGTACTATTACCACTATGGAAGTATCATGCGTACAACCTTCGCTAGTAGTTAGTTGTAACGTTACATCATTATTCCCTAGACTAGAATAGGTATGCGTAGGAGAGGTAATCGCAGAAGTGCTTCCATCTCCAAAATTCCAAGAAGATAGATTAGTGCCCATCGGATTAAGTGATAGATTTACAAAATTAGTAGCATTACCAAAACAAGGAGTGTTATTACTAAAACTAGCCACTGGTAAGGCGAATATAGTAGTAGTGATGGTGGTATCGTCTACACAGCCTCTATTATTTATTATTTGTAAATGTACATCAAAATCCCCGTTAGTAGCATAGGTGTGGGTAGGGTTAGAACTATTACTTACCGCAGCGTCTCCGAAATCCCAATTCCAAGTGCTGATAGTGCCGTTAGAAGTAGTAGAATTATCTATAAATGTGGATACATTACCTTTGCAAACATTTTGTACACTAAAATTAGCTATCGGATTCGGATAAATAGTAATGGTATCATAAAAAATATCTACTACACATTGAATATACCTATGTGCAGTAATAAAATAAGTAGCTGGGGCGCTAAATTCGTGGTTAGTAGTGGTTCCTACTGCTCTATTAGCATTACCAGAGGCAGGGTCTCCAAAATCCCAAACTAGAGAATCAATATAATTATTATCAATAGATAGGCTAAAAACACCTGTACAGACGTTGTGGGATACAATAGTATCAGGCGGGAAGAAGAAACTACTAATAAATGGTGGCAATCCCTGTGTACATAATCTCCCATTTAAGCTAATAGCATCCGCTTGAAAATTACAACTAGTCCCTGAAGTATTGGGGTTATTAATAATAGCTAAATAAGTAGATTCATTTTGAGCGGCATATATTTTATTATCAGGACCTAATTGTAAAGCACCACCTTTGTACCCTCCAAGTAATCCGCCATTAGTTAATCCTACTAGTTGTATTGAATTTAATATAGTGGTAGAATTATTAGAGCTTATATCCATCTGGTATACTTCTCCTGATACTCTGGAGTTCATATATAATAGTTGATTATTAGGAGAAAATGCTGCTGAATACACTTTATAACCTGTAGGCAAAGGTAGCAGGATGGGATTCGTCAAACTACCAGTAGCAGTATTGAACGACATTATTTCCAAAGTATCTTGCGCACAACCAACTAGTTTTGTTCCATCTGGTGAGAATATTGCTCCTCCTGGTAATGCCCAAGAATCTACTTCTTTTGTGCCTACACAGGATACTACAGGATTCAGGTCTTGTACACCATC
>JAYUJA010000130.1:0-1930 GCA_043765495.1 Bacteroidia bacterium
CGGATAGGCTGTGCTTCCAATAGCATTGGAAACAATAACAAAGCAATAAGCGAAGTGATTTTGGAAAAGTAGTGTTTCTTCATTATATGTAAAAATAGCATATTTTAATGTTTGGACAAAGATACATTTTTTTATTTAAAAACAAAATAAATTAACAAATAAATAATCGCAATCTCGTAAATAGATGAAATTATTGCAAATATTCAAAACTTTATGTATTTTTGGTATCAATTTCTAATTTAGTTAAAGACCTCGCTCGCTATTTCATCTAGTATAGCTTGATTAGTACTATAATACTGCGTATAAAAGTAATTCGTAGCAGTACGTTGGTGCCAATAGTCTTGTGGGTATACTACACATTCATGCTCTTTACTATACGTCATTGCGGCTTTTTCTAGTGCAAAGGGTTGTTGGGAAGGGGATAGATTTCTATAATTATCGAAAGCTATGTCTAGAATAGTATCTACATTCGTACCATACCTATCTACTAGTAACGAAACAAAGCTTATATTAGTACTAATTTCTTTTGTTTCGCCTATTTTAGTTTCTTTATAGGAATAAAAATGAGCCAATGAATCAAAATCTCCGCCTGATAAATGAATAGAAATAGTATTACTTTTTTTCCAAGTATGGGTAGTAGGGAATTCTTTCACTAAATACTGTAAAGCTATGTCTACTGCCTTTGCAGCCATTTTACGGTAGCCAGTTAGTTTTCCACCTGCAATAGAGATAAGTCCAGTATCGGATAAAAATAGTTCATCTTTACGAGAAAGTTCAGAAGGAGCTTTCCCTTCTTCATGGATAAGCGGTCGCAATCCAGCCCAAGAGGATAGCACATCAGAAGGCGTTAGGTGTATAGAAGGAAATAGATTATTGATACAATTTAGTAAGTAGTTTGTATCTTCTGCACTAACATTTGGGGTGTCTATGTTTTGTTTGTAATCGGTATCGGTTGTTCCTAGGTATATAATTCCGTCTCTTGGGATAGCGAATATCATTCTATTACCTGGTACATCAAAATAAATACTTTGCTGGATAGGAAGTTTTTTCTTGTCCACGACTATGTGTACGCCTTTGGTAAGGTGCAGTTGTTTTTTTTCTAATGACTTATTTATTTTTCGTAATTCATCTACCCAAGGTCCTGCTGCATTGATTATTTTTTTGGCTGTACAGGTATAGGTTTCGTTTGTGGTAGCATCTTTTAGTCGTATTGCTTTTATTGTATTTTTATCATCGTAATCAAAATCTGTTACTTCACAATAATTTACTGCTTCTGCTCCTTTTTCTACTGCTTTTTTTAGTACTTCTATTACTAGTCTTGCGTCATCACAGCGGTATTCGGTATATAAGGCTGACCCTGTTACTTTTGTATCTTTTAATAATGGTTCTAGGGTAATGGTATTTTCTTTGTCTAGCATGGATTTTCTTTCTTTGGCTTGTACATTTGCTAGCCATTCGTATACACCTATGCCAATATTAGCGGTAAATTTATTCAAAGAGCCATCAGGGAAAAGTGGTAATAACATTTTTTCTGGGCGTACTAGATGGATAGCATTAGAGAATACGATGGCTCTTTCTTGCCCTACTTCTCTTACTAGCCCTAATTCCAAGTTTTTCAGATACCGTAATCCCCCGTGTATCAGTTTTGTAGAGCGACTACTTGTGCCTATTGCAAAGTCTTGTTTTTCGAATAAAATTACTTTTAATCCTCTTGCTACTGCATCTAATAAGATACCAGCCCCAGTAATTCCGCCGCCGATAATAGCAATATCGTATTCTTGTTTTTGTAAATTATTTAAAGTTACTTTTCTTGTAGTAACTGAAAAAGGAGTAGGTAATTTAATCATTATTTTTTTCTCTTATTTTTTTATATAAATGGATAGCGATAAATAATACAACCGTAAACAATAAAAACCCTAGTAAAGCATAT
>JAYUJA010000131.1:0-19726 GCA_043765495.1 Bacteroidia bacterium
GTCGTAGTGCGTATGCTACTTTGCCATTTCCTGCTGGCTGAAAAATACCAGTTTCTAGTACTTGCTTACCTACAAATATAGGAATTACTTCCATGTACAACGCATTTCTAAAAAATATATACTGTAAACCATTCTCTTTTATATAATCTTCGGTTTCAAAATGTTCTAGCATTAGTTGATTGCACAATGTAGCTCTGTTTTTCAAAGATCTACTGGTGTAAGCAATGTTTTTCACACCTACTTTTTTGGCAGTATCAATTACGTTTTTATGCTCCTGCATCCTATCGCCTTGGTCGCCTGCAGATATTAGTAATACAGTATCCACGTCTTTCATTGCTTTTTCGAGAGAAATAATATCGTTGTAATCGCCCAGAAAAGCTTGAAATCCTTTTGCTTGGAATTCTACTCTTTTTTCTTCTTTTCGTGTAAGAATTGTTATTTGCTTGCTAGGTATTTTTTTTACTAACGTTTCTATTACAGAACTGCCCAAAACGCCTGTTGCTCCTGTTATTAGTATTCTATTCATTTTTGTGTAGTTGTATAGTAGATTATTATTTTTTTGTAATATCTTTTTTTATGTCAATGCTTATTAGTTTGTAACCATTATCTGTACGTAAAAATGAAAAGTGATTTTGTAATAATTCATTTTGTTTCGGATAATAATTTATAACTATATTTTTTATAGGATATTTCCAATCTTTTACTTCGTCACAATTATTAAAAAAATCTTTGTAGGTATCGGAAGGGTAGGTATACCAATTTAGTCCTTCGTTGAAAATAGTAAAATCACAGTTATTGGAGTTAATTTCGAGTAAGTTTGCTTTTATTCTTTCATAATTGTTATCTACGAAAGTACCTTTAGTTTCGCTTTCCCCGCCATTTTGCTCGTCCCAAAATTGTATTTCGTTGTGCGTACATTCTAGTAATTTGCTTTTTGTAAAATCAGCAACCAACCAAGATTTTAACCAAGTCCGAAATTCTCTATCATAATTTATAAAAGAATAAAACTGCCCATTAATCCCTTTATAAATATCTCTAATCGTATCGGTACTAGGTTCAGAGGAAATAACAACGGAAAAGAAATTTAGATTATAATGATCGTATTTGAAATTATCAATAAGTACTACATTATTTGTATCTAGCAACATTTGCTTACCACCTTCCCAACCAAAATATTCTCCAAACTCGTTTTTTTGTACCCCTTTAAGCCCTACCACCATTCCATTTTTTACGTTTGTGAGAAGGTCATAATCTGCTGGAATTTTTATAGCTCCATTTCTATCAAACATTCCAACTTTATCCGATATAGAACTGTGAAAACGAATATATCCCTCGCTCTCACAGTCAGGAGCATTATCATAGATGTATAGACTGTCTCTGCCCACTATTCTGCCTTTTTTTGTTAGATAATAATTGCTATTTTTGCCATTGTACTCGGCGATTACGATTATATCATCGAACTTCTTTGCATATACCTGATCTCTAAATCTCGGTTCTGTGGTTACAGCATTGTTTTTATCTTTATAACCCATCAGTGTGGTATCTTTGTTCCAAAAAAAAGTCCAAGTATCGTTGTTTTGTCCGAATGCAATCCCATTGCAAATAGTAATGAACAGGATTAATAAAAATAGTTTCATTGTGTAAGAATAGATTATGTGTATGGTTATAATTTTTAGTTGGTTTTTTTAGTTGAAATTTTTCAATTCTTCGGTTTGGTTGTACGGATTAAACTTAATTTTATACCCCAAAAAATCTTTGTTCAAATACTGGGATAAAATTTTGCGTATCCCTTTTTTGCCGCCAAAATCGCCTTTGAACCATTGCATTATTTTGGTGGTATAGACTACTTTTTCTGATTCCTTGATTAGGCTTTCTCCTTCCAAAAAAGAACGTGCAGCAAGATCTAGTTGTGTTTCTATTTTTTCATAATTATAAAAAGCAATAGGCGGGCAGCTTTTTGCACCGCAGTTTAATGCAAAATGGATACGAAAATCTTTTTTTGTAACAGCTAGTTTTTTTATATTTTTATGTGGGAATAATTGCGGCAAATAGCCAAGGCTGTACTTCCATCTATACCTGCGTAGGATACCATGTTCTATACCATCTAAACTAAAATCAGCATCGCTAAAATGAATATTTTTACTAGTAAATATCGCTGGTTTGGTTTTCTTTTGTTGGATAGAAAGTAATTGATAATAAGCATTGTAGATATTTAGCCAAAATGCTTTTTTTGCGTTGTCATCGGTTAGTTCATTTGCTAGTTCACGCACGGAGTAGCGGGCTATTGCAAGCTGTAACGAATCCGAAGGTGTTTCTGTTTTTACGCAGTACAATAGGTTTTCCGATAGCAATAGAAGGTTTTTATTTTGTGCCTCGCACACTGTACTACATAGGGCTGCTACAGCAATAAAAAAGAATAGTTTCAAAATAGGAAGGTGGGGTTATTTGATTTACCACCAACACCATCGCCAGCAGATTACAAATATACAATAATAACAATCCTATTTTGTAGTATATTTGTAGTCAATTATTTTTTTATGAAAATTACTATCGTAGGAACTGGCAATGTAGCTTGGCACATTGGGCACCATCTAGCTAAAAAGGGAGTTCACATAGTTCAGATGTATAATAGGACTATCGCCAAAGCACACGAGTTGCAGCATAGGATAGGCTATCCTATTCCTTGTACCGATATACTAGATGAATTAACTATCCCCACTGATATTTATCTTCTAATGACAAGAGACGATGTACTGCCCGAAATAGTAGCTCAATTACCGCTCAAAAATGCCATTATTGCACATACTTCTGGTAGTTCTGCGATGGCAGTACTAGGCAATGGTTATAATGCTAATATTGGTGTGTGGTATCCTTTTCAAACTTTCAGTAAGGGCAAAGAAGTAATCTTGGATACTATTCCTTTTTGTATAGAAGGGAATAATGAAAACGTACGCACTACACTATTCGCACTAGCTTCATTGGTAAGTAGTAACGTGCATTATATCGATTCACAACAACGAAAAATATTACACCTTACGGCTATTTATACGAATAATTTTGCGAACCATTTGTTTACCATAGCAGAAGAATTAGTGACTATACACAACTTACCTTTCGATTTTCTACGTCCATTGATTCAAGAAACAGCCCAGAAAATACAAGAATTATCCCCTTCTTTATCCCAAACAGGGCCAGCTAAAAGAAACGATTTGCGTATACTCCAACAACATGAAAACTTACTAGCCGAATATCCTGAATATTTAGCTATTTATCAACTACTTACTACCAGTATCCAAAAGAAATATTTAACTAACGATTAATTCTTTATTTTCTCCTAGTACAATAGCTAATAAGCTGTAGATGCCCCACTGTATAGCTTCCTCGTCTATATCAAAAAGAGGTGTGTGTACGCCTGCTACTATGTTTTTGGTTTCGTTGCGCGTACCTAATCGAAAAAAACAAGCTGGCATTAATTGGCTATAAAAAGCAAAATCTTCGGAAGTCATACGGGCAGATAGTTTTTCTATACACGCACTAGGCAAAGCGTTTTCGGTATGTTGTATACACGTAGTAGTGAAGGCGTCATCGTTTATTAGTACGGGATAGCCTTTGCATATCGTTACTTCTATTTCTACATGAAACATGGTAGCAATACTAGCACTTATGTTTTGGATATGCTCGTGGGCTTGCATTCGCCAGCTTTCATTCATCGTTCGGAAAGTGCCTTCTAGGCATACTTCGGCTGGGATAATATTCGTAGCACCATTGGCAATGAACTTTCCAATAGTCAATACCGTAGGGATACTAGGCGGAGCTAGACGGCTACTTATTTTTTGTAAAGCCACTACTAATTCTGCGGCAGCGAGTACCGTATCTTGGGTAGTATCTGGCATCGCACCATGCCCACCTTTGCCTTTTATTTTCCAGTATATTTCGTCGGCAGATGCCATATAATCTCCACTCGCAAAACCTATATTTCCGACAGGCATGGCAGGCTCTACGTGCAAAGCAACTATTTTTTCAATATGGAAACGTTCTATTAAGCCTTCTTCTAATAAGATAGATGCCCCACCTGGTAGTTTTTCTTCGCCTAGCTGGAATATTCCTACTAGTGGAATAATAGAAGTAGGAAATAGTTTTTTTAGCACCCATAAAGTTCCTAACAAGCAAGTAGTGTGTACATCGTGTCCGCAGGCGTGCATGATGCCATCTATTTTAGAACTATAATCGGCAGTATTTTTTTCGTGTATAGGAAGTGCGTCTATGTCGGCTCGTAGTGCAAGTGTTGGCTGGTTTGGCTTTTGAAAATAAGCGATAGTAGCGGTAGTAGCCATTTCTTCGTAGGCGATACCTTTATCTGTGAGTTGCTGGCGTATGAAAGCGGCAGTATTATATTCTTGAAAAGATAATTCTGGATACTGGTGTATATGTCTTCTAATAGCTACTAACTCGGGTAGGTATTGTTTTACTATTTCTTGTATAGAAGCTGGTAACATCGTTATTTTTTAGGTTAAAATGCGTATTCTATTTGTTGTAATACTTCTAGTATGTGTTCGGGGTTTTCTAGTGTTACGAGCTGTGTTTTGAATTCTTTAAAATTCGCTACTCCTCTAAAATAATTACCATAATGCTTGCGCATTTCTACTATCCCTGTTCTCTCGCCTTTCCACTCTATGGATTTTATAAAATGGGTATGGCAAGCTTCTATTCTCTCTGCCATAGTAGGTGGTGGTAGGCGTTCGCCTGTTTGCATGAAATGTTTTATCTCTCTGAATATCCAAGGGTAGCCGATACTAGCTCTTCCTATCATGATGCCATCTACTTGGTATTGATTTTTGTAGGCAATGGCTTTTTCTGGGCTATCGATGTCTCCATTTCCAAATACAGGAATATGTACACGAGGATTTTTTTTGATTTCACCGATGAGTGTCCAGTCTGCTACGCCTTTGTACATCTGTACGCGTGTGCGCCCGTGTATGGTGAGGGCTTTTATACCTATATCTTGTAATCTTTCAGCTACTTCTTCTACATTTTTGGTAGCATCGTCCCAGCCTAGTCGGGTTTTTACAGTCACTGGCAATGGGTGTACGGCTTCTACGATAGCTTTTGTCATGGCTATCATTTTGGGGATATTCTGCAATATGCCTGCTCCTGCGCCTTTGCAAGCTACTTTTTTTACGGGGCAGCCATAGTTTATATCCAATAAATCGGGGCTTGCAGCTGCGGATAGTATAGCAGCCTCGCACATACTAGCTATGTCCGAGCCAAATATTTGGATACCAATAGGTCGTTCGTACTCAAATATGTCTAGTTTTTTCACGCTTTTTACGGCATCTCTTATTAGTCCTTCCGAGGATATGAATTCCGTGTACATCAAGTCTGCTCCATATTTTTTACATACATAGCGGAAAGGTGGGTCACTAACATCTTCCATAGGTGCTAGCAATAACGGGAAATCTGGTAGTAGTATTTTATCGATAGCGACCATGAGAATAGGGTTATGATTTATCTTTTCTTAATTTATTAAACAAACGAATAAAAGTTTCGCCATTAAAATCAAACAAAGTAGGTAAGTATTGCATCATTAGCTTGGTACGTATGTGTAGGGTAGCATCAGGCTCGTCTTCTAGGGTGAGTAGATCTACTAGACATTCTTGCCACCCGTGGAATCCTTTGGTGTAGGATAGTAATGTGATATAGCTTTCTACATCTAAAAACAAGCATTGCGGTATCTCACCAGGAGTATGGTAGCTTACGTATTTATCTCCTTGGAATAACCCTATGCAGGTATCTTGCCCAATCAGTTCAATAGGATAAAAATCAGTCATATACGAGCCTTCTTCCCACAGCACTCCGTCCCATTTAGACGTACTTACTGCCCAAGGTATGAGGTCTATACTTCCTTTTATATCCAAATCTGGGTTGGTATCATTATTCTTTTCCCACGCTATGTACATACTATCGTAGTTTTGGCGTTGTAGTATAAATTCTTTACGGAATCCTTTCTCGATGAATGCGTGTAGCTCCAGCTTACTGCTAGACGAAACAGCTTGCCATTCTTTGTCAGTGATGGCAAGCTGTGTATTATTTTCTAATTCTAAAATTAATGATTCTAGTAATTGCATGAAAAAAAATTAGTCTCTAGTGCCTATTAGGCGTATTAAATATAAAAATAGGTTGATAAAATCTAGGTATAGTTTCAAAGCTCCAGAGATAGCAAGACGTTTTTGGTTTTCTCCATCTAGGTCGCCGTCTAAGTATGCTTCTTTTATTTTTTGGCTATCATAGGCGGTTAATCCTACGAATACTAATACCCCTACCATACTGATGATAGTAGTCATTAGTTCACTTTTGAAAACATATTTACAACTCCTGCTATTACTAGTCCTATTACTCCCATCATCAAGTAGCTTCCTATGCTAGTAAGGTCTTTTTTGGTAGTAGCTCCTATTAGGCTCATCGTACCAAACATTCCTGCCGTAATAAAGAAAGTGATAGCCAGCGACTGGTTAGTATAAATGACAGATAGTATAGATAAAGTAAAGCCATTCAATGCTGCATAAGCCATAAATAATACAATAGCGGTAGCAGGTGCCATTTTCCATACCCGTGCAGATAAAAACCATACTAAACCTACTTCTGCAATCAAAGCACCCCAATATAAGAATGGGTTAGTGATTAGAGCTGTAATTAGTGTTTCAGAACTGCTTGTAATCCAAGCTATCAAGCCTGTCACTACCAAGCCTAGTGTCATCCACATGTATACTTTGTTCATGAAGCCGATGGCACTTTCTGCGGTAGCTTCTTGCTGGGTGATTTTATTAAATGAAATTTTGTCCATGTTATTCGTTATGTTTAAATAAGTAAAAAGGGTTATTCCCTAGCAAAAATACTAAAATAGTAATAGCAAATAATTTTTTAACTAAAATACAGTACTAGCTTTTGTAAACTAACCACAAAAGTAGAATTATTTAACATTATTTTTGTACTTTGTAATAAAATATTTCGTCTGTATCCATGCTACGGATTTGTAGGGTATACATTCCAGCAGCTATATTTTCTAGCCCATCTATACAATAAGTAGAATTATTAGTAAGTACTTGCTTGTTCATCAATTCTTTGCCAGCTATATCGTATAGTGTTACGTGTATACCTTGCGAACGTTTATTGGATTGTAGAATGATTTTTTCGGTAAAAGGATTCGGGTATAATGTCCATTGCTTCGTAGATACAAGATTATTTAGACCTAAAATTTGTCCATTTAAATCACCTGCTATATTATTTCCATACATTGGTAACGTAAGAAAACTTCCTACTTTATAAAAAGAATCTTGTGCCGCTGCATATCCGAATTTTACTAAAAATACCGATTGATACCCTGGACGGTAGCGAGTACTTGTTCCCACTACGGCATAGCCGCCATCGATGGTTTTTATCACTTGGTGTGGTATGTGTAGCGAAGATATATCTGCTACAAAAGCCCCACTAACGAATTTTATGTTCTGTTTTTCTAGGATATTGTATTTAAAACTTTGGCTCAATACCATATCGCCATAATCTAGCCCTTCGTAGGATATTAAATCGGCGTAGATAATAGTAGTATCCGCTGCATTGGCGATGCAGGAATTAGTCATACGGTACAGCGGGAAAGTATCTATAAGGCAGTTGCGGCAATGCTCTTGTATCACAGTATCTATCAAGTTTAAGTTACTATCCAAGCGAAGGTGGTATATCTCGAAAGAAGTATCTATGGCATTAAAACTTTTAGTATGCCCTGCTACTACTACTTGATTGTTAATAGTATAGGTAATATCAGTTGCTAGATCTTCTTCCTGTCCACCGCGTATGTGTTCGGCAATTGGTTCGCCTTGTGGATTTAGTTTTTTTATCCACACATCTTGTTTTCCTTTTCCAATACTCTCCGTAGTACCTGCGACGTATATACTACCTGTGGGGCTTTCTATCACCGATTTGAAAACATCTTGTTTGTTGCCACCAAAGCTTTTTGACCATACTACATCGCCATTAGGGTTTAGTTTTAGGATATAGCCATTAGCCAGTGCATTCAGTTGTGAATAGGTTTCGCCTACTAGTAGATAGCCACCATCTCGAGTAGTACGGAGCTGGTACGCCAAGTCCCATTCAGGGCTGCCATAGCGTTTGTTCCAAAGCATATTTCCGTTTGTATCCAGTTGCATTACCACGATGTCGTAGCCGCCTAGGCTGCCTACTCCCCAGTCGTTTGTATAGCCCATTACGAGTATAGTATTATCCGCAGTGAGAACTATTTTTTGCCCTACATCTACATTTACTCCGCCAAAGGTTTTTTGCCATACTAGATCTCCGAATTTGTTAGCTTTTATTACATACATATCCGTAGCTCCAGCCCCAAAACTGCTAGTAGAACCTACGATGTAATAATTTTCATTAGAATCTTGTGCTACTCCGTAGCCTTCTTGTAGCAGTTCGCCACCAAATGTTCGTTCAAATACTGGTTGGGTTTGGGCAGATAAACAGTAATTTACCACCAACAGCAAGCATAAAATAATTTTTTTCATGGTCTTGTTTTAAAATTAAAAATTATACCTACAAAGATACAGCTTTTTTATATAATTCTAAAAATAACCTATTTATTACTAAACAATAGCCATTATTTAATGAAAATTTTGTACGTGTGTGCCTATTATTTGCTAACTTTGTGGTATGCAACACTACACAATGCTACTATATTCTAAACCATTATACCTATGAAAAAAATAACTTTACTGTATTTATTTCTGTTATCTAGCTTATTTTTCCATTGTAATAAACAAAAAGAAGTTATCATTAATAATAATACAGCTCCAATAGATAATACTATTTCTACTATCAAAATAAACGATTATATCAACAAATTATACATACTACTACTCGGCAGAGAACCTTCTAGCACCGAGTTACAGCAGGATTATACTGCATTGAGGCAAGGAAATGTATCTACCACCACCCGCAAAGATTTGATTACCTCTATCACTACCAAAAACGGTTATCACTACCATCTTTTTGAAATAGCAGCAACAAATATATTGAATGAATCTGATACTGCTTCTATACGTTATAGATACCAAAGCTTAATTGATAATATAACCCCCAATGCAAGCCAGCAAGAAATAGATATAGCGTATGTAAGTATTAATAAACTAAAAGCGGTATACAATATCCCTGCACACCTACAAAATAATCAGATAACTATGGTAGAATGCCATAAACAACTGACCGATAATGAACTGTACGATGCTATAAATATGAATGCCGTGAATTTTGTAACTTCTACTTTCACGAATTTTTGTAACAGAAACCCTACTATTTACGAATTAGAAAACGGTGTTACTATGTGCCAAAATAGCCAAGAAGGAGTTTTATTTCTAGAAACAGGTTATAAAAAACAAGATTATATCAACATATTTTTTAGAAATAACCCCTACTACGAAGGGCAGATTTTTCAATTATATAAAGCTTACCTTAATAGAATTCCTACTTCTGATGAGTCTAACTACCTTATGAATTTATACAAAAATACTTCTAACTATACTACTATTCAACAATATATACTTTCATGCGATGAATATTTTTCTCATTAAATCAGTCGTTGTTATAAGCTTACTACTAGGAATAGTGAGCTGCAAACCCGAAAATGAATACATCTATCAAGTAAATCCTATCAGCGTAAAGCAAGATAGAGGCAATAAAACCAACGTAAAAACCACTATTGAATTTATCACTATTGCCTATACCGACCTATTTAGTGCGAGTATATCACAAGCCGAATTGGATAAGTTATCTTTCTGCTACCAGTCTGTGGGCGATAAAAAATTGATAGAAGACATGATAATTAAAAATTTTCTAAAACGATCTTCTGTAAATATTCCTACTACTGCTACCATGCGATCCGATATTCCTTTATTTATAAAAAATACCTACATAAAACTCTATAATAGAATCCCCGACGCTACAGAACAAAATCTATTAGTAACCAAAATAGAACAAAATACTACTATTACTGCACCTATTGTTTACTATGCAATGATGACTTCTAACGAATACCGATATTATTAAAATAGAACTAAAATATACCTTCTATCGCTTTTTTATCGTTATATTTGGGCGTTTTTATTTCTAAAATTTTATGTGTGGTATAGCTGGCATTATTACTTTTGAGCATCAACCTACTTCTTTCTACATTCCTGCATTACTTACCTTATCCACTACTCTACAACATAGAGGCCCTGATGATGAAGGTTTTTTGCTAGGCAATGCTTCGTACTATACTATCGCTGGTGGAAAACATACGCCCCCCCATTACTATACCGATTATCAACTGCCGTATGTGCCTACTAGTGTACTATCTACTGCTTCGGTAGCGATGGAATATGCACAAGTAGGGCTAGTATTCCGACGTTTATCCATATTAGATATTTCGGGCAAAGGACACCAACCATTTTCTAACGCAGATGCCTCTATCTGGCTAGTATTCAATGGAGAAATATACAACTATGCCATTTTAAGACAAAAACTAACCCAAAAAGGATACGTATTTCATACCGAAACAGATACCGAAGTAGTACTAGCGATGTACCAAGAATATGGAACCGATTGCATACACCAGTTTAATGGTATGTGGAGCTTGGTGATATGGGATAGAAAAGCACAAACCATATTCGCATCACGGGATAGGACAGGCGTAAAACCATTTTATTATTACAAAGATAAAGACAAAATAGCGTTCGCCTCCGAACAAAAAGCCTTATTATCGCTTCCTTTCGTGCCGCGCATCTGTAACCCCAACGCCGTATTTGACTACCTAGTACTTGGGCAAATAGAATACGAACAAGAAGGTTTTTTTGAATCTATTTTAGAACTTCCTGCTGGGCATAATTTACACATTTCTATTCCTACCAAAGAAATAAAAGTCCAAGCCTATTGGAATCCAACCCATCTTGCAAAAAATACCCTTATCACTTCTTCCAACGATGATTTAGAACAACTATTATTACAAGCTATTACGCTGCGGTTACGGGCAGATGTACCGATAGCAGCTACATTAAGCGGTGGTTTGGATAGCTCTACTATCGTGGGTATGATGCGAAAACAACTACCTACGTCCTATTTTCCTGTATTTACATCTTGTTTTGAAGATAAAAAATACGACGAAAGCGACTGGGCAAAAAAAGTAATCGACTATACAAAAACCAATTGGCAGCCTATCACTATCAACGAGCAAGACTGTTGGAGCAATCTCGAAGAACTTACTTATTGCCAGGATATTCCACTATGGTCGGTAAGTACGTTTGCACATTTTCAAATAATGAAAGAAATCCAAAAACAAGGCATAAAAGTAGTGTTAGATGGGCAAGGAGCAGATGAATTGTTTGCAGGCTATCCTATCCATCTATTTTTTTATTGGTTAGAATTGTGGAAAAAACGAGACTATAAGTTACTAAAACAAGAAATGCAATTAAAAAGTACGTTCAAAAATAATTATACCTATTTTTTTAAGTATTATACCAAATACGAATTATTAAGAAAATTGCCAAATAAAGTATTATTTCAGTTGTATCCCTCTTATTTCAAACATGTTAATTACCTAAATAAAGACTTTTGGGAAGCATACAAACATCGCTTACTCCCTTCCATACAGCAGCCACTCCCTGAAACGTTGCAAGAAAGACTAGGGCAAGAATTGTACAATACATCGCTAAAAATGTACCTAAAAATAGAAGATAGATCGTCCATGTGGCATTCCATAGAAGCAAGAACTCCTTTCGCAGATGATATAGGACTCATGAATTTTTCTTTCCAACAAACAGCACACGATAAAATCCAAAAAGGAATACTAAAACATAGCATGCGACAAGCAGTTACAAAGTATTTACCAGCAGATGTAGTACACAGAAAAGATAAAAAAGGGTATACTAGCCCTAATAATGTGTGGATAGAAAATAATAAAGAATCGTTTAAGCCTTTGTTTAATAACGAAGTAGCAGACTATTTGAATATACAAAAAATACACCAAAACTACGATCAGCTATTTAGTATTTCTAATCAAATAGAAAATGGCAGAACGTTCAAATTTATCTCTTTCCCTATGTGGAAAAAAGTATTTAGAGTTTAGTTTTTGTATTGCCAACCCATTTTTTGGTATTTTTCAGCTTCTTGTGTCACGTTTTCTTTGTCCGTAATGCTTCTGCCTACAATAGCAAAATCCGTTTTTAATGTCTCAAAAATATATGCAGGAGTGTTGTATTGCTGCCCTAGTGTGTCCGTATTGTTTTCTAAACTAATCCCAGGTGTGAATTGTAATAAATGAGGAGAATGGATACATTGCTGTGCCACAATGCCTATTACACTCGTATAAGCATTACCAATAGCAATAGTTTTGTTCAGATATTCCGTAGTAGTAAGCGCTCCTTTGGACGACATACTTCCTATGAGTATAATACCTTTGTTGTACTGTTGTGCTATATTATCCAGCGCTTCCACACTAGCCGCTCCAGCTATACTATGACACGTAAAAACATCTGCCCATTCTAGCATATTAAAAATAGGAGATTGTACTTGCAGCTGAATAGTGTTACCAATATCTGCAAATTTCCTATCCTCTAAAATAAGAAAATTATACTTTTTTTTATAATAAATTAATTTTTCTATACAATCTGCATTAAAATAATTCCAACTATCTACATGTATTTTTAGCATAGCGATAGTATTTCCTGTTTTTTGTATAATAGAAAATATTTCTTCTGGGTCTTTTTTATCGATAGATAAAACTAAATTGGATTGCTTTTCTTTGCTTATTTCTAGCAAGGAATGGTATACTGCTGATGTTGGTTTTGATAGGGTTGAAATAGGTTTTGCTACTACTGTTTTTTGACTTTGGGTAATAAAATCCACACAATTATTTCTACTTTTTTCAGAAATTAAACCTTGTTCATACAACGATTCTATAATACTACCCATCGTATACAAAGCATGTACTTTATACCCTTTTTTTTCTAGTTTCTGCACCCCATTTTGCTGCCTGTCTACTAGTACCAAAATATCGTTTATCACTAATCCTGCTTGCTCTAATTCTGGTATTGTTTCTTCTAGGCTAGCTCCCGAAGTTATCACATCTTCTACTACTACACACGTATCCCCTTTTTCGTACTTACCTTCGATGAGTTGTTTTGTGCCATATTTTTTAGCTTCTTTCCGCTTCATTATCATTGGTTTATTTTGTAATAATGCCAAGCCTGTACTAAAACAAAGCGCTGCATAAGGTACGCCACATACGATAGAATAATTCAGGTTTTTTGATAAAATATCTAAATCCAAAATTATTTCTTGTAATAAAACAGGATAACTCATTAGTAAGCGCAAATCCAAATAAAAAGGAGATTTTACGCCAGATTTAAGCTCAAAAGTGCCAAATTTAATAGCTCCTATCTGAAATAATTGTTTCGAAAAAGTAGACACATCCATACAATAAAAATAGCTTTAACTGTAAATATAGACGGCAAATGTACGTTAAAAATTGTTTTTTAGTAAAATTAAAAAATATATCCACAAATAATTTGTAATCAATTGATATACAGTTTTTTATTTATAAATCTTTAATTAAATGTTAAAACTTTGTTTTTTTATATGAAATATTTGTTTAGATTTGTGGATTATATATGCTAACCGATTATTTCAACATATGACAAAAATACTACAAAGCACTCTTTTACCAAATTTTAATAGAATAGTACTATCTTCCATAAAAATTTTAGTTCTACTATTTTCTATATTAGAGTTACAAGCTCAAAACAACTTTGCTGTTGTTTTTCATAAGGAAACACCTTCTGAACTAGAAATATGCCGCCCTGAACAACGATTTAGGGATTCTATATACAATCCATCTGCTTTTACATTAGAAAACGGAGTAGTTACCATTACCATGCCAGTTGGCGTGAAGTATATACCAAGTTCACTGATATCTACTTACGGTTCCTTGATATCGGAGTTAAATATTTCCAATCTATCTGCACCCAAATTCTCGGTAGCAACTCTTGCTAATTTAGGTGCTTTTGCATATTCTTATAAAGCCAAAGCCGATTGCGGTTTTATAGGTTTTACAGGTACGTCGCGTAATAGAGTTCAGTATGATTATGAGTATAACAGTAACAATGGTTTTGATAGAAGCCCTGGTGATGTATACCAAAAGGGAGTAGCGGATATAATATTGTCAGGTATTACTAATCAATCTTATGTAGGATTACCTGGCGATACCTACCAACGTTGCATATCCATACTTAATGGTGGTACAGCTCCGCTAGATAAAGTAGTATTCCTTGACAAGCATACCAATAGTATGAGTATAACCGCAGTGGATAAAGGCGTTGTTACCCAGTTTTCTTCTGGTATAAACGTCACCGATACCATCAAATTATCTTCCGCAGATTTTTTAACAATAGGAAATAACGATGGCTTACTCGATCCAGGTGAAACAGTTATTATTTGCGAAACTATCTATATTAACAATTGCTTGAATACGCTATCTAGGATGCGTGCTTACTGGGGTTGTTTAGCAAATCCAGATTGCCAAGGCTCTAATAACCAAGCAGCTGTGACTGTCCCTAACTCTACACCCGTACTTACTACCCGTGTATGTAGCAAATTAGGCTCTGGATGCTTACCTACTACCGAGCAACAAACCTTAATGATTATCAATACTGGTACTGGCGCAGCTTATCAAACACGATTCGGACTACGTTCTTGGTACCAGTCTAGGATAGATCCATCTTCTGTAAGTATCACAAGAAATACGGCTGGTGCTTCCGTTGCTTTTACACAAACGTCTTCTGCTAATACTACTACGAATCCACCAGGTTTTGATGCTGGTCCTGATGCTTGGGCATTTAGAGTAGATGAACAATTAAATCCTGGCGAAACATTATACGTCCGTTTTAACCAAATAACTATTTGCCATGATGGTTATAACATGCGATGTGACCAAGGGGCCATTTATAGATATTCGTGGGATACTTATGAGCCTTCTTTAGTAGGGATTAATACCGTAGATGGTACTACTAACTCCTATGATATCTTATTCCAAAACCTATGTGGTATACAGTACAAAGCAGATGGTAGATGGTATTATAAAGACGATGGCGCTAAAGTTGGTAGTTGTATTAATGAAACAGGTCTCTCACGTAACGAATACCGCTACGAAAGATTAAGTATGGGAGTGCATACTGCCCCACCATCTATGGCAGCAGGTACTAGCTACACATTTGATTTCTCTGGTAAAAATTGGGAATTCTATGCATACAACAAGGCTGGTGCAAAATTACGAATGGTGTACGAGTTAAGCCCTTGCCTAGCCTACATGGGTAATTTGAAAATTACCAACGGAGCTGGTGTTTGGAATCCTAGTAGTGTAAGTGTTGTAGGTAATTCTGTTATTGCAGAATTTGACATGAGTTCTTTGGTTGGTTGGTTACCAAATGCTTATGCACCACCAATTAGTTTGGATTTAGCCCATTTTACAATAGATGTGCAAGTTCCTACCGCTTCTTGTCCAGGTTGCGCAGGTCCTGTTAGTGTGAATGCTATCCCCTACTATATCAAAGATCCAGCCTGTGGCTGTGTAGAAAAATTTGGTTGTAACCAAGTTGCTAATTCTTCTGTTTTTTGTCCTGGACCTTGTGAAGGTGTTGTTAGAGGGCCTTATGTTTTAATAAGAAAAACACGAGGGCAGCCAGATAATAATAATAATGGTATCACAGACGCAGCAGGTATTTTAGATACTACTAAAATGCGTCTAGACAGAGTAATGTATGGAGATAAGTTTACTACCGAGTACCCTGGTAGAATTATTACTTCTACTACTAATCCTACTTGGCTATATATGTATGCTTCCTCTAGTTTTGATGATGGAAATCTAGCAGACATCACTTTCGTAGGTACAACTATTGTATTCAAACGTGGAACAACTTACTATACTACTACCTCCACTGTTCCACCAAGCTCTATTGTAAACCTTGTAAACGATAGAACCTTTAACTACAATTTAAGTGCAAGTGTGTTAGCTGGTCTTACTTGGACGCCAGCATTGAGTATCACAAATTTTCAAAATGATGATTCCATACGATTTATACCACAATACCAAATTAAGAAAAATATCGGCGCACAAACACGCTACTCGTCTATACAGAATAGCCATAGTGTAAGCAATAATCCAGCAGGACCATATTATTCCTGTAATCCTTACGAAGGTGCTATATCTATTGTCGGTTACTATAATGAGGCATTACGTTATTACACAGATTATGGTAATCAAAGTTTTAAAAATTGTAACCCTACTCCAATGAATATTGACTGGAATACAGACTTTTTGCGTAGAAGTATTGCTTGGGTAGGAGATTCACACTTTGGTAATTATTTTCCTTATGAACATAGACATTTCCAGTACCTAGATACCATGTATATTAAAGTTCCAGCTGGTTACAGTATTGTAGGAGCTAGATTATACCAACATACTCCCAACGGACAAGGTAGTTATACGAATCACTCTATTTACATGAACCCTTCTCAATATGTAGCTTTAACCGACACTACGTATGTATTTTATACCAACCAATTGTACGCAGATAGTGTAGTAGGGACTACCAAAATACCTTACCCTGACGAAACAGCCTATAATTATTTTGCTTTTTCAGTACAACCTTCTTGTAAAATTAAAAGAAATTTTTCTCAAAATCCTTCTGATCAGCTTCCTAATAGTCCGATAGTAGGAGATAGATGGCATCTAGCTTGGATTCCAAGTATGGTAGAAGCTACTGCTAATGGTGGCAATACAGGTTGTTATTATCCTAATGCTCTGCCTGCACCTACTAATTGTTATACACAAACTGGAGGATTTCAAGATTTTATTGGTGGAGCAGGACCGAGTGCTGGCGCAAACTATAGAGTTAATCTACCAACTTATGATATATCTTCTGCTTTACCTATTAAAAATGCTCTCGATAATAGTATTTGCTGGGATTTAAGAGTAGAAAATAAAACAAGTCTAGTAGGGCAATATACTTTCCTTGCTACACCACAAGTGAGTGGAGTGACTATCACAAGTATGACAGACTTGCAAACTAATACTGTAATTACTCCAACTTCCCTAGGTGGTAATATTTATCCTATTGGTAACTATCCTGCTACAACTGTAAAAAACTATAGAGTTTGTGGGACGTATAGCTCCGTAAACTGTGAAGTAGACAGCGTAGTAGTGCATGTCACAGATGGTTTTTGTAGCTATCCAAGTAGTTGGACAGATTACCAAACAGGCTGTAGTCCTGCAGCTCGTGATACGTCTAATAGAGATAGTGTAATACTACAAGTAATACCCCAATTACCTAATTTCCAATCTTATATAGCAGCTCCAACGCAAGGAACTCCTTTGTGTCAAATGGCTACTTATAGATTACAAGGAACGAATACACAAACAGGTGCAGGGTATAAAATGAAAGCTCGCCTTACATTGCCAAGAGGAATGGTATTCCTAACCCCAAGTGCTAATGCTAGTATCAAATATCCTGTAGCTGCTCCAGCTGTTACATTACCTACTCCAACCTATGTAAGTACTAATCCAGTAGATAGTGCCCAAACGTATGAATGGGATTTAGATGCTCTATTACCTTTGATGCAAAACAGAGGATTAAGAGGAGCTACCCAAGCAGATTCTAATAAGTTTTCTATTAAATTTGATGTAAGAACTCGCTGTGGCTATAATTATGGAGATATAATGCGATTCGAAACCATAGGACAAGCACATTGTGGCGAACAAAAATCAGGTGTGACCAATAAACAAACCAAACATGGAGTAGATTCTTTGACTATTTTGTATTTTATGCAAGTAAAATTGAAAACAGATTATGTATCTCCTTGTTATAATAATTCTGTGATGGAAGTATCCGCTCGTAATACAGGACCTAACTCTAGTGGCTCTGTGGATACGTTGATGATACGAATCCCACCAGGAGTATCGTATGTACCTGGTTCTGTTACTAGTATAAAATACCCATTACCTATCACTACTCCTACTATTTCTGTAATAGCAGGATATACAATATTAAAATGGAGATATTCCGCAGGAATCCCTCCAGGCGATACATTGAAGTTTAAATTTGAATACAAAGGAGATAAAACTATTCTAGCATGTAACAATGTAGAATTTAGAGCGCAGACCTACATACAAGGTAATGGAGACTGTGGCGCTTCTGCTTGTGCGATGAATTTTATTAACGGATTAGATGTATTACCTGTATTTAGTTACAAAGGATACTTAAAACTACTAACTCCAGCAGCAAGTACATCACCTAATGGAACAGGAGAAACGGTTACTTTAAGCTATAAATATAAAAATACAGGTCAAACTATCCTAGCTGGAAATAGTAATATATTTAATTACTATTACGATACAGATAATTCTGGTACTTTTACAGCCGCAGACGTATTGCTAGATAGAGATACTGTAACTACTGAAATAACAGCAAATGCTACCTACACACAAAATACATCTTTTAATGTAGCAGCAGGACAAGCGTGTGGTATTATCATAAAAATAGATACCAGTATAGTAGATTGTCAGTGTCTTCCAAGTGCAATATTTGTTAAACCAAAATTCGTAGCAGGAAAAGTAGATACTGCAGTATGTCCTGCAAAACCTGGACAAACTCCTCCTAGTTTTTCTTTAGGAAAACCAGGGGTAAGCGCTTATACCTATTCTTGGACTCCAGCCACTAATTTGAGTAGTACTACTATTGCTAATCCAATATTTACAGTGCCAGCGAATAATACTACCGCCTCCATAGTGTACACTTATATACTTACCGTAAATAGAGGTGCAGCTTCTTGTACTACAAAAGATACCGTGAACATCACCGTAAAACCTACTCCATACCTAAATAATGTAACGGACAAAATAGTATGTTCCAGAGCAAGTGTTCCAGCTACTAATTTTGTGAGTGTACCAGCAGGTGCTATCGTAAATTGGACGAATACTAATGCTTCCGTAGGGATAGCCGCTACTGGTACAGGAAATATAGCTTCTTATACAGCACCATTAAATAGACATTATTTAGGATTCGCTAACGATGCAATTGTTACTTACACGCCTACATTAAATGGTTGTGTAGGGCCAGATTCTTCTTTCCTAGTAAAAATAAAAGCAGAACCAGTACCTATTAATGTACAAAACTTTACGGTATGCCCAGATGGGTTGGTAGCTCCTATTAATGCAGTTACAGGTACAACAATACCTAGTACTATTATCAACTGGACAAATACTAATACCACAATAGGACTTTCTTCGGCTTCTGGAACGGATAATATTCCTTCTTTCCTAGGGAAAAATACTACTGCATCATCTATAATAAGTATTTTTTCATATACACAATCTTTCCAAAGTTGCCCTGGTGATCCTAATCAGTTTACCGTTACTGTAAAACCCGTGCCTGTACTTACAGATATTGTAGACGTAAGTGTATGTGCTGGCGCTACTATCGGAGCATTCAATTTCGTAACAGCCCCTACAGGTTCTACCATTGCTTGGACAAATGATAATACAGCTATAGGACTTGCAGCAGCAGGTACTGGAAATATAGGGGCTTTCACTGCACCAGCTAACACTACAGGTTCTAATATAGTAAGTATTATAGAAGCAATACCTACG
>JAYUJA010000132.1:0-1915 GCA_043765495.1 Bacteroidia bacterium
TTACGCTTTCAGGAAGTATACTAGACCTAGGATTCATCAAATGGAATAGTTATTTACTAGATGTAAAAAGTAAAAATGCCGCTACCTACACCTTCACAGGGATAGATATACGCCAATTGTACAAAGATTCTACCGACTATGCAAAAAGTATTACCGATAGCCTAGAAAAAACATTTAATATAGAACAAAAGTCTGGTAATAAATATACTACGTACTTGAATGCAAAAATATACCTTTCTGCGAGTTATAATGTAAGTAAAAGAACAAGAGTAGGCGGAACATTTTTTGGTCAGTTTTATAACCAAGGATTTCACCCAGCTATATCCGTTTATGCTAGCCAAGAATTTTGGAAAATACTACAGTTGCAAGTGAATTATTCGTACTTGAATAGAAGCTTTGCAAATATAGGTGCTGGATTAGTACTAAACCTAGGTCCAATACAGGTTTATGCCGCAAGTGATAATGTACTAGGCGCTCTAATAGTTCCTAAAAAAGCAAAAACAGTGCAGGCAAGAGTAGGTGCAAACATCGTATGGGCATATACCCGTGATAAAAAAGACCCATGTTATATTGGTCAAAATCTAGCTCCAATAGTGATAGATACCGACAAAGATGGTATACCTGACCTAGAAGATAGATGCCCGAATACAGCAGGTATAAAAGCATTCTATGGCTGCCCCGATACGGATAAAGATAGTATTCCTGATCACGACGATTTATGCCCAACCGTAGCAGGAATAAAACTATTCGGTGGCTGCCCAGATACCGATAAAGATGGTATAGAAGATAGTAAAGATGCATGCCCAACGGTAGCAGGATTGAAAATATACGCAGGCTGCCCAGATACCGATAAAGATGGCTTACAAGATAGTGAAGACGACTGCCCAACAGCAGCAGGACCAGCAGAAAACAAAGGTTGCCCATACAAAGATACCGATGGCGATGGTATACTAGATAAAGACGATTACTGTATCACGGAGAAAGGAACAATAGAACGCAAAGGTTGCCCACCTAACAAGTTTGATACCGACCACGATGGATTGATGGACGATGAAGACAACTGCCCTAACGAGCCAGGAAGAATAGAAAACAAAGGTTGTCCTAAAAAAGGAGACGTGGATACCGATGGTGATGGCGTATGGGACGCAGAAGATAAATGTCCAAAAACACCAGGAACAAAAGCAAATAACGGCTGCCCAGAAATCAAAAAAGAAGAGCAAGAAGTATTGAACGTAGCATTTGAGGATTTAGAGTTCGAAACAGGAAAAGCAATTATCAAATCCGAATCGTACCCATCTTTGGATAAATTAGCCGATTTATTAGTGAAAAAAGTGGATTATAAGTTGAATATCGCAGGACATACCGATAACCAAGGAAAACCAGCTGCTAACTTGACTTTATCTAAAAATAGAGCAAACGCAGTGAAAGAGTATTTGGTGAAAAAAGGAGTAGCAGCTACTAGGTTGAAAGCAGAATTTTTTGGAGATAAAAAACCAATAGCTCCTAATAAAACCCCAGAAGGAAGACAAAAGAATCGTAGAGTAGAAATGAGATTAAAATTTGATTAAGAAATAATACAAGGGAGGCAGTAGCTTCCCTTTTTCTTTTTTAAAAACAGAAATATTGCTACTAAAAATTTTGTAAATTAAAATCGTATTATAGTATACAGTAACAGCTAATTATTTATATTTGCAAAAAAAAACAATTATATGAACAAAATCAATAAATGGATTATTGCTTTCTGCTGTATAGTAAGCATAGCCATAATAAGCAACTGCACCAAAAAAGACGAAGTACAACTACAAACCGACAAACTACCTTATGCTCAACTATCCGATTATCAGTTTTTTAAGGAAGATATTCGGGAATTAAGTCCGAATGAGAAAGTACTTCCTTACCACTTAAATACGCCATT
>JAYUJA010000133.1:0-1895 GCA_043765495.1 Bacteroidia bacterium
ATGCTTTTCGTAAAATTAAATTTGCAAACCTAACTCTGATGGGAGTATATTCATAGTTACCCAATTTCTCTATAAATATTAAACCTATTTACCTATAAACGCTGTTTTCAATAAAAAAAACGCTGTTTTCGTTATTCTTGAAAACAGCGTTTTTTTATTTTATATATAAATAATAATATGATTTATTCTTCTATTACAGTAGCAGTTTCTATTACTTCTGCGGTAGTAGTTTCTTCTTGTACTGGGTAGGCGCTAGCTGGTATTAGCTCTGTTATTCTGGAAGAAATAAGTTGGTTCAACAATTCGTTATGTGCTAGTACTTTTGTTCTGAAATCTTCTAATGTAGTACTTACTTCTACTATGTTGTATTTCGCTTTGATGATATTTAATATTTTTTCAGATTTCGTACCTTGAAAAGCTTCTTGGTATCTTTTTTCGTCTTCTAGTAGCGATTTTACTACTTGGTTTAGTTGCTCTTCTGTTTTTTGCTCATCTTCTGCATCTGCTGCGTCTTCTAGGTCTAGATTACCTTTTAGTACTCCTTTGATGTATTTTTCTACGTCTTCTTGGGTTACGTTTTCATTCGCTATGTCTAATAGTCTTACTTCTAGTACATCTGCGATGATGCTTCCCAGCTGTTGGAAATAGTAATAATTCACTTCTGCTTCTTTTGCTTTTTCGTTTTCTATTTGTATCAATAGTTTTAGGAAAGAATGTGGCAAACGAATCTTGTTTTTCAAGTCCAAATCATAAAACACTTGGTTGATTAGGAAGTTTCTACTATCTCTGCTCATAGCATTGGATAAGTCCAAAGAGATATATTTACGTAAGTCGTCTACGTTAGTTATTGGGCTATCTTTATAGTTTGCAGCAAAAAAGTCTTCGTCTAATATTGCAGGTACAAAACGAGCTATTTTTGTCACTGTATAGGTGATATCTTTGTCTAGGTCGGCTGTGTTTTCTTCGTCTAGTTCTAGTATATCCAGCATATCTTCTCTATGACGGAGTAGTTTTACTGGATTGATAGTCAAGGTATCGCCTACTTTTTTACCTAGGAAAGCATTTTTTTCTACTTCTTCTAGCAAATCTATTGGAAAGGTTATTTCTCCATCTGCTTCACTATTCAGTACTAGTTCGTCTTCTATTTCTGATATTTCTACTTCTATTTCTTTTCCTTGTCTTTTTGCTATCCATTTCAATTCTTGTTCTATTACTTCTTCGGTTATTTCTACATTGTATTGGTAGAAAGTTTTGTCTGCTGGAAGTACGATATCTATTTCTGGCAGCAAGCCGATGTCAAAAGAAAAAGTATATTTATCTTCTGTTTCTGGTTTTAATTCTTCTGGCGTATCCATTAGTACTGGTCTACCAAAATATAGGACTTTATGTTCTCTTACATATTCCATCAAGTTTTGGTTCGCTATTTTAATAAGCTCTTCTCCTAGGATATCTTTACCAAAACGTTTTTTAACGATAGAAAGTGGCACCATACCTGGACGAAAACCTGGCAAGTTTACTTTTTTAGCGAATGTTTTTAGATTTTTGTCAAAGCTTGGCGTATAATCCGCAGTTTCTAATTGTACTGCAATGGTATCTACTAGCTCTTCTTTGTTAGTTCTTGTAATATTCATAGATAGGATAAAAAAGTTATAAATTTGGCTACAAAGATAAATTTTTTTTACATAAACTACAATTAATATTTTGATAGTCCGTCTAATGTAATGTTTTACAATTTAGATTGTAATTACAAATAAAGTATTTTATTGCTCCGATATGATTTTCTAGTGACTTGGAAAAGCTCAATGTTTTTCTAACTAATCTAGCAGCTCTTTGCCTTAAAGTACAGTTAAATCTTTCTATATAAGCAGTGAGTCCACTATCTTTCCCAACTGCGA
>JAYUJA010000134.1:0-19282 GCA_043765495.1 Bacteroidia bacterium
AGTCTCGCTAATTTTGTATTAGAAGAAGAAATTTCCAAAGATGGAAAAATAACCGACGTAATAAGCTCTACCCAGCCCATCGTAGTACAGATAGCCAAAGAACCAATATCCACCAAAGGCCCAAAACTAACCTGCGAAATAGCAATAGCTGGAAGATACATGGTACTGATGCCGTTTAGTAATAAAGTTTCTGTATCCCAAAAAATAAAAGATTTAGACGAAAGAAATAGACTAAAAGAAATGGTACGACCTGTACTTCCTACTAATTTTGGAGTAATAATACGCACCGTAGCAGAAAATAAAACCGTAGACGAAATTAGTTCTGACCTAGAAGAGCTAATTAATAAATGGAAAAACTGTTTTGAAAATATACAAAAATCTACCCCGCCTACTCGCTTATTAGGAGAGCTGAGCCGTACATCTGCCTTGCTACGAGATTTGCTGAACGATAGCTTCCAAGGTATTTATGTGAACGATACAGATCTGTACAACGACATAAAAGAATACATCACCACGATTTCCCCAGAGCAAGAAAAAATAGTAAAATTACACAATACAAAAGACGATATATTTGATTACCATAAAGTTACAAAACAAATAAAATCACTTTTTGGACGAACAGTTTCCATCGACAATGGTGGATACCTCATCATCGAAAGAACCGAAGCCATGCACGTAGTAGACGTAAATACAGGGCCTAGACAATCCGATAATAACCAAGAAAAAAATGCCCTGGAAACCAACCTCGACGCAGCTACCGAAATAGCTCGCCAGCTACGATTAAGAGATTTGGGCGGCATCATCGTAGTGGATTTTATAGATATGACAAGTGCAGAAAATAGAAACCTACTATTTGAAAGATTAAAGGAAGCAATGAAACAAGATAGAGCCAAACATACCATACTACCACCCAGCAGATTCGGACTCATAGAAATAACCCGCCAACGAGTACGCCCAGAAATGGTAATACAAACCAATGAAAAATGCCCTACCTGCCTTGGTACTGGCGAGATACAAGCTAGCTTACTACTATTAGATGAAATAGAAAATAATATTCGCTATATATTAAAAGAACAAAACGAACCCAAACTCACTTTAATAGTACACCCATTCCTAGAATCTTACATAAAAAAAGGCTGGATATTCAGTAACCTGCAATGGCAGTGGTACAAAAAGTTCAAAAAATGGATACCTGTACGCAGTAGTGGCAATTATAGCCTGTTGCAGTACTCTTTTTATAACCAACACGAAGAAGAAATAAAAATATAGTACTAAAATATAGTACATTTGTGCCAAGACTAGTATTCACTTCTAATCAATTTAGTATTTTTTTATATGGTATACGATATAGCCATTATCGGTAGTGGCCCAGGAGGTTACGTAGCTGCAATAAGAGCAGCACAATTAGGAAAAAGTGTAATAGTAATAGAAAAAGAAAAACTCGGCGGAGTATGCCTCAACTGGGGCTGTATTCCTACCAAAGCTTTATTAAAAACAGCTAACGTGTACGAATACATACGCAAAGCTAAAGAATTTGGTTTGGAAGTGCCTAGTTTTACCCATAATTTCAATACCATCATCAGCCGTAGCCGTGGTGTAGCAGATGGTATGAATAAAGGTATCCAATTCTTATTTCGAAAAAATAAAATCACACACCAAGAAGGTACAGCTAGCATAGATAGTAGCAAAATAATAAATGTACAAGAAAAAGGAGGCGCTATAAAAAAAATAGAAGCTACCAACATCATCATCGCTACAGGAGCACGCTCTCGCAACCTACCAAACCTGCCACAAGATGGAGTGCAGATAATAGGCTACCGAGAAGCAATGACACTACCCACCCAGCCCCGCAATATAGTAATAGTAGGCTCGGGAGCTATAGGATTAGAGTTTGCTTATTTTTATAATACCATAGGCACAGAAGTTACGATTATAGAAATGCAAGACCGTATCGCACCCCTAGAAGACGCAGATATAGCAAAAGAACTTATCCGCCAGTTAGCAAAGCAAGGGATAAAAGTATTCACCAATACCAGTGCCGAACTAGTGAATAAAACCCCCAATGGCGTAGCATTAAAAATAAATACCACCAGCGGAAGTTTTAACCTAATGACCGATATAGTACTATCTGCCGCAGGCGTAATAGCGAATACCGAAGGACTAGGGCTAGACGACGTAGGAATACAACTCGAAAGAGGTAAAATCCCAGTAAATAAAAACTACGAAACAATAACCAAAGGTATCTATGCCATTGGAGATATCATAAATACGCCGTCACTAGCACACGTAGCCTCTGCCGAAGGTATCAAATGTGTAGAACATATAGCAGGCATGAACCCCCACCCTATCAATTACGATAATATCCCATCATGTATGTACGCTTCCCCAGAAGTAGCATCAGTAGGACTTACCGAAGACCAAGCAAAGGCAAAAGGATACGAATTAAAAATTGGTAAATTTCCATTTAGTGCCTCTGGAAAAGCAAGCGCAGCAGGAGCCAAAGACGGATTCATAAAAGTAATATTCGATGCCAAATACGGCGAATGGCTAGGCGCACACATGATAGGCGCTAATGTAACAGAGCTGATAGCCGAAGTAGTAGTAGCACGAGATATGGAGATGACAGCTCATAGCTTCCTACAATCCATTCACCCCCACCCTACCCTTTCCGAAGCATTGATGGAAGCAGTAGCCACAGCAGAAGGAGAAGTAATTCATTTATAAAAAAAACAGAACTATTACAGTATTTGGACTGATTTTTGTTGGTCAAAAATTCCAAGTAAAACAAAATGTATTATCAATCAATTAATTATAATGTTTAACAAAAAAACAATTTGTGCAGCAGCAGTAATCGCTTTATTATGCGCTACTTCTCTTCAAGCTCAAAACGAAGAAAAACGTTTTGGACTAGGTTTTTATGGTGGTATTCGTGAATACAAAGGCGATATCACTAACCAATGGTTCAAATTCAAACCCAATGTAACGTATGGCTTATCTTTAAGTAGATACTTAAACCGTTCGTTTGATTTATCCCTAGCAGGCAATTATGGAAAAATGAGCATGCAAGCCGATTCCATACCTATGTCTCCTTTAAGCCCTTATAAGGTGACTGGAAACTTGCTAGATGTAGGCTTCGAATTAGCTTACAAATTTAATAATGGTAAAATATTAAAAGAAAATGCTTTAATAGCACCATTCTTAACCGCAGGATTAGGCGCATTGTACACCAAAGGTTTTGAAAAACAAGGAACGTATAAATTCGCTAACTATCCAGCAAATACGCCTATTTCTCAAAATCTAGATTTTAACCTAGCCCTAGGATTAGGATTCAAAATTCGTTTAAGCAACTCGGCTAGCCTAGTATTACGTTCTACCGCTCACCTTACCCAATGGGACGAACTAGATGGTATATTCAATAACGTAAAAGGAAATAAATACGATAAATGGTTGCATCACTCCGCAGGTATTGTATTTAATCTAGGAAAATCAACGCCAAGAGACGACGATAACGATGGCGTTATTAACAAATTAGATAAATGTAAAACTACCCGTGCAGGTTACAAAGTAGATGCTACAGGTTGTGATTTGGATAGTGATAAAGATGGCGTAGTAGATAATGAAGATAAATGCCCAGATGTAGCAGGATTGACAGCATTCGAAGGCTGCCCAGATAGCGATAAAGATGGCGTAGAAGATAGCAAAGATAAATGCCCAACCGTAGCAGGATTAGAAAAATTCGCAGGTTGCCCAGATACCGACAAAGATGGCGTAGCAGACAACGAAGATAAATGCCCTACCGTAGCTGGAGAAACCAAATTCGCAGGTTGCCCAGATACCGACAAAGATGGCGTAGAAGATAGTAAAGATAAATGCCCAAAAGAAGCAGGATTAGCTAAACTATCTGGCTGCCCTGATACCGATGGTGATGGCGTAGAAAATGCAAAAGATAAATGCCCTACCGAAGTAGGAACTATCGCTAACAATGGCTGCCCAGAAATGAAAGAAGAAGTAAAAGCACAAATAGCATTAGCAGCGAAAGGTATTTTCTTTGAAAGTGCAAAAGATATTATCAAAAAAGAATCTATCGATGATTTAGATCTTTTGGTAAAAATATTGAAAGAATACAATACCAGTGTAGCAGAAATCAATGGCCATACCGATAATGCAGGTAAACCAGAAAAAAACCTAGAATTATCCCAACGTAGAGCAAACGCAGTACAAGCGTATCTAGTAAGTAAAGGAATAGATGCTAGCAGACTAGCAGCAAAAGGATACGGTGATACAATGCCAGTAGCAGATAATAAAACCCCAGCTGGTAAAGCACAAAATAGAAGAGTAGAATTCAAAATTAGTTACAAATAAGAAATAGGATTTTTTCTACAATAAAGGGACGCAAAATTTTGCGTCCCTTTTTATTTTATACAAAAAAACTGAAATATAGATTAATTCAAAATATCAAATTTAGTGTACGCAGCAATAGCCGCTGGCATACGGATACCATCTGCCTGCTGGTGATTCTCTAATAAAGCTGCTACAATACGAGGTAGCGCCAAAGCACTCCCGTTGAGAGTATGCGCAAGGCTTGTCTTGCCTTGTTCATCTTTGTAACGCAATTTCAAACGATTACTTTGAAAAGTCTCAAAATTAGACACAGAACTCACTTCTAACCAACGTTTTTGAGCCGCAGAATATACCTCAAAATCATACGTACAAGCAGAAGAAAATCCCATATCTCCACCACATAATTTTAATATACGAAATGGTAATTTTAACTCTCGTAATAAAGAAGCTACATGGTTTTTCATTTCTTCTAATAAACTATAAGAATTTTCAGGCGTAGTCACTTGTACTATTTCTACTTTGTCGAATTGGTGTAGCCTGTTCAATCCTCTTACATCTTTACCGTAGCTTCCTGCTTCTCTACGAAAGCATGGCGTATAACCACAGTATTTTTTAGGCAAATCTTTTAGTGCTATTATTTCGTCTCGGAACATATTCGTAATAGGCACTTCGGCAGTAGGGATAAGGTACAAATCGTCTACAGGAGAATAATACATTTGCCCTTCTTTATCTGGTAGCTGCCCAGTCCCAAAACCACTTGCACCATTAATCAGGATAGGAGGTTGTATTTCATAGTATCCAGCTTCTATGGCTTTATCCAAAAAGAAATTAATCAACGCTCGTTGCAATCTTGCCCCTTTTCCTTTATAAAAAGGAAACCCCGCACCCGTTACTTTCACCCCTAATTCAAAATCTATTATATCGTATTTAGAAGCTATATCCCAATGGCATAAAGCACCTTCGAACAATGTTGGAATTTCGCCCTCCTCGTGTACATTATCATTATCATCAGCCCCACAGCCCGTTTTTATACTACTATGCGGTGTATTTGGCAAAGATACTACTAGTTCTTGTAATTGTATTTCTAAAATATTCAATTCAGTTTCTAAATCTACTATATCTGCTTTCAATTGGCTAGTTTCGGACTTGGCAGCAGTAGCTTGCTCTATTTGCCCTGTCTGCATCAATTTTCCGATCTCTTTAGAAATCACATTCATCGCAGCTTGCTTGTTTTCTACCAACGTGATTTTTTCACGACGCTTGGTGTCCAGTTCTATTATTGCATGGATAGTAGGAGACGCATCTAAATTACTTCTTTTTTGTAGCCTTTCGATGGCATCGGTTGTATTTTCTCTTAAATAAGGTAAAGTAAGCATAATAAGTAAGGTGTAATAAATTTATTTCTTTTTAGTTGCTAACATATAATTTTGGTAACCGTCCTGCCAATGATAGCCTAGCGAGAAAGGCAAAGGTTTGATTTTCGTACTATCGTCAAACATTTTCTTAAAATCTTCCTGGATTTTTAATCCCTTAAAACTAGCGATTGGTTTTGTGTATTTTCCATATAATTTATAATTCCATTTATCCTTATTAGTTCCTTCATTATAATAATGGAAAGCAATGCCCGTATCGTCTTGTAATATACTATTGCTCACACCCAAAGTAGTTTTTCTTATTTTATCGAATGTTTCATAATGCATTAAATACGAAGCTGCTTTCAGGAATGTATTCGTACCTTTTAGTGTATTATTTAGGTGGTCTATAAAATAAGGATATTTCTCATCTACTGTTTTATCCAAAATATCCAAACTATAATACGTGATTTTTTTTACCACATTTTCATTTGCAGGTTTGAATTCTATAGTCACTCCTTGTATTTTAGATTTTTCTAACGAATCTTTATTTGCATCGGTATAGTTTTCAATTTTTCCGCCTGATACCATAGTGAATTTTTGTATACTGATAATGTCGTGGTTAGTTCTTTTTAAGAAAACCAATAATACCGATAATACTCCTTTGGCTTTTGCATCGTTAAAATCATTCACCATGTGAGAAGTGATAAAATAGCTTCTATCATAAATATCTTTTAACGAAGTATTTACATAATTCAAATAGCTTTTTAGCATCGTAGTATCTTTGCTGTATTTCTCTATAGCAGGAATATTGCCCACAGGCTCTAATGCCATCATGGTATACTCTTTTGCATTCGGATACATGTAATGAGCATGCAGAAAATCTGGCCCAGAAAAAGGATAAAACACAGGCGCATCAGGATTTATACTCGGGTGTATCTCCTTTTTTGCCCATTCCGAGATAGGCTTTAAGCGAGAATTTACCATTTTAGTCCAGCTAGTATCATAACTATTTTTTTCTTCTACCCAAAGTGGAAGTTTTTCTAGTCCTTTATATTTAGAATTATCAGATTGTGGAATACACGCAATATAACGAGCTATGTTGTCATATTCTTCGTTAATCTTAATCGTAGAAGGCACATTTGTGAGGCTATCTGCACTACTAGACCCACCGCCGCTACCAGGTTTGCAATTTAATAAAGAACTAGCAATAAGCAAAATAGCAGAACCAAAAATAATTGTTTTTTTCATAAAAAAAAATAAATAAAAGTGGCACAAAACTACTAATATAACGTTTAGTTTTGAAAAAAAAGACAAACTATTTTCAAACCTGTTTTTCACGAAAAACCTTCCCCAAAAATACTCCCAAATCGTATACTACTAACATACAAGTAAGTGTACAAAAGCACTTAATTAAAAATATATTTTTTATTTTTGTAAAAAAAGTATATATTTGCAGCCTATTTTAATTATTACAGATGGCTGGAATTAATCCAAACGCTTTACCAAGATTATCTCGATTTGTATCCACTAACAATCTTAACTTGTTAGAGGTATCAACTCTATTACGCTCTAAAGGATACAAAGATTTAGGGCCCAATAGTGTATTAACACAAGAGCAATACGATATTATTGCTACTAGTTTTCCTATTGCACTAAAAGAAAACCCCTTACCTGTAGAAACTCCCTCTATAGAAGTTCCTAAAATTCCAAAATTAGAAACTAAACCTGTCGTTGCTGCTCCTCCCGTTTCTGTGCCTGCACCAGAAGTAGATAGTAATGCAGCGAATGGCCCAAAAGTTTTACGAAAAATAGAACTTCCCTCTTCTAAAAAACCAATCAAAGAAAAAATAGTAGAAGAAAAACCTATCGTACCTACTGCTATAATAGAAGAGAAAAAGGAAAACACCAGTGCCGAAATCCCAAAAGATATTCCTGTTTCTACACCAGCTAATGCACTAGTAGCATCGGATACATCTACCGATTCCACTGCTGCTAACAAGCACATAGAAACCATCGTCCCAGAAATCAACCAACCTAGGATTTTAGGCAAAATAGATCTAGGAGATAGTAAACTAAAAGAAGCAAAAACAGTACTACCAACCAAGCTTATCAAAAAAGATAAGCCCAAAGAAGTAGTGAATAATACTACCAAAACAGACCGCCCAAAGCAAGTAGTAACCAATATCAATACTACAGTAAAAAAAGATAGACCTACTTACGAAAATACCCCAAAACAAACTCCCAAGCCGCCAGTACCCGAAATACCTAAAAAAGAAGAACCAGTAGTACAAGCAGCTGCACCAATCATAGAACCCGAAAAACCAAAAGAACACATAGGAATACAAGTAGACCTAGGAGGCCCAAAAGTTTTGCGAAAAATAGAGCTAGCTCCACCACCTGCAGCTAAAAAATACCCTTCCAAAGAAGATTTCAAAAAAAATAAAGAAAAAAGAAAACGCCTAGAATCTGGACATAAAATAGGAAGTAGCGATATTACTACACTAGATAAAAAAGATGCTACTGCTATCCCCAAAGATAGACCTAGAGAACCCTATAACAAAGATAGATACAATAAAGGTACGAATACCAACCACTCTACTACCAATACTACGAATACCAACGGTACTACTAGCAATACCAATAATAATAGATTCCAAAAACCTGGCGATAGACCTAATACCCCTTACAGAGATAGACCCAAAACAGAAGGTACTACCAACAATACAGGTGGATCTACTACCAACAATAATTATAATAGAAATACCACTAATACTACCAACAATTCCAACCCTAGAACAACTACTACGGGTACAAGTACAACACCTAACAAACCAGCTACCCCAGGTACTACCACCCCTGCGACTAATAATTTCAGAGACGCAAAACCAAAAGGAGGAGACAAAAGATTTGATAAAGATAAGAAAAGAAAAGATGGAAAATTACAACCAAATCAAGGAGATGTACAAAAACAAGTAAAAGCAACTCTTGCTAAAATGAACGAAGGAGGTATAAAATCAAAATCCTCCAAATACAAAAGAGATAAAAGACAAGAAGGACGTTTCCAAAGAGAAGAAAAAGAAACCCTAGAAAGAGAATCAACCGTAATAAGTTGTACCGAATTTATTTCTGCTAGCGACTTATCTATATTAATGGACGTAAACGTGACACAGATTATAGCAGCTTGTATGAGTATCGGACTATTCGTATCCATTAACCAACGATTGGATTCTTCTACGATTGAAATGGTAGCCAGTAATTTTGGATTTCAAGTACAATTTGTTTCTATAGAAGAACAAGAAGACTTGGGCGAAATAGAAGATACAGAAGAAGACCTAGCTCCAAGACCACCAGTAGTAACAGTAATGGGACACGTAGATCATGGTAAAACATCGTTATTAGATTATATCCGTAAAGCCAATGTGATAGCAGGAGAAGCAGGAGGGATAACCCAGCATATCGGGGCATATAGCGTAAAATTAGAAAGTGGAAAACGTATCACATTCTTGGATACACCAGGTCACGAAGCCTTCACCGCAATGCGAGCAAGAGGAGCAAAACTAACCGATATCGCCATTATAGTAATCGCTTGTGACGATAGCGTGATGCCACAAACCATAGAAGCTATCAACCACGCCCAAGCAGCTGGAGTACCTATTGTATTCGCATTCAATAAAATGGACAAGCCAGGTGCTGCCCCAGAAAAAATAAGAGAACAACTGTCTGCTATGAATATATTAGTAGAAGAATGGGGTGGAAAATACCAAACACAAGAAGTATCCGCTAAAAAAGGGATAAATATAACCGAACTACTCGACAAAGTATTATTAGAATCCGAATTCCTAAACGTAAGAGCAAACCCTGTAAAAAATGCAGTAGGAACAGTAATAGAATCTTCTTTGGATAAAGGAAGAGGATACGTAACCAACATACTAGTACAAACAGGAATAGTACGCGTAGGAGATGCAATAATAGCAGGCTGCTACAGCGGAAAAGTAAAAGCAATGTTCAACGAAAGAGGACAAAAAATAAAAGAAGCAGGCCCATCTACCCCAGTAACCATACTTGGATTAAGCGGCGCACCTACCGCTGGCGATAAATTCAATATGATGGACGATGAGAAAAAAGCCAGAGATATAGCATCTAAACGATTACAAGTACAACGCGAACAATCTATTAGAACCCAAAAGCATATTACTTTGGACGAGATAGGAAGACGTATCGCCATAGGAGATTTCCAAGAATTAAACTTGATTGTAAAAGGAGATGTAGATGGATCTATCGAAGCATTAAGCGATGCATTATTACGACTATCTACCGAAAAAATACAAATTAAAATTATCCACAAATCCGTAGGACAAATCAACGAGTCCGATGTATTATTAGCGTCCGCATCAGATGCCATTATTGTAGGATTCCAAGTACGACCTTCCACCAAAGCAAGACAACTAGCCGAACAAGAAAGTATCGATATACGTGCTTACTCCATTATATACGACGCTATCAACGAGATAAAAGATGCAATGGAAGGAATGCTAGCACCAGTACGACAAGAACAAATAATAGGTAACGTAGAAGTGCGAGAAGTATTCAAAATAACCAAAGTAGGAACAGTAGCAGGCTGTTATGTACTAGATGGGAAAGTAACGAGAAATGGCAAAGTACGTATCATACGAGATGGTATAGTACTGCATACAGGAGAACTAGGATCGTTAAAACGTTTCAAAGACGATGTGAAAGAAGTAGGATATGGATACGAATGTGGATTGAATTTCAACAACTATAACGACCTAAAAGAAGGAGATTTATTAGAAATATTCGATGTAATAGAAGTAAAAGCAAAACTATAAGTACACCATTTTTGTTTTTAATTAAAATAAATATAAAAAAGCTCTTTCGCATTGTGGAAGAGCTTTTATCATGTAAAATAAGTCCCTTTTATAGTATAGAATACGATATTAAATTTGTATACTTTTCGTTTTATTCCATAAAATTTTTGTACCTTTGCTATTATTCTGTATGGAATGTAAAGCATCTTTTTAGAAGAAATATTTTCGTTCTTATAAAACCATCGCTGCTACCCAAGTTTGACCGCAACGTATTAACAAAGAAAATGTTACCATGCTACCCTAACTACCTATGAATATTCCTATTATCTCTCGCCCTCGACGCAATCGCAAAAGTATAGCTATTCGTAATATGATACAAGAAAATAGAATCTCTATACACCAACTAGTACAGCCTTATTTCTTGGTAGATGGAAAAAATAAAAAAATAGATATTGCCTCCATGCCCAATATCTATCGGTATAGCATTGATAATATACTAAAAGATATAGAATCATTACACAAAAAAGGATTACAATCCATTATATTATTTCCAGCAGTAGAAGATAGCCTAAAAGATACAAAAGCCACGTACAGTTATGCAAAAGATAATTTCTATCTACAAGCAATTACTACCTTAAAAAAAGAATTTCCAGAAATAGCCATTATTACCGATGTAGCGATGGATCCTTACAGTAGCGATGGACATGACGGATACGTAAAAAATGGTAAAATAGACAACGATATAACACTACCCATACTAGCAAAAATGGCTCTGGCACAAGCAGAAGCAGGAGCAGATATCATAGGCCCATCGGATATGATGGACGGCAGAGTTGGGGTAATAAGAGAAGCATTAGATGCCCAGCAATTTTCAGAAGTAACTATCATGTCCTACACAGCAAAATATGCAAGCGCTTTCTATGGTCCATTCCGAGATGCACTAGATTCTGCCCCAAAATATGGCGATAAACTAACCTACCAAATGCACCCAGCTAACGCTAGACAAGCATTAATAGAAGCGGAATTAGATACCCTAGAAGGAGCAGATTTTTTGATGGTAAAACCCGCATTAGCCTATTTAGATATTATACAAAAAATAAAAGAAAATACCAACTTACCAGTAGTAGCCTACAACGTAAGCGGCGAATATGCTATGGTAAAAGCCGCCGCAGAAAAAGGCTGGCTAGACGAAAGAAAAATCCGTGATGAAATACTAATGAGCATAAAAAGAGCAGGTGCAGATATTATTATTTCCTATTTTACTAACGAATATATTTTAGATTACTCCACTACTTAAAAAAATAAATCATGTCCCAACAAAGCGATGCTATCCTAGACGAAGTTACCAATAGCGATTATAAATACGGATTCGTAACCGACATTGAAATGGATTTTGCGCCCAAAGGTTTATCAGAAGATATCGTACGATTTATCTCTGCTAAAAAAAATGAGCCAGAATTCATGTTACAATATAGACTAAAAGCATACCGATACTGGCAAAAAATGGAAGAACCTATTTGGGCTTATGTTTGCTACCCTAAAATAGACTTTCAAGAAATAACCTACTATGCAGCTCCAAAAAAGAAAATAGAACTTAATAGCTTGGACGAAGTAGATCCTGAATTGTTAAAAACATTCGCTAAATTAGGTATTTCCTTAGATGAACAAAAAAGACTGACAGGCGTAGGAATAGCAGTAGATGCAGTGATAGACAGTGTGTCCGTAAAAACTACCTTCAAAGAAGAGTTATCCAAAAAAGGAATTATTTTTTGTTCTTTCAGCGAAGCAGTACACGAATATCCTGAACTAATCCAAAAATACATGGGAAGCGTAGTACCTTATACCGACAACTACTATGCAGCCTTGAATGCAGCCGTTTTTTCCGATGGTTCGTTTTGCTATATCCCAAAAGGAGTGAGATGTCCAATGGAATTATCCACCTATTTCCGTATAAATTCGGCAGGTACAGGGCAGTTTGAAAGAACGCTTATTGTAGCCGATGAGGATAGTTATGTATCTTACCTAGAAGGCTGTACCGCTCCTATGCGTGATGAAAACCAACTACATGCAGCCGTAGTAGAAATAGTAGCTATGCGCAATGCAGAAGTAAAATACTCTACTGTACAAAATTGGTACCCAGGTAATAAAGAAGGAGTAGGAGGAATCTATAATTTTGTAACGAAAAGAGGAATTTGTAGCGGTAACCATGCAAAAATAGCGTGGACACAAGTAGAAACAGGATCTGCAGTTACTTGGAAATACCCAAGTGTAATATTAAAAGGCGATTATTCGGTAGGAGAATTTTATTCGGTAGCAGTGACGAATAATTACCAACAGGCAGATACAGGAACAAAAATGATACACATTGGCAAGAATACGAAAAGTACTATCATATCCAAAGGTATATCTGCAGGGTATAGCAACAATAGTTACAGAGGATTGGTACGTATCGGTAAAAATGCAGAAAATTCCCGTAATTTTTCGCAATGTGATTCTTTGTTAATGGGGGATAAATGTGGGGCGCATACGTTTCCATACATAGAAATACTACACCCAACTGGAATAGTAGAACACGAGGCTACAACTTCCAAAGTAGGAGAAGATCAATTATTTTATTGCCAGCAAAGAGGTATGGACAAAGAAAAAGCTATTGCACTGATTGTAAATGGCTATTGTAAAGAAGTATTTAATAAATTACCGATGGAGTTTGCGGTAGAAGCGCAAAAATTGTTAGCGGTAAGCCTAGAAGGAAGTGTTGGTTAATAATAAACCACCGATAAAATTCGGTATAGAGATGCAAAACTATTAGCAGTAAATATAAAAGGGAAGTATTGGTTAATCCAATACTTCCCTTTATTGTAGGTAATCAATTTTCCTATCTTCCCCAAAAAAAGCGTACTGCCATCACTACGATAGCGATAAGAAACACTAGAATGGATATTCTATTCATACCATTCATTAGTTGTAGATTAATGTTGTCTTTTTTGTCGTTCTTTTGAAATAAAGTAGTTGGATTCGCGTAATACATGATTTTTTTCCACATATCGATTTTGTTGTTAAGTTACAATATATTAAAGTTGTTTTTCCGTTATTTTTCTGGAAGAGTTTCGTTGTATGGTTTCTACATTATCTTTCCAGTTGCTTTGAGGATAGGATTCTATAAAATGACTTGCTACGGTAGTTGTTTTTTCGTATCTTTCTTTTTGTTTGGATATATTACTATTTTCGGCTAGTAAATAATGCGATCTTACGTGTAGATACATGGATTCTTCTCTTTTAATGGATAATGGATAGTTGGTAGCAAAGTTTTCTAATGCAACAATAGCACCTTTATAATCCGATATTTTGTACAATAATTTAGCATTGTTGTAGGTTTTTAATTCTATTTTACCTCGCAGGTTATCTATCAGTTTATTACAGTCTTTTACGAGGCCACTTTGTGGGTAAGTATTGGTAAATATCTGTAATTGTTGGATTGCTTTTTCGGTACTAGAATAATCCAAATTAGGTTCAGGAGATTGTAAATACCAGCAGTAAGCTTGTCTGTATAAAGCATCTTCGGCTAGTGGGCTAGTGGTAAAATTTCTATAAAATGCAGAAAAATAATGCGCTGCTAGTTCGTAGTCTTTTCTATGGTAATAGGCGTAAGCGTAGGTATAATACAATTTTTCTGATTTTTCTGTTCCTCTAAATACTCCCACATCTACCAATTCTTCTAGTATTGGAAATGCTTTGTTGTATTCTTTTTCTTCCACGTATTTCATAGCAGCATCGTACTTCATGGGATAATCTTTGCTAGATAGTATTTTTTGATAGCTAGAGCAAGATAAAAACGAAACCAGTAGCGAAAGAAAAATGAGTTTATTGATTTTTGAATACATATTATTTATAAAAAAGAAAAGAAAATTAATTAGGACGACCAATGCAACGCACGTCTATGGCTTGTATATTATTACCATTACAAGGCGTTGTAGTACCTGTATCGTTGAAGGTAAGTGTCACCCGTTGCGAAAGAAAAGATGCAGCAGACATGCCTGTTTTTAAGTGTAATAATTGTACACCTTGCATGGTATTCATACGTAGGTAATAAGAGTTATTGCAGCTTTGTGTGACTATACCAGTAGCTTGCGCACTAGCATTTTGAAACGGAGTACAAGCTGGAGCAGTAGCATCTGCTTCTTCCCCACAACTAAATAACGTAAAAGTAGCAGTTATTAGTGATAATGTTAAAAATATTTTTTTCATGAAAATAAAATTTTGATTATTGATGAATAAATTTGTACACTTTTGAGTTATCGTCTAATTTTAAGAAATACATACCTACTGGCAAGTGACCTACTATGATAGTCTGCTCATAACCTTTGGGTGTGTAGCTAGTAACTAATTGACCTTGTGCGTTGTATAAAGCTATATCGTTTATTATATTTATAGCTTTTATGGTAATAATGTCTTTGCTTGGGTTGGGATATATTTCAATACTATTTGCTGTATTATCGGTAATGCCCAGCGTAGTAGTACCTTGATTTTGGCATATTAGAGGGTATAAAAACTGGCTTACCGTAGTCACTGCTTGTACTTTATAGGGTTCTATGACACCAATATCTGCATGCCCTGCTCCTTGTATCCTGTATATATCGGTAGGCTTATTGAGGTGCAACATTCTATCATATATCAAATTACTACCTTGTACATCTGGCAAAAAAGCTATCCCTAATGGTTTTCCTACGTTGATAGGGCATACATTGTCTGCAGTGCCGTGTACACATACTACAGGTGGCTCGTCGGCATCTATGATAGCAGTATCCGAAATTACGCCTGCGACATTGATAAGTGCTTTTACTTTTTCGGGGTATCCAGGATTACCACTATTACCCGCTAGTCCTCCCATAGCATCAAGGTCTGTTTGTAAATAGCTAGGGACTTCGTCGGTATCCAAGTAGGCAGCCATCATGGATAGTATACTACCTGCGGAGTAGCCACCGATGAGTATATTATTGGTATCTATTTTATAAGGATTACCAGTGCGGGCAGATTTGTAGAAGAAACGGATAGCAGCTTTCATGTCGTGCATGCCTCGGATAGTAGCTCGGTAATACTCTCCATCTAGGTCTAAAATGTTCGTTTGATTCATTCCTATTCTATAATCTATGGAAGCTACTGCATAGCCATATTCCGAAAAACGGCGTACTACGTCTAGGTTTTGGGGCGAATCTTTAGAACCAGATACAAAAGCACCTCCAAAAGCCCATATCATCAAGGGTCTGTAAGCGGCTGTATCGTTTGGTGGCTGTAATAATACGAACTTTAAAGCCTCGTTATTTCCTATATAATTCGTATTTTGACCAAATGGTATTGCTACCAGATTATTTAAGTTAGGAGTAGCAAAAATAGTGCTGTTATACCTATCATTCGCACAGGATACAGTTTGAGCAAAGGAACTAAAGTGTGTAAGTAGACTAAATAAAGCAATAATTAATTTTGTATACATTACTATTTTAGGGATTAGATAAATACAGCTGCAAATATAAGAAATATTTTGAGTTTTTGTAGTTAGTTTCATTCCTTTTTTGCATATTTGCAAACTATTTTATCTATTTTTATTTAAAACATACCCATGAAAGTAACCGTTGTTGGTGCAGGAAATGTAGGCGCCACTTGTGCAAATGTTATTGCAGAAAGAGAATTAGTGAAGGAAGTAGTATTATTGGATATAAAAGAAGGAACTGCGGAAGGTAAGTCTTTGGATATATGGCAGGCTGCTTCTATTAAAAATTATGATACACGTGTTATTGGTTCTACTAATGATTACAGTAAAACAGCGGATTCGGATATCGTAGTGATTACTTCTGGGCTTCCTCGTAAGCCAGGTATGACCCGTGATGATTTAATTAGTACTAATGCACAAATTGTAAAATCTGTGACAGAGCAAGCTATTAAATATTCGCCAAATGCTATTTTTATTATTGTATCTAACCCGTTAGATGTAATGAGTTATTGTGCATTCCTAACTGCAAAATTACCAGCGAATAGAGTATTCGGTATGGCAGGGATTTTGGATACTGCTCGTTATCGTTCTTTCTTGGCAGAAGCGTTAGATGTTTCTCCAAAAGATATACAAGCAATGCTACTAGGTGGACATGGCGATACCATGGTTCCTCTTCCTCGTTATACTACGGTATCGGGTATTCCTGTTACAGAGCTAATAGAAGAAGAAGCGTTGAATGCTATTATCGAACGTACGAAAAAAGGTGGTGGTGAATTAGTGAATTTAATGGGAACATCTGCTTGGGTAGCTCCTGGCACTGCTGCGGCTCAAATGGTAGAAGCTATCGTAAGAGACCAAAAAAGAATTTTCCCAGTATGTGCTTGGTTGCAAGGGGAGTATGGCTTGAAAGATGTGTATCTAGGCGTGCCTGTAAAATTAGGTAAAAATGGAATAGAGCAAATCATAGAATTACAACTAAACGATGCCGAAAAACAATTAGTAAACGACTCCGCAGCTGCTGTAAAAGAAGTAATGGCGGTATTGGATAATATGAATAGCGGTGTATCTGCTTAAATTAAAAAGAAAATAATGGTTCTAAAAAAAGCTGCTATATTTACATAGCAGCTTTTTTATTTATAAAACAATCTTTTTCAATACTTTAGTTCCATTTTTATACACTACTTCTAGTACATAAATACCAGTAGCATAGTGGAATAGGTTGGTAGGTATTTTAGTACCTTCTATACTTGGTTTGGTGAGAGTAGTAAGTATTTTACCATCTATTGTCCAAAGATTTACTGCTTCACATTCCGCAAAAGGATTATCTAAATAGATGCTTTTTTCTACATTATTCCAATAAAAATCATTGGAGTAAGCAGTATTCCAATCGTATATATTCGCAGATGCTACAAAATTTATTTCTTCGTTAAATACTATTTCATTAGGTATAAAAGCGACTGGAATGTGGTATACTTGATCGGGTTTATCGTTCCAAAGTTTCACCGTGTAGGTATTGCCCTGTTTGTTTTTTAGGGTAATAGGAATGTGTAATTTATAAAAATCGTTTGCTACAGATCCTGTTTGTTTTACTACCATATTCACTTGCTTATCTATTGCAGAATATACCCATTGTATGTCATAAACTGGGTATCCTTGCCCGTACACCCAATTCGTAAATAAGTAGTCCAACGATTGGTTGGAAGTGGCTTCTAGGTGTCTTTGCAAATCACGCGTGTGTGCGTATCCCATATTTTTTTCGTGTAGATAATTTCTAATCCCTTTGAAAAAACTACTATCTCCTATTTCTGTTCTAATAGTATGGAGTACCATCGCACCCTTGGAATACGTGAGTCGCCCGTCAAATATACGCCATACAGAGGTGGTATCGTCTACGTATACACTACCATCGGGATATACTTTTACTAATTCTGCGTTGTATCTTTTCCAGTCGTACCATTCTGTGCCTGTGGTTAGGTTTTGTTTTGCTAGCCCTGTGAGGTAAGTAGCGAATCCTTCGTTTAGCCATATATCTTTCCATGAGCCACAGGTTACCTTGTCTCCGAACCATTGGTGTGCTAACTCGTGTGCTTGTAAATCCCATTGAAAATTTGCCATAAAACTGATAGTTTGGTGTTCCATGCCTCCGCCCCAAGCAAATTGTGCTTGTCCGTATTTTTCTTTTGCAAAAGGGTAATCTCCGAATAGTGTGGAATACGTATAGATGAACTGGTTCGTAAAGCCTGTATTGGCGATTGCATCTGCTTTGCTTTTTTGGAATACGAAATTATGAATCGGTACAGTACCACCACTTGGTAAGTTGGCAACGTCTTGGTAATCGTAATAATCGGATACGGCTATGGCTACTAGATACGTGGTAATGGGGTAGGTATGTTTCCAATGGTAAGTAGTAGTAGTACCTTGGGTAGTGATTTCTTTGAGTGTACCATTGCTTACATTTTTATTTCCTAATGGACTGGTGATGTAAATATCCATGGAATCTATTTTATCACTTAACGTTTGCTTGCATATCCACCAATCTTTAGCACCATAGGGTTCGGAAAGCGTCCATATAATAGGTAGAATAGTATCTGTCTGGGTAGTTTGTTCAAAAGAGCCAAAACCTCCGCCCCCATCAGGCACACCACTATACACTATTTTTATCGAATCTAGGTTATTTATTACCAAATTAGTAGGCAGGTTAATGGTCACTACGTTGCTAGCGTGGGTAATGTCTGTAATAAGGTTGCCGTGGTACGAAACAGTATCTACGGACATATTATCCCGTAAGTCGAAGGTAAGGTTATTGGTGCTTTGTGTGGGTAGGAAATAGGTAGTAATTTGCCCTTTTATGTATTTAATAGAAGGGTCTACGTACCAGTGTATTTTACCGTATACCACATCGTACATTTCGCCTGTAGAAGTGGTAGTCTTATCCATATTAAAAGATTGATAATGGTTACACAACGGTTTTTTTACACAAATATCCTCTTGTGCCATAAGGAAGGCAGGAAATAGAATCAGAATACCGTTCAGGAAGTGTTTCATATATGTTTTGGGTTGTTTTGGGGTATATCTTTACAAAGATACGAAAAATTTTCTACAAACATTTTGCCCCGTTGGGGCTTTATTATAGATAGATATATTTATAGATAAATAGAATAAAGTTTTATATTTGCGTTTATAAAAACGAATTAAATATGGAACGTATTACCCTTTACAAATTGGTTCATAGCTATAAGGAAAAAGGCTTTAAGCAAGTACAAATAGCAGATTTA
>JAYUJA010000135.1:0-5207 GCA_043765495.1 Bacteroidia bacterium
GAAATAGCCAAATACAATGATATAGAACTACGTAGCTACCAACAAAGTTTAAAAACATTCCGAGACAATAAAGCTACCCTAGACTATGCCCTGGAAACAACACTCAAAGAAGGATTAGAGAAGGGTATAGAACAAGGCATACAAAAAGGATTAGAACAAGGTATACAAAAGGGGTTAGAACAAGGCATACAAAAAGGATTAGAACAAGGCATACAAAAAGGGTTAGAACAAGGGTTAGAACAAGGATTAGAACAAGGCAAGTTAGAGGGAATAATAGAAGGCAAATTAGCTATTGCAAAACAAGCCAAAGCCATGGGATTAACAATAAAAGATATTTGTACACTCACAGGGCTTTCCGAAGGTGAAGTAAGTGAGTTGTAAAGCAAAAAGTATTTCTATTTCTACTATTCTACTCCAACATAATGTACACCACTTTCATTGTCTACTTACGCTTGTGTTTATTGCCATTGAGTGCACTATACAACCTTGTAACTACGCTGCGAAATATCGCTTATGACAAAGCCATTCTTAAAAGTACTAAAATAGGTATTCCTACTATTTCTATTGGGAATATTACGGTAGGAGGAACAGGTAAAAGTCCACATATTCATTATCTAGTACATTTATTACAAAACAAATACAACATAGCAGTAGTAAGCAGAGGATACGGTAGGAAAACACAAGGGTTCCACTATGTAAATGCCACGAATACAGCTGGAGAAGTAGGAGATGAGCCTTTGCAATGTAAAAAAAAATACCCTACTATCCTAGTAGCAGTAGGCGAAAAAAGAGCTCCTGCAGCTCAAAAAATACTCCAAGACTATACTACTACTTCTTTGCTATTGCTGGATGATGCTTTTCAACACCGTTCTATAAAAAGAGATATAGACATTGTACTCATAGAATATAACTGGCTACTAAAAACAGATTACTTACTACCAGCTGGTAACTTACGAGAAAGCATACAAGGGCTGCATCGAGCTAGCCTTATCATCGTTACGAAATGCCCCGTAGGTATGCAGCCCATTGCCGAAGCGAAATTACAATTAGATATACCTATATTTTATTCTTATATTACCTACTCTGACGAACTTACCCACGCATATACCAATGAAAAAATTCCACTATCACTAGATAATTACTTAGTGATTAGTGGAATAGCGAATCCTGTACCATTGTATGAATATTTGAATTCTACAACTATTAATTATGTATCCAAAGAGTTTGCCGATCATTATCTATATAGCTCAAAAGACATAGAAGAAATAGTATTTTTTTGTACTAAAAATAATCTTACTAAAATAATCACCACCGAAAAAGATGCTGTTAGATTAATGGAATTTTTGCCTTTATTTCAAAAAAACAAGATAGATGTATACTACTTACCTATTTCTATTTCTTTTACCGAATCTGAAAAGTTTGATGCGTACATACAATCCTTGATTCATTTCTTTGATTATTCTTACCACATCCAGAAAGGTAGTAAGCTTCCTATGTTATAATTCAAATAAGGTTGTAAGTGATTGTTATTGAAATTATAGTTCAGCCCACCATTTAAGCCGCTATTGATTCCCATATTATTATTGAAATTATTGCCATTACTCCCATAAAAACCATTGCCATAGCTTGGGTAATTGTTATAATTACCATATTGCTGGCGTGCGTTTGTACGAGCAGTACGCTGCTGCTGGCGTGCTAGTTTTGTGGCAGCTTTCTCTTTTTCGCTGGCTATGTAAGCGTGTTCGAAAGCGGATTCCGTAGTAGAAGGGTTGTCTTTTACCCATTGTTTATAAGTATCGGATACTTCTTTTTGGCGGCTCTCGGAAGGGCTTGCTGTTGCTTCGTTATTTTTGGCTACGGCATCTAGTTGTTGTTTGTTGTAAGCGGATAATTCGGGTTGTTTTTGCTTGTTATCACGGCTTACATCTTTTGTGCGTAAGGTACTATGGGTTACTTTTGCATTTTGTGCATTTGCTGTAGTTAATAATAAACTAACGAGTACAGCACTAATAATTTTTTTCATACGTAAATAAAGATAAATAAGAAAGTACTAATATAAGGTTTTTTTTTGATAAAATTAGAATTAAACTGCGATAATGTTCTTTTATTTTAAGTGTTTTTTCAAAAAATCAAGTACATTCGTTTGTAGTATTTTGGTGACTATTTCATCAGGAGTATAATCAAACCATAATTCTTTTCTATACTTTTTATCAGACAAAAACTGTACCAAACTTGCATATAAATCAGGGAATTTTTTATACGAATCAAACGGTTCTAGGTGTTCGATAGCGCCATCGTAGTCTGTACCAATAGTAACGATGTCCCAAGCACTTTTTTTGTGGATTACTTGTACTATATGAAACACATTATCCCAAAAAAGCTGTATATACGCTTCATGAATATCTTTTTGTTTGGTTAGTTTTTGTAATTTTTGAAAAAACAGTCCGCCTCCTAGGTTTTTTCTTTCAAACATGATGCCTACTAATCCTTCTGATTCTGCTATTAATAGAAATTCTTCATCGCATAAATTAATAGATTGATCACAGAAATAGTTTTTTTGCCATCGCTGTTGGCTATCTTTTTTGTCATGTAATTCTTTGATAGTTCCCCAGCCTGTTACTCCTGTATGTGAGCATATAATGGGTATTTTATTGTCAGGATTGATATAATTATGATCTCTCAAAAATCGATAATATTGCCTACGCGATCGAATACTCATGTGTTTTATATCTATCAGTATACGCTTGCCATTGGAGGTGGTATATAGCTCCCGCAGTACGTGGTGTCCTAGTTCGCTGATGCCTAGCCCCATACCTTGTACTTGGTTCAGTATCATATTTATTGGACGTTTGAAACTCAACGCGTGCCCTGCTAGTTCGTTCCAAAAATGATGCGATAGGTTGATACAAAAAGGCGGGTATTCCCACGCTTTGATAGTTTTTATATTTTCGGATAGTATACTTTTTATTTCTTCGGTGGAGTGTTTGATAAATATTTCTTGGTTATACAATACATGCGCCCCTTCGATAGTGATTATTAGTCCTATTCCTTCTTTATTATCGGTATAAAATGTTTCTAATTCTTGGTAATTTCGGAATATTTTTATGGGTGGTCTGCCTTCTACTGGTTCGGTATTTTTTACTAGGAATTGGTATTCTAGTTGCAATCTGTCCCAATAATCGGTACAATTCTGACTAAATAGACTTTCGATGGCTTGCTTTTCATATCCTGAAAATACTGCCATTATATCTACTTGTAATTCATCTCGAACAAATAAATCCGTGATACTCCTAAATTTCAGAAATCCTTCTTCGGTAGGATAAAGGGAAGTCCATAGTAGTCGTACATTTCCTTCATGGGCAGATTGTAGGTTTGCTTGGCTGTGTTTTGCTAGTCCTTTTATTTGTTTATTCAACCTATTTAGTGCTCTTTTATCGCTGGTATCATGGTCATAAAAATCCCATATATTTTTGGGAACTACGGAATTATAGGTTTTTAATACGCTATGGCTGTGGATATCACACGAAAAAAAAGGAAGCATGGAAATGGGGGTTAAAAAATTTTAGTTTTATCTACACACGTAGTTAGTTTATCCCAAGAGATAGTGAATATTACTGGTCCTCTTGCATACGGAGCTACTGCATAGGGCGAATAATTACAAATCAGTCCTTCGGCAGATGGGCATACTTCAGGCATTGGAAAATCGCTTCCATTGCCAAAATTTAGGGGTTCATAGGTATATTTTTCTTTTTTAGCGTTCTGTTGTTCTGCTTCGTTTCCTTGTTGTGCTACGATGCTTTGGAAGGTTTTCATGTTAGTAATCCAAGCATCTGCTGTCACTATTTCGCCTGTATTTCTATCAAAATGATCGTACCAACTGCCTCCCATTCCGTGAGCACCACCAGTATAATCATAAAAACTATATTCAAAACTAACCAATTTAGGGCTATCGAATACTTTTTCTACTGCAGCGCTATGTTCAAATCCTCCTCCGAGCATATCTTCTTGGTATTCTTTTTTGGATTCGGATAAAAATTCTGTTGCAGCTTGTTCTAATGTCGTAGCAGTGGATTCGTTATCTGGATTAACGGAAGAGCCTAGTATCAATTGTCTTTTTAATTCTGTGAGTATTTTCGTTCCTACGTCTGGATTTAATCCTGAAATAGATTCTGCATAGTTTATTTGAAAAGAAGTAAGTAAGTCTTTACTAACAGAATCTTTTTTTATTATTTTATTGTATTGTACCGTGATTGGGCTAGAATTACTGACGCTATCCGTGGGTACAGTAGCCGAGGGTAACACTTGCGAATTTTGGGTACAGCTGTGTAGTACAGTGCTTGCTATTGCTAGACAAAGTAGGCTATGTTTGGTTTTCATAAAAAAATGAGATAAATATAGTGTAGATACAATTTAGAATTGTTTTAGGAAAGAAGTATCATTTTGAGAAAAAAGGCGTAAATCTTTTATTTGGTATTTTAGCATGGCAATTCTTTCTACTCCCATTCCGAATGCGAATCCTGTATACTCTTCGGGGTCTAGTCCGCAGTTTTTTATTACATTAGGGTGTATCATTCCACAGCCTAATATTTCTAGCCAACCTGTGTATTTACACACGTTACAGCCTTTTGCCTTGCATATATTGCAGGTTACATCTACTTCGGCAGATGGCTCGGTAAATGGAAAATAGGAAGGTCGTAATCGGATTTTGGTATCTGCTCCAAATAGTTCTTTTGCGAAGTAGAGTAGTGTCATTTTCAGATCTGCGAAAGAAACATTTTTATCTACATAAAACCCATCTATCTGGTGAAAAAAACAATGTGCACGAGCAGATATAGCTTCATTTCTATATACTCTACCTGGTGCTATGATACGGATAGGGGGCTTGGTATCTTTGAGTACGCGTACTTGCACCGAAGTGGTATGTGTGCGTAGTACGAAAGGATTTTCTTTTTCTTCATTTTGCATAAAAAAAGTATCTTGCATATCCCTAGCTGGGTGATTGGCTGCAAAATTTAGTGCAGAAAAATTATGCCAATCGTCTTCGATATCTTGTCCTTCTACGGCTACGAATCCTATTTTAGCAAAAATGGCTTGTATTTCCTTTTCTATTATGGATAATGGGTGGTGCGAGCCTACGAATTGTTTTACGCCTGTGGTAGTAAGGTCTATGTCGTTGGAAGTAGTAGTTTCTACATTTTCTAATTCTT
>JAYUJA010000136.1:0-1876 GCA_043765495.1 Bacteroidia bacterium
GAGAATAATTTATTCATTAGAAAGGCGATTTTAGGTATTGTTACGAACTACAAAATTAGCTTTTCTTTTTTAATCAACATTTTTTATCGGGTAGAGTAATCTACGGTATAAAATTCTTGTCTACTAATTTCTTTTTCTGCTTGTTTGATTTTTACATCTGGTGCTTCGGTTATTTTTATGAAAGCCATATTTTTTTGTGCGGTATATTGCAATAAATCTTGGCTTATAGGCTGCACAGTGCCACTGTCGTCTTTTTTGGTAAGAAGGATTGCTCCTGTTGTCCAAGGTTGTGGGCTGGTATTATTTATTTTTAGAGAATGGTATACTTTTGGTAAATTATTTGGGTCAAAATTGAAATCTTGTCCATAGTTATTTGTAGCTCCATTGCTTCCTAGATGCGTCTCGTAGATATGTTTAATATCCAAATCCGCACTAAATAACTGGTAGTGTGCTCTTTCTCCTTTTTTTAAGAAAAAATCTTTTAAGTTATAAAAAAACAAATCTTCTACACTGCTTCCATCTGCACCCAGATCCATAGGTTGGGTAGTAATTCCACCAGCTGCGGCCTCTTCCATAGCATAATTCCCTCTTGCTTGTACTGGCATTGCATTACTAAAATTATTGGCGTCATATTCTAGTCTAGCTTGCTGGTATACATGGCCTAGCATATTTATCAAGCCAGATAACGAGGTTGCATATTTGAAATTCGGAACTCCTACTACAAAATTTATATTATTACTTTTTATATCTTCGGCATAGTTTATTACTTCTGCTCGTAGCACTAATTTGGCTTTATTATCGCTGGTATATTCTAGGTGGTAGATGGGCGTCCATTGTATTCCTTTTTGCAAATAACACATATCTACGAGTTGCTCACTTTTGTTGCTATTAAACCCTATGGACAACGTCGGTATGGCAGTTTTGGACTTGCTACGGAAGGTGATATTAGGTTTATCTATGAATTCTATGTAATCTATGTCGCTAGTATACAGGTTTATCCAGTTGGTTTTGGTTTTTAATAATACTAGGAAATTCTGCTCGTATATGTGTAGTTGATTTTCGTCATTCGTAGGTATTTGTATTTCTTCGATAGTACCTTCGTGTACGACAGCATTCGCTTGTTGTCCTTTTATTTTTAGGGTTATTTTGGCTAGTTTACCTTTATTGGCTTGTACCATATCGGAGATAGTGCTAGCAGTTGTTTGTTTTACGCTACTATCGGCATAGGCACGTATTTCGGATATTTCGTTATTGCTTCCATTTATCCACAACGTGCCGAATAATGCTTGTGGAATATCTTTGTCTACGATTTTGAATGATTTATCGGTAGTTTTTACTTTACCATTTCGTATTACAAACGAACTACCATCTTTGAACAAAGAAATAGATTTAATGGGTAATTGGTCGTTTATGCTGCTATTTTGAGCCTTAGCTAGTGTAGAAAATAAACTGATGTAGCTTATAAGAATAATCTTTTTCATAGAATAAAATAAAGGAATGGATACGTGTTATAGTTTTTTAGATGCAGTATTTTTTACTTTCCATAAAGAAATGAAAATAAAATAACAAAAAATCCCAACGATGGAAGTTGGGATTAGAGTAGTAGAGTTTTTTTATTATTATGGAATAAGTAATTTTTTGCTACTGGTGTAGTTTCCTGCTTTTAGTTGCACTAGGTACGACCACCCTGTAACGCAAGTGTCATGGAATGATGCTGTGGCCTATTCAAAATGGGCTGGTAAACGACTGCCAACTGAAATAGAATGGGAACACACCGCCAGAAATGCCAAAAATGATAGAAATATTTATCCATTTGGGAATGAAATCATAAAAGATGGAAAATATAAAGCCAATGTTTGGCAGGGGATTTTTCCAG
>JAYUJA010000137.1:0-1867 GCA_043765495.1 Bacteroidia bacterium
CATTGGTATAGCTTTGCACTTACACTATACATATTTATTCCTTTTATAGTTAGCCTATCTATTTTTACGGAGTCTTTTAGCTTATATTCTACATTCTCTATTAGCATCCTATAACTAGCAAAAATAGCACCTAATTCATTTGCCACAAAATAAGGAACAGCCCCGCTATTATATTCGTATATATCGGTAGTACTGCTACTTATATTGCTGCAATTTTCTGTTAGCTTGTTTTCTATTTCAATACTTACGTGCTTAAACTCCCCTCTTATTCTTTTTATATTTATAAAATTCACACCATAACTAGGCTTTTTGCAGCTTATCACACTACTATCTGCCTCCCCATAGTAGCTACTATTACAGTCTAGTTTGTTATTGTATTGAGCATTAAATAGTACACTTGTTTCTTTGCAGCCCACGCACTTATATTGTTGGCTATATCCTATTACCTGCCCATCTAGTACAAACTCTATATAAAAACAAAGTTCCCCAGTAGTTACACAATTATACTTTTGTTCTAAATCACTACCTAAACTAAACTGCTCCCCGCCGCCTTCCATTTGCCATACAGCATTAGCAAAAGTACAAATACTACTTACTATTTCTACATACCATCCGTAATTATCCTGTATTACATTTACCGTAAACCCTGATTGTGGTAATGCTACATCTACCACAACCGCCCCTGCATTCGTAAAAACGGTTACAAAGCCTGTAAAATCTATATACTCACTGTTTCTAAAATACTTTCCATACGTGTAATTACAACACCCACAAATATTTGCATATATACTTATATTTTGAAAACATTGATAGTTACTAAATCCTGTTTGCCATTTGTAATCTTTTATACCATACCGCCCTACTGTATATCCTATTTCAGGGCTATTGGTAGTATAACCGTATAGTATAGTATCGTCGCAGCAGTTACGTACATTTATCTTCAACGTAGATAGTAAAGCACTATTACAGTCCCAATTTGTCAAACAAAAGTTTTCATTCTGTAATTGATACACTATCACGTCCCCCGACTCGTAAGGAATATAATAACACAATTCATTATAGCAGCCGCTCCTTTTATTCCATTGATCGCTTATATTTTCTACTATACTACCCCATCTAGGCAGCCCTGTACCATTATAGGTATTATCATATCCTCTTACCATTATCGTAGCGTTTTTATAAGTACCAACGATACTACATTACCAATACATACATACCAAAAGCCTACTATAAAATGTACCCAATATACAAAACTACTACCAAAATACATAGATAGCGGCACGAATATACAACAATACACTACTACACAATTCCAAAAAGCAAAACACCTATCACAAAGTCCCAGCATTTTAGCCAAGTACGTATGGAATAGTGTTTCTTTGCGTAATAGCTTACCTAGTACCACCCTATTATAAGATTGCAATATTTGCCCTTTCTGTATAGCAAATAAAAAAGTATTGATAAAACCTATATTGCCTAATAAGCAAAGCAATAATAAAAAATAAATATTCATCGTAAATTAATTTTTGTTAAAACTTAAAACAGTCCGAAAACTATAACATATACCATCTATTTCATTGCTTACATTATCCAGTATCTTTATTATATAATACATATTAGGGTTTAATTGTCCTACATTATACTTTATACTATCGCCTGCCACAAAATTAGCAGTCTTATAAATTATTGTATTCAAAAAACTTATTTGCAATAAATATGTACCTGTATAAGGAGCTATTATATTAAAATCTAAAACCCCACAAATAGGCACACACCCCATTTCTACTACTTGCGTACAGCACGCCTTACTTATATTAATACTCATCTTCTATACAGTTTTTACAAGGGTTTGGCATACACGTTAAAT
>JAYUJA010000138.1:0-68923 GCA_043765495.1 Bacteroidia bacterium
GATACACACTGGCAGCCGTGACGAACTAATCCACGAACAAGGGTTAGCGCATTTTATAGAACATACCGTATTCAAAGGGACAAAAAAAAGAAAATGGAACCATATACTAGCTCGCATGGAAGAAGTAGGAGGAGAAAGTAATGCGTATACCACCAAAGAAGAAACTTGCTTTTATACCGTCTCTCTTACGGAATACTTGGAAAGAGCCGTAGACTTACTAGCCGATATAACATTTAATTCTGTTTTTCCAGATAATGAATTAGATAAAGAAAAAGGAGTAATACTAGACGAGATAAATGCGTACAAAGACAATCCAGCAGAAGATATTATAGACAAATTTGAAGAACAGTTGTACGAGCAGCACTCGCTAGGATACGATATACTAGGCAGTCCGAAACATGTGAAAAGTTTTAATTCTACCAAAGTACAAGAGTTTATACAACGCACTTACAACACCGACGAAATGGTGCTATCCATTGTAGGTAACGTATCGCCTGATAAGGTCATTAAATTAGCAAAAAAATATCTTGGTATTTATCCTACTAATCTGCGTACATTTCAAAGAGATGCTTATACGGATAAAAAAGTAATTAAAAAAGATAAAAAACAAAAAACGAACCAAGTTCATTATGTATTTGGAGGGCATGCATACAGTTGTGTAGATGATAAAAGACTGCCTTTACTACTGTTGAATAATATGCTAGGAGGTCCTGCTATGAACAGCCGATTGAATGTAGCTATCCGAGAAAAAAAAGGATATACCTATAACATAGAGTCTAATTATACTATGTATACAGATACAGGAATATGGAGTTGTTATTTTAGTACAGATAAAGATAAGCTAGATAAATGCCTGACTATCATAGATAAAGAACTGTCTGTTTTTAAAAAACAACTTCTTTCTAGTACACAATTACACAAAGCAAAGAAACAAATGATAGGACAAATAGCTATTTCACAGGAATACGGAATGGGGAATATGACGGCTGCCGCAAAAAGTATTTTGTTATTCGATAAAATAGATACTATGCAACAGATATACAAGGATATAGAAGCCATACAGCCTATGGAAATAATAGAAGTGGCGAAAGAATTATTTATGGATAGAGATAATTTTTCTCACTTATTATATTATTAATAATAAATTATGAAAAAAGCTTATTTATTCCCAGGGCAAGGTAGTCAATTCGTAGGAATGGGAAAAGAATTACTAGAATTATATAGTGGTACAAAAGATATATTACACACGGCAAACGAAATATTAGGGTACGATATTGCGGATATTATGCTGCACGCAGAAGAAAATGTATTACAGAATACCTCTTACACGCAACCAGCTGTTTATATTCATTCTATTATTCATCTATTATATTATACACAAATACTAACACAAGAAGAAAGAGTACCAACAGCAGTAGCAGGACATTCGCTAGGGGAGTTTGCGGCATTCGTAGCAGCAGGAGTATACTCTTTTGAAGATGGATTACGACTAGTACAAATACGCGCTAATGCCATGCAGAAATGTTGTGAAAAAGTAAAAACAGGGTTAGTAGCAATAACAGGAATCAATGAAAAAGCAATTAAAGAACATTTATACCATTACGCAACTAACTTATACATAGCTAATTATAACTCACCTAGTCAGGTAGTAATAGGTGGAGAAATCACTGTTTTAGAGAAATCTATTGCTGTATTTCAATCTATGGGGGCAAAATTAGTAACGCCATTGAAAGTTAGTGGAGCTTTTCATACTATTTACATGCAAGATGCAATGGAAGAACTAGCAGAAGCCATCTACCTTACTGACTTTAAAGAACCGCTATGCCCTATCTACCAAAATTATACTTCTTTTGCAGAAACGAATACAGATGTGCTGCGTACAAACCTTATCCAACAGCTAGTAAACCCTGTACGCTGGTATCCGATTATCCAACATATGCGTTTGGATAGTATAACCGAATTTCACGAGTTTGGGCCAGGTAAAGTACTCACTAATTTATTAAAGCGAATATAAACAAATGGACTTGCTTATATTCGCTTGTAATTTTATAGAAATAATAGTTTCTTGTTAATTATTGATATATTTTAGAAAAATATCAGAAAAATCTTTTTGGATATATTGTTTTCGTGCTTGTGTAGTCCAACTGTGTATGTAATTATTTATTTTCATTAATTCGTCTGCTTTATTTACATTTTCTGCTATGCCAACTGTTACTACTTCTGCTGCCATTTTTATTGTTTGTTCGCTTATATCTAGTTCTTTTCTAGCACTCATAATAGCCTCGGATATACTGTATAGTGCTTTGTATAGGTCTCTCAATAGTTCTATTTGTTGTTTATCTACATCTATGGAAAATATTTTTTCTCCCATATTAAATTTAATTTCAATATCCAAATCAATAGTACCTGCTGTTTCCAAAAATACTTTACTGATAGGATATTTGTAATATTCATACCGTACCAATGCTTTCTTTTTACTTATAGCACTAGAACCATCTAAATGAATCAAAGCTCTGTTGGTAAAGCAATATTCATCTTTCCTGGATTTTATTAAAAAAAATATTTTTTCATTATCTTCATAAAAGACATAATCGTCGCTATCTGTTTTATGGTATTCTGTAATAGGAATGATTTTTCCTATATCGCTTAACCCTAGCGCATCAGAAGCAAATTGTTTGAACATAGTAGTAGTAAAAATAAAATAATTAACACAAATATATTAAAATAAAAGATGGTAGCAAATTATTTTTTGTACTTTTGAATAGAAATTTAAACCCACTAGTATGAACACTTATTATAATTATATCAACAAAAATAAAATTTTTAATGATCCAGTATACGGTTTGATTACACTTCCCTATACTGTTTTATTTGATTTAATAGAACACCCTTATTTTCAACGGTTACGACACATAAGCCAGTTAGGTCTTACTTATTTTGTGTATCCTGGCGCTCACCATACTAGATTCCATCACGCACTGGGGGCTATGCACTTGATGCAGGAGGCACTAGAAAGTTTGCGTTCCAAGGGGCATCATATTTCGGAAGTAGAAGCAGAAGGAGTTTGTATCGCTATCTTATTGCATGATATAGGACATGGACCATTTTCGCATGCGTTAGAAAAAAGTATAGTAAATGTACACCATGAAGAAATATCGTTGTGTATGATGAAGCAATTAAACATAGAATTTCAAGGAAAACTAGATATTGCAATTGCTATCTTTGAGGATAAATATCCTAAAAAGTATTTACATCAATTAGTTTCTAGCCAGCTAGACGTAGACAGACTAGACTATCTAAAAAGAGATAGCTTTTATACAGGTGTTTCGGAAGGAATAGTAGGCTCGGAAAGAATAATAAAAATGATGAATATAGCAGATGGAGAATTAGTAGTAGAGGAAAAAGCTATTTATAGTATAGAAAAATATTTAATGGCTAGAAGGCTTATGTACTGGCAAGTATACTTACACAAAACAGTAGTAAGTGCAGAAAGCTTGTTAGTAAAAGTACTACAACGAGCTACGTATGTACACCAAAATAACTTGGATAATATATTCCTTACAGCTGCGTTAAAATACTTCATGTGTAATATTGTACTAATAGAAGATTTTGATGTAGATAATAAACCATTATTTTTTTACAATCAATTAGACGATTCTATAATATGGACGTGTATGAAAGAATGGCAATTTTCGAATGATTATATTTTATCTTATTTATCTAAAAAACTAGTGAATAGAAAGCTGTTTAAGTTGAATTTTTATACCGATCCAATAGACGTTGAAATAATAAATGGATACAAAAAAGCTATTTTAGACAACCATCCTATTGAAGAAAAAGATTTAGAATATTTTATTTTTGAAGGAGAAGTATCTAATCATGCATATAATAATACCAAAAAAGGAAGAATAAATTTACAATTAAAAGATGGCAGTTTATTAGATTTGAAGACGGCATCGATACAATTAGAGTCTGCTATTTTATCTAAAAAGATAACACGCAACTATTTGTGTTTTGATACCAAAACACAAATATAGGGTCAAATAGCTTATAATAAGTTATTTACAAAACAAAAGACACAAATAAGAAACACATTATTTTTACTTTCAATACATCATTTATATGTTTTTAGCTACCAGTTTGCTTTGCTTGTTTCTTCAAAAAGAAACCATTAACCCAATAGAAGAAAAAAGAATGATAAGTCCTGTTGTTTTATTTAATAGACTGAACGATAAAATCAGAGACCAGAGTATCAGTACAGAAGAAGCGAAAAAAGAAATAATACGACTCATTCCACAAATAAAGAAATACTATGCCATACCAAAGACCTCTACTAAATATGTATTTCCAGTACAAGGATATACGTATAAAAATATAGGCGGAAAAAATGGAAATGGATACCTAGAAAGTGGTTACGATTATTATAAAGGAAATTCACACGGTGGCCATGCTGCGCAGGATATTTTTATTAAAGATAAAAACCAAGATAACATAGACGACAAAACTAAAATGAATGTGAATGTTCTTTCTATGAGTGATGGGATAGTAGTAGCAGTAGCAGACAAATGGGAAACCAACAGTAACCTAAAAGGTGGAAAATATATTTGGATATACGAGCCTAGCACGTCTAATCTGTTTTATTATGCACACAACGATAGCGTGAATGTAGGTATTGGTAGTATCGTAAATGCAGGGAATAAAATAGCTACAGTAGGACGTACAGGCTTGAATGCTTACAAAAAGCGTTCACCAACGCACTTACACATCTCTACATTAAAAGTAAATGAAACTACTGGCGATGTAAAACCGTTCAATCCGTATGAATTATTAAAAAAAGCTAAATAAGCTATGAACTGGATAGTAGTAGATGAAGTACACGAATACCTAATCGATTATCTGACTGAAAGTCAAACCCTAGTCTATAATCCTACTATTGGCTACAAAGAACTAATAACAAACCACTCCACCGTAGAAGGAATCATTATTAGAAGTAGTTTTAAGATAGATAAAAACCTGATAGATGCATTACCAAATCTTCGTTGTATAGCGAGGTACGGGGCTGGTATGGAAAATATAGACAAAGAATATGCTATTTCTAAAAATATAATGTGTATCAACGCTGCGGAAGGGAATGCTACTTCTGTAGCAGAGCAATGCCTGGGAATGCTGTTGAGCCTTCTGCACCAGCTACCCAAAGCGACCAATGAAGTCAAAAGTGGTGTGTGGGATAGACAAAATAACTGGGGTAGCGAACTAACGAATAAGACAATCGCCATCATCGGATTTGGTAATACAGGAAGTCAGTTTTATAAACTATTACAAGGATTCTCTATAAAAAAACTTATCTACGATCCATACAAAAATTTAGATACCACAGAGCAAGTAGATTATCCTACTATTTTTGAAGAAGCTGACATCGTTAGTCTACATATTCCGCTTACTCCTGAAACCCATTACCTTGTAAATAAAGAATATATATCGAAATTCAAAAAAAATATTATTCTACTAAATACTTCACGTGGTAAGATAGTGGATACACAAGAAATAGCAGCAGCCATCGCTAGTAAGAAAATAAAAGCGGCTGCATTAGATGTTTTAGAATATGAAAAGCTGAATTTCGAAAACCTAGATAATTATCCTAGTGCATTGAGTTATTTATTAGAGCAGCCGAATGTAATGATAACACCACACATAGCTGGATGGTCACAGGAGTCGTATTATAAAATGGCAGAAGTAATAGTAAAAAAGATAAAAAATTTAGTTTAATTTGTAGTATATTTGCGTATTAAATATTCCCCACCTTATGACCAATAACGATATATTCAAAAAATTAAGAGTAGCTTTAAGTCTTAACAACAACGATATAGTACACATTTTATCCCTGGTAGATTTCAAAATATCTAATAGCGAACTAGGTGCTATTTTTAGAAAAGAAGACCATGAAAATTATAAACTTTGTGGTGACCAATTGTTACGAAATTTCTTGAATGGATTAGTGATTTACAAACGAGGACCAATGCCAAGCAAAGAAGAGGAAACAAATAATTAAAATTGCAACACTTTATCTATTTTATCAGTAAGATGCTTGTTGTATTGTGAATACATAAAATCATTAAAAATACTAATATCTTCTTTTTCTTTGGCAGCTAGAAGAGCTTCTATATATTCTACCTTGTCTTGTGTGAATACAATCGCTAATGGAAGATTACTTAAACCTTCTCTTTATTCTTTGCCAAAAGGACAAGCTAGCCGTGATTTTTTTCTTACATCGCTGTATATCTTTTTCTAGTACTTCTATTTTATCACTATCCAAACAACTACGTATTGCTACTTGATAGGCTATTATCGCTGGTTCGTATTGCTCTTGTAATTCTAGTGTATACCCAAATTCATTGTGCAAATCTGGTTTGTATACCGTAGGTATTTTTACGGATTTTTGTAGTATTACTAATGCTTCTTCGTACCTGTCTTGCTTGCGTAGTAGGTATACATAATTAAAATAAGTAGGAGAATAGTAGCTATCGAATTGAATAGCTAGTTGGTAGTGTTTTTCTGCCATTACCAAATCATTGTACTTATGCTCTTTGAGCCAGCCTAGGTGGTTATGTGCCTTACCAAACGATGGATCTTCTTCTACTATTGTTTCTAGTATATTTTTAGCTTTGGTAAACAGTCCGTCTTCTATTTTTTTATCTGCGTCTTCAAAAAGCTCTTGTAAATCATCTAGTGTCATAAGTCTGTTTTTATGTACTGCAAAGATACTATAAAAATGTTTATCTATTTATTTTTTACATTTTTACGTTTGTTATTAAAAAATTAATTACTTTTGCGGCGACATATATTTTTATTCACTCTTAAATCATTTTTATTATGGGAAAAGGAGATCCGAAATCTAAAAGAGGAAAACGCACGATTGGTAGTTTCGGTGTGAAACGTCCAAAGAGAATTGCTACTAAAGTTGCTACAGCAACTACAACTGAATAATATGTATCACATAGGTGGGCTTTTAAGCTCACCTATTTTTTTATTCCGAAATGATATGTTTTGTAATATCGTTGTCTTGTGTATTATTTTCGTGAAAATCGATGAATAATTCATACATAAACACTTTATAGAAAGAGTGTATTAAAAATACACTAACGAATGAAATTATTTGGATAATATCTGGGTAATCCTCAAATAAATGACCAATACTAAAATTGAAGTAATAAACAATTCCCCATACACAAGCTATTACTAATAAACAAGATGCGTAATTTTTTATTATTCTGATGCTTATAGCTGTACATTCTTTCATACTACCATCTATAAACATATAATTCAGTTTAAAAATAGACATTGCAATAGAAGATATAATTAACATAACAACATTAATTATGATAGCATATTGTAAAGAGACAGAAAAAAAATCTAATATTGCATATAGATTGCTAATGATAACTAAATGAGGTATTTGCACTAAAATTATTGTCAGTGTTTTGACATTTAATAAGTTACTTATTTTAAGTTTTTTTAGGGTTTGTGCTTTGCTTTCGTCTATTATATAATAGATAGTATTAGAAAGGAGTAAATAACTAATTACAGTAATAGTACTAAACATATACCACTCTTGCGAATTAGATACCCATTCAGAATCTACTGAATAACTAGAGTTCTTTAAAAACAAAAGACCTGTACAGATTAGGCTTAATACCAGCAATATTATGGGATTTTTTATCCACGTATTCCACGTGTTGGACAGTAGCGAATTCATTTTTGATTTGTTCATGATAGATTGATAAATTAATTATTTCTTTTTTTGTGCTAGATTTGGTTTTTTGAGAACTATTTTTTTCTTTTTCTTCTTAAATAAATATTCAAAATCTTTTTTGAACGATACTCCTGTTCCTTGTGTGTAAGGGGCAGAGCTGTTGGCAAAACTGTATTGGTTAGATTTGTTAAACGCATGTAGTATAATAGTGCCATCTTTGTTCAAATCTGCTTCTAGATTTACCTCTCCAAATACGGCATTACGGCTTGTACTACTACTGTCCGACTTTAACCCTACACTTACCTCTATCCTCACTATATCTCTTAAAAAAGCTGGCAAATACCGCTTATCTAGGTGTAAGCTACCTTTTCTTTGTGTAAAATCGATACTTACGCCTTGTATCACATTATCCAATAAGTTGGATAGTTGGTTAGAAAACATTTCTCCTACTGTTTTACCGATTCCTTGGCTGATGATAGAACCTTGCTGTATCCCCCCAGTAGCATCACTAGGCGGCATGAACGATTTGAAGGTTATCAAAGCAAAGACCTGTCTATTTAGTTCTTCTTGGGCTTGTAGTATATTATTGATGACACTTTTTGTAGTTTCGTCAGTTTGGGTTTTTATAGCGAACTGAATATCTGGGTTTAATAGTTTTCCTTTCAAATTAAGCAACGTAGAAGTAGGTACTTTATAGTTATACCGATTAGGATCTATATGCCCTAGTAGGTTATTTAAGTTCGCTTCTACTTGGTATTTGGCAGTAAGGTCTATATCGGCATTGTAGGGATCGCCTGTCCAGATGATACTTCCGCCTTTTTCTATGTCAAATTTCTTACCTGCTACATCTTGTAATGTAAATAGATAATTTCCACCTTCTATAAAATAATCACCTGTAAGTTTGAACCCGTCCCAAGTATTTATTTCGAGTACCATGTCGGCGTTTCCTCGTGCCATTATTTCGTCTCCTACTTTACTATCAAATACTATTTTGGCTACTGCATCAGGTGTTACTTTTAAGTTTAGCACCATATCTAGTTTTGACCAGTTTTTGGCTACTGTTTTCTTAGTAGTGTCTTTGGTTACGAAATGTATAAAATCGGCTTCGGTAATGTCAGACACATTGCCTAGTGGTAAGCTCAATTCGGATCCTTTTTCTGTTTTTCCATTTATCCTTATTTTAAGATCTTCAAAATAGCCTTTTATGCGTATATCCCCAGTCATGTAAGCAGTACCATAAAAAAGTTCGTTGTCTTTACTGGTTGTTTTTAGGGCTTGAAATTTATGGGCATCTACTTTCATATCCAAGTACATGGAAGATGGTTGAAATTTCTTGTGTTTCAAACTCACGTTTACCCAAGCCGAATCGCCTCTTTCGTCGTATAGTAAGGCTTTTTTAAGTGTAAACTCGTTGGATTCAATGTGTATTTTTTCTACGTCTACAAAATTGTAAGCAGTGTTCAAGTAAGCCACTTTGCAATAACCTCTGCGTAGGTTTAAGTCTCCTTGTAGCTGGGGGTTGTCGGTAGATCCTGTGATGCGTATATCGCCCGAAACTATGCCATCAAGATCCGAAAATACGGATTTTATATACGGCTGGAAAGTTTTGATAGATAGCCCATTTGTGCGTACGGTTACATCTAGGTTGTCTTGTTTTTTATTTGGAAATATTTTACCATCAAAACTAATTACCGAAAATCCTTTTCTATCTACACCACCCATAAGTAGTATTTCTTTTGTTTCGGGATTCCAGTTGCTGATAAGTTTTATATCGCCAAGAATTTCCGTGTTTAGGCTCAAATCTTTTACTTTTATGTTCGTACTAAATACTGGTTTGTTGTATATATTCGCTATGACTAGCCCACCGTTGGATACGCCGTCTATTTTAGTCGTAGGTAAGTCCACGAATGCGCCGATATTATTCAATCTAAAATCTTTGAGTGTGAGTTGTAGTTTATCATTCGGATCTTTGCTTATAATACCATTTGCGATAAAAGACTGATTATCTCTATACAATTTGAAATTATTTATGTCTATCTTATTATCCGCGATACTTATTTTATTATCTGTACCGATATTCCATAGTGTATCTTGTAAGTATATCTCGGAAGGCAATAATCGGAAATCTATTCCTTTATTCGTGATTTTTGCGATACTATTAATCGTACCGTTATTTTTTGCAAACTCTGTACTCGACCAGTTTAGCTGTGTTGCCAAACTATCGTCGTGTGCTACTCCTTTTAGCAATACATTGTTAATAAATATACTATCTGACAATACAATAGAAGAAGATCCAAGAAAGAAATCTAAATTATCGTTTTTGTTCGTAGTCTCGAAAGCAATATCATTGAATCGGATTTTTTCATACGTAATGGTATCGGATTTTATGGCACATGTGACGATATTATTATTTTCGTTAAACATTCCTTTGAGTGTAGTACCATTTGCTACTTTGAGAGAAGGAAGGAACAAAGAAGTTAGTAAGTCTGTATTTTTTAATACTAGATTATAATTAAAATTTTGGTACACATTATTCGCATAATTTTGGGTAGTAAAAGGTATGTAAGACGGGAAAAATTTGTTGAGTCTATACAATACATCTTCGCCGATATTGGCTATTTTGAAAGCCCCTTGCAGGGTGGCGTCTACTATATCGGAGTGTAGAATAAGTTCTTTGTTTTGGTGTGTACCATTTATCTGTAAGTCTATGGCGTCAAAATTGTATACTTTATCGTTGTACCATAGCGTAATATCCGATGCCATTATATCGCCGTATATATCGTCTATATTTTTGCCTTTGCAGTCCAGGTCTAATTTAGTCTTTACGATTGCTTTTTTTATTTTAGGATCTTTTACATAGCCAAGTGCTTTTAAGTCTATGTATATAATATTCGCTTTGAACTGGTAGGTAGGCTGTTCTTGTTGAAAATTTACTACCCCATCAAAATCTATATTTATTCTTTCTTCCGACATTTTTAGTTTTCCTACGTACTTTTTATCTTCTATATTCCCTGCTACGAATATGTTTTGGTAGGTATTATTTTGGGCTATTATTTTATTGATATTTCCTTCAATATTTAGTTGTAAATCTTTCATATTGAAACCTTTTCCTTCTACTTTGGTGTCTAATGCTACAAAATCGACGGTATTAGCTGGCAAAATTGGCTTTAAGTTCAATCCTTTTGTTTTTATATAGCCTTTGTAGGTTGGGATTTTATTTTGAAGATTCATCGCTATATCTGTGTATACTTCTCCCAAAGCTGTTTTGGTAGTTCCTTTTATGGTAAAATTGTTCCAGTTTCCTTTGTACGTTCCTTGATAGGCGATAGTACCCATTTTCTCTATTTGAATAGGAATAGGTAAGGAGTTTTTAGTACCAAATGGAGGTATAGGAAGGTATTTTAGATCTTTATAATCCGTTACTAGTTTAGTAATAGTAGCGTCGAGTATGGTGTTTTTGGGAGTAGTGAGGTTAGTAAAATGCAGGTCTGCGAGAAGTTGGGTTTTTTGTCCTAGTTTTATATCCATATTTTTAGCATACAGATTATTCACAGTTCCTTTTATGCTTCCTTTTATATCTATTTCCTTATCTAGCCCATTCAGCAAAGGAGAGAAGTACGCTATATCTTTTCCAGAAAGGTGGGTAGATTGTAGTTCTATATTCATATTTACATTATCTTCAAAGTCATCAAAAGCTTTCCAATCTTTGTATTTCAAGACAATATTTCCTTGTAAATTAGTATTTTTTGTTTTTATGGTAGCTTGGTTGAGTTGTATGGTTTTGATAGAAACGGTTATTTGTCCGTCCCATTTATTCATCATTAATCCTCCTTGCTCTCTAAAATTCCAATCTACTAACTGTGCTGCTACACTATCTCCCACAATGAACAAGTTGCTTATATCGCCGTTTATGTGTTGTAGGTAGATGTCTTTGTAATTCATATTACCAGCGGTATACGTTGCTTTTTTGTTCGTACTATCCACTTGTGAATACCTAAAATTAATATCTTGTAAATTTACAGCATAAAAAGACAACGATACAGGTTTTGCGGCAGGGTTTTTGGGCGTATTAGGTGGATTGAAATAATCAATAATAAACTGTAAATTCATTCCTCCTTGTGCATATTGTTTCAGGTAGAAATTAGTTCCTTTGAGGGTAACTTTATCAAAATCCAGTCGTTTATTTATCAGATCGTTTAAGTCATAATTTGCATACAGTTCTTTAGAATATAACAATGTATCATGCTGCAAATCCTCTATGTATAAGCCGTGGAATGTACTTCTTTCAAACCAGTCTATTTCTACTTTATCGATGGTTACTTTGGTATGCAACTCGTCGGAGAGGTAAGTAGCTGCTTTTTTGGCAATCCATGTTTGTACGCTATTTTGTTGTAGCGCAACCCAAGTGCTTGTAAGCAATAAAAATAGGATAAATACTAGCCATTTTATGGTTTTGAATATCCGTCTACTTATTTTCTTGATAGTCATTTAGGGTATGATTATATAAACTATTATTTTAATTAAAAATACTACTTCCTACTCGTATCATATTGCTACCACATGGTAGGGCGATGGTACAGTCGTTACTCATTCCCATGCTTAATACAGGCATTTCTAGTTGGGTTATTTCTCTGGCTATATCGAGTGTGTTTTTTAAGTGTAGGAATTCTCTTTCTACTTGCGAGGTATCTTTTACGAAACTTGCCATTCCCATTAATCCATTTATTTTTACATTAGAATAGCTCTTCCATTGGTTTGTTTTTAAGTACGTTAGCAATTCTTCGGAAGAAAATCCAAATTTTGTTTCTTCTTGTGCGATGTGTACTTGCAGTAGGCAGTTTATTATCCGATTATTTTTTAGTGCATGTTTGTTTATTTCTTGTAATAAGCTATCCGTATCTACTGCTTGTATAGTATGCACGAAGGGAGCGATATACTTCACCTTATTGGTTTGCAGATGCCCAATTAAATGCCATTCCACATCTTTGGGGAAATGTTCATATTTTGCTACTAACTCTTGTACTTTATTTTCTCCGTATATTTTATAATTTAAGTCATATATTTCTTGTATTGCTTCTAGTGGCTGATTTTTAGTAACCACTATTAACGTAGCAATACCTTGCGTTAGTTGTAAATAATGGTTTAATTGTGTTGCTATCATAAAGTTATTTAGGAATTATTTCTCTTCTTGTTTAGGAATTTCTGGGGTTATTTCTGGTTTTGGCGTTTCTTCTGTTGGTAGTATTTCTTTATTTTCTTTTGGTATTTCTTTTACTTTTGGACTTATATCAAAGTCAGTCAGCATAGTAGTTTTTTGCATACCATCGCCTACTGCATAGATATAGCCGTTTGCTTTCCTTCTACTTTTGCGAGTAGCATTATCTAGGTCTTGGTTAAATTCGTCGGAGTAAGAGTAGGCAGTCAGCATACCATCTAGGTATTCAAAATAATACCATACATCTTTACTCATTTCTAGGTAGATGCCCATAAAATCCCCGCCACTTCGTTTTTGGATTACTATTTTTCCATTTATAAAACGGTTGAATACTTTCTTACCGATATTGTGTACTCCTATTTGTCCTTCGGAAATAAAGGCTTGTTTTTCTTTATTCCATACCATTGTCATATCACTAAAACCGATGGTAGATCTTATTTCTTTGGGTAGTTTTGCTTTACTATTCGTACTTACTTGTTTATAAAATTTCTTATATCTTCTAGCACTTACCAACTGTTGTAGGCTATTTTTATAATGGTCACTGTTGGTTTCTACCATTTTTCCACCTACGCCCATTGTTTCCATTATGTCGGTTATTTTAGAAATACCTTTGCTCCAAAAATCAAATTGACACGCCATGAATAACCTGAACCTAGCGGTATCTTTTTTATAGTTTATGCTACCAGCGGTTATTAGTTCTAGTTCTGGTGTATTTTCCGTCATATTTATCTCTCCTGCTGCGTATCCTGTACAGGTAGTAGGTTGGTAAGATACTTGTATATCTGGTTCGTCAGCATTAGATTTTCTCTTTTTCTCCTTTTTTCTTTTGTGTTTTTTATCGAATTTTGCCAAACTATCTACCGGCAATGATGGCATATCTTTCGTGTAAGATAATTCTTTCGTAGCAGTATTGAATCCCCACGTACCGATAGCTGGTGTAATCATCACTTTGCTATTTTCTCCCACAGGCTTATCCGCTAGTAATCCCATTTTTACATCAAATACACTTTCTTGTACCATTGCTACTCCTAAAAAGAAACTATTCGTATCTGTATTGCCTAGTTCAAATGGGAATTGGATATTGTTCACGTCTGCTTCACCTGTATAATTTACGTAGCTACCTGCTAGCATATTTTTGCAAGGCACTATTGTTTTTATCCCTCCTTTGAAATAAAAATTTGGACGATAAGGGCTTATTTCTATGCTACCCGTATACTGCATGTAGGGGTTCAGTTTTAGGGTATCGCCTTCTTGTATTTGTACGAAAGTATAAGTATTGAGTAGCGAATCCGTGTAGGAGGTTTCTACTCTTACTTTTTGCGAATTACCTAATCCATCTTTGTATAAATAATATCCTTGGCTACGACAGTGTTTTTTGTCCAATATTTCTACTTTTGCTTGTACTATTTCGTACTTATGTCTACTTTGTTTTATTTGCACGGTAGCGCTATCTAGGTCGCCTATTTTGCCATCAGGAGGTAGTATATCCATCTTGCCTTTATTAGGTGTTATATAAGCATCGGATATTTGTAGATTAGTAACTTTTTCACAGTGGATAATTTTATCTTTCACGTTATACAAAGCATATCCAGCTTCAAAAGACAAAGAATCTTGTTCAGGATTAAAAGAAATAAATTTTGCTCTTGGATCAGATAATACTTCTAATTGTTTTTTTGCAAAATACCATTTTACTAATTTAGCATAGCACATAGCATATTGGTTACTATGGAAATACATGCATGAGTCTATTCCTTGTATTTGCATATCCACTACGTCTTTTTCAAAATCCATTTTCATTTTCATACCAGCTGCCGTGAATAGTTCTAGCTTATTGGTGGAGGTACTTTTTTCTGGGTCAAATAAAACGAATAATGCACTATCTGAACTTGCTACTTTATCGTTGAATAATATGTTTTTGCTAATGATGTCTCCACTTTCAAATGCTAGTGTACCATTTTTGCCCATAACACCTTGTTTGTTAATAGCCAATGTACCTTTTATGAATTTGCATTTATCGGAATAAAATTGTACTCCTTTGGTAGGGAATAGTTCTAATTTATCGTTTTTAATATCCCATCGTACTTTTACATCTTCTGCTTTCATGTCTGGCTGTTTATCGGCGGCAGATGCGGTTGTTTTTACAGTAGATGCCATTCCTTTTACCGAGTCAGGATATAGTATCAGTTCTTTGGAAGTGAGTACGGTAGTGAGGTAGTTTATTGTTCCTTTTAATGCTTTGAAGCCTTGATTACTTAAGTCTAGTTCGCCTGTGTAGGTTGCTTTTCCATTGTACATACTGAATGGACTAGCCACTGGCACGGTTTCTTGTATACCGAAAGAGTAGTCAGGTCTTATTTTTAGTACAGATTTGAAAGCAGGGAATATACTGGCTGGCATCATAGTACCAGCAAGTTTAATGCCATTAGGATTGAAATTATCTAAACTATCTATTATAAATGGGTCTATTGCAAATTTGAAGGTATCTTCTTTGTATACATTACCTTGTGCATTATAGTATTCATAATAAGCAAAAGCAGGGTCAATATTGTTAAATATAGGGTATTGTGGGTATTTTTTAGCTTTTAAGCCTGATTTATTATCTGGGTTGTCTATTTCTAATTTCCCTTTTACTATTTGTATACGTGTTTTAATGTCTATGAGTTCGTATTTGCCATATCTATCTCTTTTTTTGCCTTCAATTTTCACGTGTACCGAATCTATTTTATTCAGATTTATCGTAAATTTATCGTAATCAAAATCGATTGTTTTTCCAAAAAAATCAAATTTACCTGCTTGCACCATTCCATCAAACACAAAATTCCTATTCTTTTTAACTATTATTTTTTCATCAATCGGATAGATGTATACTTGCTGGGAATCACTCAAATATACCATTTCTATTCCTTTTATAATCAAGTCTTTGGTGTATAAATTCAGTTCTGCATTATTTTCTTTTGCTCCTGTTTGAGAGTTAAATTCTAATACATCGTAATCTACTCTTCTCATTTTAGCTTGCAAGTACTTCTCTGCTTTGTCTTTTACGTATATTTTATCTTTTCCTGCGTCGTAGAGTATATATCCTTGATCTGCTAGGCGGTATATCATTTGTTTTGCTTGTATTGCTTCATATTTAGAACATCGTATAAATTCTGCCCCTGTGATAGTAGATCCAGCTCCACCACTACAATCCCCCAAAATATTCAAAGCACTTTTACCGTACATATTTTCTTTCAATGCAGCTAACCTATCTAGTCGGAACATGTCATAGGATTCAAATCTTGCTTTACTGGTTTGGGAGTTCATGATAGACGTAAACCGTACTACGGAGTCTTTTACATTCCAGTATACAGCTTCGTTGTATATATCCAGTTGGTGGTAGGTATCCGTGAATGGGCTTTGACTAGCCGAAGCGTCTGCGGGACGGAATATACTTACTTGTTTTTCGGCATCTATGTATTTGAAATCCAATCCCATGTTTACAATAGAATCTTTTTCTAAATAGATAGAAATGGTCATATCTTTGCCTATAATCTTTTTATCTTTGAACATCAGATTTTTGCCTGTAGCTCTCATTTTTACTACATTATTTTGTTTTATCAATACTTCTGCGTTTATTCCTTGGCTTTGCTCGTGTACCAATCCACTGCCATACAAATTAGCTCCTCCTAGATAATCTATATTTTCAAACACATCTTTTAACAATAAGGGGGCTTCGTAGGAAGAAAAACGAGGATATTGTACTTCTTTGGGATCTTTTATAAAAGATTCGCTTAATTTATCTTTGTATTTTCCGAGTATTTTTTTATTCAAAATTTTTGGATAGGAAAGCGTCACAGAATCTGCTTCCCAATTAGCGTTTTTAGTGTTGATAGTATAACGTTTTAGGGTAGCATAAGCGTCTTTTTCATCAATGGCAGCACGTGTCCAGTTTACAGTACCATCTTTCCCTTTCCATATATTTCTTTCTACATGGAATGTTCCTTTGGTGTTTTTTATCGTACCACTATCTCTATCCGATACATACTTCAAACTTAACTCTTCAAAATATATTCTAAACGAAGTATCTGCCTTAAAGGAATAAGTAGGATTTTCGGCTATCCATTGGTAGTTTCTATTATCTTTTAGAATATAAGCATTGCCAAATCCCTTTACAAAACCAACAAGAAGTTCTACTTTTTGGTATTTTTTATCTTTTATTAAAGTAGAAATATACTGTTGTAATATAGCTAGATTAGCAGTGTTTTTTAATTGCAAGCTTTGTATTCCTTGTAAATATCCTAATAAATTGTGGTTATTTATTTTTCTTTCCGCTAGCAGTCTAGCAGTTTCTACGATACTATTACGGGTATTTTCGTCTAATTCTGCTGCCCAGAAAGTGTTTAATTTTTCTACTATTGGTTCTGCTTCCTTGTCCTTTAATCCTTCTTGGTTTTTAATAATAGAAAAAGCTTCTTTCACAAAAGTCTCTTTATTTCCTGTTATATTTTGTGAATAAGAGGTAATGGATACCACACCACAAAGAATTAAAATAAATATTTTTATATAATTAGTAGAAAAATAATGCATAGTAGAATAGTTGTTTTTAGTATTGCAAATATAGTATTTATATTAAAATGGGATAGAAAATAACAGTATTAATTAGCTGATATTAAAATATTTCATCTTTTTGGTATTTTTTTATAAAAATAGGTTACTTTTGTAATATTATTAAATTAATCGTGTGTTTTATGAAGTTATTTTCTTTGTTTTTTACGTTATTAACGTTTAATACGTTTGTATTTAGTCAAATATCCAGCATACAACAGCAATACGAGCAATACAATAATTATGCCATACCTACCGATAGTGGCTGGGATAGCCTTTCTATCCTCCAAGGACAACCAACAGTGGGTGCTATGCCAATGAATAAAAGTGGCTGCTCTTTGAACAAAAAAGTGTTTGGCTTCCACCCTACTTGGTCAGGTACAGCGTATCAAAATTATGACTGGACATTACTTTCAGATTATTCTTATTTTAGCTACGATGTAAGTGCGAGTACAGGACAAAATAATAACGGTAATTTTATATGGGCTTCGCACGGTGGTATCACACAAGCCCAAGCAAACAATGTGAATACTGGTTTTTCGGTAGTATTATTTCAAAGCCATACTACTTTTTTCAACAGCACTACCGCAAAACAAAATCTGATTACTAATATTATATCTTTATTACAACAAAGAAATGCAAAACATGTCTGCATTGATTTTGAAGGAATGAATTCTACTCACCGACTAGCTTTTACTAATTTTATACATAGTTTAAGAACTAGCCTAGACGCAGCACTCCCAGGTATAGAAATATACCTAGCTATCCCTTCCAAAGAATGGTCTTATACATTCGATGTAAGCGCTTTGAATTCAGATGTAAATTATTATATATTAATGGGATACGATTATTACTATTCAGGAAGTGGCTATGCAGGCCCTACCGACCCATTGTACCAAAAAAGAAGTAGCGACAATGATTTATACATCACTGCTTCTATCAATACTTGGCTGAATAATGGTATAGCAAACAGTAAACTATTGCTAGCAGTAGCATATTATGGTCGTAGCTGGAAAACAAACGGATCTACTGTCAATGCTCCCACACTCGGAAGTAGCTCTTCTTTATTATGTAAAGATATGGAAAACAATACACAAGGCTACTATTCCAACCCTATATGGGATAGCCAAAGTAATAGCTGGCGGTATAGTTATATAAAAAATGGAGCCGATTACCAAGCTTATTGTAATAAACCCAATACACTAGAAGAAAGATACGACATAGTGAATAATTATAATCTGGCAGGAATAGCTATCTGGGCGTTAGGGTATGATAATGGGTATACTACTTACTGGGAAGCAATCCGTGAAAAACTAACTAGCTGCCAAGAAGCCGATTGTACCGATACTATCTACGATATGGGTGGAGCCAATGGTGTATACACTGGACAAGACGATTATACTATTACTGTACGTTCTGCTAGTCAAACAGGGCAAAGAATAGCTATCAAATTTAACCAACTGGATATAGAAAGCCCTTTGAATGGCACAGTATACGACTATATTTTATTGTACGATGGGGCTACTACCTCTGCTGCTTTATTGCACGATACTATTTATGGTACTACACTGCCGCCCACACTTTACACTACTTCTAACGTATTTACCCTAAAATTTCATTCCGACCTTTCCATAGAAAAAGAAGGATTCGCACTGGTATGGAAATGCGAAGACGGTGGAACTATTCTCACCCAAGACACCCAAATACCTACCACCGATTTTAATCTACACAACAACCCCAATTGGATAACCCAAAATACACTCATAGAATTTCAAGATGAGGATAACCAAGGAGTGAATAATATAGAAAAGAAATACCTATTAATAGCCAATCATACTGGCATTACGTGGAAAGCAAATAATGACAACGGATTTTATTACACCGATTTTACACAAATAGCAGATTGGCAATCGCCTGTTGGTACTTGGAGCTTACAATCCAACGATATGTACACCCAAAGCGATGAATCCATAAGTAATACCAATGCCTATACTGCCGTTAATCAGTCTAATTCCAAAGAATACCTTTACCATTTCCGTATAAAAACAGAAGGAAGTAGTAGTACTAAAAGATTTGGAATACACCTTATGGCTACGAATCCTACTGCTGCTAATAGAGGTAACGGATACTTTGTTTGGTTAAGAGAAAGCCAGCAAAAAGTAGAATTTTATAAAGTAAGAAATGATACCCTACTACTAGTACAAACGTTCACCAATATAGTAAGTGGCGGCAACTGGAAAGATTATAAAGTAAGCTATAATAGACAAACAGGAGAACTTCGTTTATTTATCGATAATCTATTTATTGGCAATTGGGTAGATGCAAACCCCTATACAACAGGGCAATATGTATCTTTCCGAACAGGAAATTGTAAAGTAAATATTGATTTTCTACATATTTATAAAAACAGAACAGCAGCTTACTATGCTTCCGTAGGCGATGCAGCATTAAATGATATCCGCTATCCTACTAGCTATGGAAGTAGTATATTGCCAGCAAAGGTAAAAAGTGTAGTCATGGATTTTTCTCGTAATGTATCTACCATAGTGACAAAAGATTACCAAGTGGATTATACTGCTCCTGATAGTACTATATCTCTAATAGATGGCTTATACATAGATATTGATACACAAAATTATACCACTTCTTTTACAGCATCTTGGCAGCCGAGCAATGAACCTAATTCGGGTATTAAAGAATATTGGGTTGGACTAGGAAGCACACCCAATACAGTGGATATAGTAGACTGGCAGCCAGCAGGAAATACTGCTACTAGCATTACATTTAACAACCTAAATTTACAACTAGGTGCACGCTATTACTTCCGAATACAAGTAGAAAACAACGCAGGACTTGCTACAAACGAGATGCACAGTGATGGCGTATTAATAAATGCCACAGAAAATAATCCCACTAGTAGTATTTCGGATTCTAAAACTACGATGGCACAAATTTTTGTAAACAATAATACATTGCAAGTTTTGCCTAACCAGTCTAATAAATTTACTATTCTAGTAACCGATATTGCAGGCAAAGAAATTAATAATAGTACTCTTTTTTTAGAAGAAAAATCTACACATACTATTTCTATGCCCACGTTAGCTATTGGTTATTACATCATTACCATAAGAACAAATACTGCTTCTCAATCGTATAAATATTATAAATACTAACACACCATCTCGTTAATAATCTCTTTACTGTCTAAAATAATTTTTTGAGCTAGATTATTTGCTGCTATTAGGCTTTCACTTTCTGCGTAGATGCGTATAATAGGTTCTGTATTAGATTTTCGTAGATGTATCCATTCTTTTTCTAAAATTATTTTTACCCCATCTGTAGTATCAATGGGGTATTTTTCATATTTTTCTTTTATTTTTTGAAGAAGGGTATCTATGTTTATGTCTTCGGTTAATTCTATTTTGTTTTTAGAAATAACATAGTTCGGATAACTCGCTCGTAGCATCGATACCGTATTTCCGTATTCTGCTAGCTGGGATAAGAATAATGCTATACCTACCATAGCATCTCTACCATAGTGCAGTTCTGGGAGTATTATTCCACCATTGCCTTCGCCTCCGATGATAGCATTTACTTCTTTCATTTTAGTGACTACATTCACTTCCCCTACAGCCGAAGCATAGTATTGCATACCAGCTTTTTCGGTTACATCTTGTAATGCCCTAGTAGAAGATAAATTAGAAACTGTATTTCCTTTATTTTTAGATAAAACATAGTCCGCTACTGTTACCAAAGTATATTCTTCTCCAAAAGCTTCCCCATCTTCACAAATAAAAGCAAGTCTATCTACATCAGGGTCTACGGCTATTCCTAGGTGAGCACCTTGTTTTAATACTTCAGTAGATAATTCGTGTAAATGTTCAGGTAACGGTTCAGGATTGTGTGCAAAATTTCCATGCATTTCAGAGTTTATCAATTTTATTTGCATTACGCCAAGAGCTTCCAACAAAGCAGGTACAGCTATTGCTCCGATAGAATTAATAGGATCTACTACTATCTTAAAATTAGCTTTTTGAATAGCTTCTTTGTTAATGTAGGATAATGCAAGTATTTGTTGGATATGTGTGTGAAGGGTATCTTTTTTTAAAATATTTCCAAGAGAATCCACATCTACGAATTCAAATCCTTCTTCTTCTGCTATTTCTAAAACTTCTTCGCCATCTTTACCAGATATAAATTCGCCACGTTCATTTAATAGCTTAAGGGCGTTCCATTGTTTTGGATTATGACTAGCTGTAAGAATAATCGCTCCTTGTGCATTTTCGTTTTCTACCGTCATCGCTACACCTGGTGTGGTAGCTAGTCCTACATATAGGATAGTGACACCGATACTTTGTAACGAAGCCACTACTAACGCATTTATCATCTCCCCTGATATCCTAGCATCTCTTCCTACTACGATAGTTATACTAGAATTGTTATTCCTGTTTTTTAGCCAAGTACCAAAAGCAAGTGTAAATTTTACAACATCTAATGGACTTAATGAATTACCAATTTTTCCGCCTATGGTGCCACGTATACCAGAAATAGATTTTATTAAAGTCATATATTTTGTAAATAGGATATAAAACACAAAATAAATCATTAATATAACAACTTATTTTACATTAAAGTTTTTACATTATGTTAATAAATACATAATCGAAATGTATTTTATTATTCATAATATGGTTTAATAAAACTTAAACATGGTTGTTTTTTGTGCTGACAAATATACTATTTTCTAAAAATAAAAAACAATCAAACTGCTACATTATGTTAATATAAATTAAAATAGTAAGTATTATTGTTAATAGATTTAGGTATTAAAAAATTAATTACTTTTGCAGGGAATTATTATACATTTTATATTTATCCAATAATAGACATTATGGACGTACACATTAAACGCTTTGAAATGCCAGACGGCAAAGTAATCGAGTTAGAAACAGGCAAATTGGCTCGTCAGGCTGATGGTTCTGTGATATTAAAAGTAGGGAATACGATGATTTTAGCTACTGTTTGTTCTAAATCAGAAATATCACCAGACATTGATTTCTTTCCATTAAGCGTAGAATACCAAGAGAAATTTGCTTCGGCGGGTAAAATCCCAGGAAGTTTTTTTAAACGAGAAATGAGAGCTTCTGAATATGAAATATTAATTTGTAGATTAGTAGACCGTGCGTTAAGACCTATGTTTCCAGAGGATTACAGAGCAGATACGCAAGTAATGTTGTACCTTATATCTTCGGAAGAAGGAGTACTTCCTGATGCCTACTGTGGATTAGCGGCTTCAGCAGCTATCATGGCTTCTAACATTCCTTTTAATGGTCCAATATCCGAAGTAAGAGTAGCAAGAGTAGGTGGGAAATTTATCATCAATCCTACGAGAACAGAATTAGAAAGTGCAGATTTAGATATTATCGTAGCAGGAAGCACTACTAGCATAGTAATGGTGGAAGGGGAGATGAAAGAAGTATCCGAAGAGGATATGCTAGCAGCTATAAAAGTAGCACATGAAGGAATTATCGTACAGTGTGAAGCACAGATAGCTTTTGCAGCAGAAATTAAAAAATCTTTATCTAAAAGAGAATATACTACCCCAGCGCAAGACGAGGATTTGAGAAAACAAGTCACAGCAGCTACGCATGAAGCAATGGTAGAAATAGCAAAAAGAGGAATAGCTAATAAACAAGAGCGTAAAAAACTATTCAAAGAAGTAAAGGAAAATTTCCTTGCTACACTATCGGACGAAGTAAAAGAAGAAAAGAAAAAACTACTAAAAACATACCTAGAAGATACAGAGTACTATGCAGTAAGAGAAGCGATATTAAAACACAGAATACGACTAGACGGTAGAGGACTAGAAGAAGTACGTCCAATATGGTGTGAAGTAGACTATTTACCTACTACGCACGGTTCTGCATTATTTACGCGTGGAGAGACACAATCATTGACTACTGTGACTTTAGGTACAAAACTAGACGAGCAAATGATAGATGGTGCTGTTTTTGAAGGGTATTCGAAATTAATGTTAAACTATAATTTTCCAGGATTCTCGACAGGCGAAGTAAAACCGGTAAGAGGGCTATCCAGAAGAGAAGTAGGACACGGAAATCTAGCATTAAGAGCCATCAAACCAATGGTACCACAAGCACCAGAAAACCCCTATACTATCCGTATCGTATCGGATATATTAGAGTCGAACGGTTCGTCTTCTATGGCTACTGTATGCGCTGCTACGCTAGCATTACTAGATGCAGGAGTACAAGTTAAAAAACCAGTATCAGGTATCGCAATGGGATTAATCACCGATGAAAGTGGAGATTTTGCAGTACTATCGGATATATTAGGAGATGAAGATCATCTAGGAGACATGGATTTCAAAGTAGCAGGAACAAGAGACGGGATTACAGCTTGCCAAATGGATATAAAAGTACAAGGATTGAGCTTTGAAATTTTATTAAAAGCACTAGCACAAGCTAAAAACGGTCGTTTGCATATACTTGGTGAGATGAACAAAGCTTTGGATGCTCCTCGTAGTGATTACAAAGGACATGCACCTCGTTTTGAACAAATAATTATACCAAGAGAATTAATAGGATCTGTAATAGGACCTGGCGGAAAAATCATTCAAGAAATACAAAGAGAATCTGGTGCTACTATTGTACTTACAGAAGTAGACAATAATGGTGTAGTAGATATTTTTGCAAAAACCAAAGAAGCCGTAGATATGGCAATGGGAAGAGTAAAAGGTATCATAGCACAGCCAGAAGTAGGAGAAGTATACACAGGGAAAATCAAATCTATATTGGATTTTGGAGCATTTGTAGAGTTTATGCCAGGCAAAGAAGGTTTATTACATATATCTGAAATAGACTGGAATAGAGTAGAAAAAGTACAAGACGTACTAACAGAGGGCGAAATGATAGAAGTAAAATTAGTAGAGGTAGACAAGAAGACCAACAAATTCAAGCTATCCAGAAAAGTATTATTACCAAAACCAGTAAAACAATAATCCGTATATAAAAACAGGCTACTCCGATAAGAATAGCCTGTTTTTTTGTTACAACAGTTTTTAAGCCATGACTAATTATCTGTAAGTATATTTTTTAGTGCTTGTTCTATGGTTGGATATTCAAAAATAAAACCTGCTTTACTGATTCTTTCAGGGATTACCCAACGACTTTTTAATACTAATTCTGTTTCTGTTTTAATAAATAATGCTCCCACTTCAAGTAAAAATTTAGGAGATGGTAATCCTATTTTAACATTCATCTCTTGCCTTAAAGATTGCATTAAAGTAGTATTATCAATCGGGTTAGGAGAAGAACAATTATAAACCCCGTTTAAGTTTTCATTAGTTTGTAAAAAAATAATAATATTGTATAAATCTGCAATATGAATCCAGCTAAACATTTGTTTTCCAGTACCTTGCTTTCCACCTAAACCAAAACGAACGAGATTTTTAAGCGGTTTCATAACTCCACCCTCTTTTCCTAAAACAATAGCCATTCTTAACGCTACTTGTCTTGTATTGGGTAATTGAAAATCAAAAAAAGATTTTTCCCAACTAGTTGCAACATTTACTGAAAATCCAGTCCCAATTTCTCCTTTTTCTTCTGTCATTGGTCGATCTTCTGCATGTCGGTAGATTGTTGCTGTACTGGAATTTATCCATATTTTTGGTGGATTAGTGCAATGCAGAATTGCTTTTCCGAGTGCCTGTGTGGTTTCAATTCTTGAGTTTAGAATTTCTTGTTTATTTTTTTCATTATAACGACAGTCTACAGACTTGCCAGCAAGATTTATTAGCATGTCTGCGTTATCTATTGCTTCGATAATCGCTTTTGTATTTCCCCAATTAACCGTGTTTTCTTGTCGTGAAATAATAATTACTTGGTAACCTAAATTATTATATTTTTCTTCTAAATATTTCCCAACAAAGCCAGTCCCTCCTGCTAAAACTATTTTTTTATTTTTCATTCGTAGTATTTTAAAATAAATAATAAATCTATTGTTTTTATACAAAAACATGCTACTCTTATCGGAGTAGCCTGTTTTTTTGTTATTCTACATTGGTATCTAATAATTCTACCCGAAGGTTTTGTATAATAAATTGTTGTCTTTCTGGGGTATTTTTTCCCATATAAAACTCTAATAATTTTTTTAGGTTATCTTGTCGTTTCATGATTACTGGTTCTAGTCGCATATCTTTGCCTATAAAACGTTGAAACTCGTTAGGAGAAATCTCACCCAATCCCTTGAATCGTGTTATTTCTGGCTTTATTCCTAGTTTTTTGATAGCTTTTTGTTTTTCTATCTCGGAATAGCAGTATATAGTTTCTTTCTTATTACGCACCCTAAACAGCGGAGTTTGTAAAATATACACGTGTCCATTTCTTACTAAATCTGGAAAAAACTGCAGGAAGAACGTCATTAATAACAAACGTATGTGCATACCATCTACATCGGCATCGGTGGCTATTACGATATTATTATACCTTAAACTTTCTAAATTTTCTTCTATATTCAACGCACTTTGCAGCAAATTAAACTCTTCATTTTCGTATACTACTCTTTTTGTCAATCCGAAACAATTTAATGGCTTACCACGTAACGAGAATACTGCTTGGGTACTTACATTACGGGCAGTAGTGATAGAACCACTTGCGGAGTCCCCTTCGGTGATGAATAAAGTAGTCTCTAATTTGCTAACATGGTTGGTATTATAATGTACTTTACAATCTCTTAATTTCTTATTGTGTAGGCTTACTTTTTTGGCTCTATCTTTCATCAGTTTTCGAATACCTGACAGTTCTTTTCTTTCTTTTTCAGATTGTACTATTTTTTGAAGAAGCGCTTCTGCTACAAGTGGGTTTTTGTGCAGAAAATCATCAATTGTTTTCTTTATCACTTCTATTACATAACTTTTCAACCCGACACCAGTTTCTGGACTCATGACGGTAGATCCGAGTTTTGTTTTTGTTTGGGATTCAAAAACAGGTTCTTGTACGCGTATAGATATAGCTACTACAATAGACATGCGTATATCTGCTGCTTCAAAATCTTTTTTATAAAAATCCCTAATTGTTTTAATAAAAGCTTCTCTAAAAGCTATCTCATGGGTGCCTCCTTGTGTGGTGTGCTGTCCATTTACAAAAGAATAATAATCTTCGCCATAGGATTTACTATGTGTAAAAGCTACTTCCAAATCTTCGGCTTTGACGTGTACAATAGGGTATAAACCATCTTCTGCCAAATTCTTTTTTAATAAATCCAACAATCCATTTTCAGAATAATAGCTTTGTTCATTAAAAAATAACGTAAGACCAGCATTTAAATAAGCGTAATTCCATAGCATTCTATCGATATATTCCTGTATATAATGATAAGTACCAAATAAGCTTTCGTCGGCGTGGTAAGTGATGATAGTACCATCTACTTCTTGGCAATTTTGCTCTTTGGATTCTTCTACTAATTCTCCTGCGTTAAAAATCGCTACTTTGGTTTTTCCATTTCGGATAGATTGTACTCTAAAATAGTTAGAAAGTGCATTTACGGCTTTTGTTCCTACGCCATTTAGCCCTACGGCTTTGGTGAATGCTCCAGAATCGTATTTTGCACCCGTATTTATTTTAGAAACACAATCCACTACTTTACCAAGTGGAATCCCTCGTCCAAAATCTCGTACAGTAACCTTGTTATGTTCTAATGAAATATGTATTTCTTTGCCATTTCCCATTACATACTCATCGATAGAATTATCTATTATTTCTTTCAATAATACATAAATACCATCGTCGTAGGAAGCACCATCTCCTAGCTTGCCTACATACATGCCTGGGCGTAGTCGTATATGTTCTTTCCAATCTAGGGAACGAACGGAGTCATCTCCATAAATAGGTTTTTGTGCTGTACTCATTATTAATCAACTAAAAAAATATGAAATTATGTTTTGCAAAGGTAGGGAATTTACTTGTTATTTTTTTGTAAAAAATTAAACATACGAGTATATACATTAAGGCGTGTACTCCCACCTGATAGATTATGATTTTTATCAGGATAAATAAACATTTCAAACTGCTTATTGTTAGCATTTAATGCACTTACCATTTCATACGTATTTTGGATATGAACGTTATCGTCTGCAGTGCCATGGATAATCAGGTAATTTCCTTTTAAGTTTTTGGCAAAATTAATAGGTGAATTATCTTTATAGCCAGCAGCATTGTCTTTTGGTAATCCCATGTACCTTTCTATATAGATATTATCGTAATACATCCAATTCGTGACAGGAGCTACTGCTACGGCATTTTGGAATGTTTCGGGGTATTTTAACAAGCATAACGAACTCAAATATCCTCCATAACTCCAGCCTTGTATAGTTATTTTATCTTTGGCTACGAAATCATTTTTTTTGTATTCCTCTACTGCATTTTTCAAGTCTTGCGATTCTATGTTGCCTAGTTGTCCATAGGTCACTGTTCTGAAATCCCTGCCTCTATTGCCTGTACCACGCGGGTCGATGCACAAAATTATGTACCCTTGCTGTGCTAGGTATTGTCGCCAGCCTATTTCCCAATCCCATTCGTTATTTACCTCACAATGCCCAGGACCGCCATAGATAGTTACGAATAATGGATATTTTTTTGTTTTATCAAAATCAGAAGGTAGTATTTGCCAAGCGTTCCAATTATTTTTTCCGTCGGATAGGTTGAATAGTTCTTTGGGTGTAAAATCGTATTCTTTAGCTATTGTTTCAAATTTCTTATTGTCTTCCAGTACTTGTATTACTTTGCCATTATTATCCATACTACTATATACTGGTGGAATAGTAGTAGTAGAATATTCTTGTAAAAAATAGGCATACGTACTTGAAAAATAAGCATTATGCGTGCCTTGCTCTTTGGTAGATACTAATGCTGTATTACCTGTTTTATAATCTATTTTATAAATATCCTTGTTTGTATTTTGAGAGCTATTTGCTTCTACACCACTGCTTAAAAGCACTTTAACGTCCATCACCTCATTGGTAGTTTGAATGTATACGGTATTATTTTTTTCATCTATACCATATACTTTTGTAATATCCAATGTTTTAGGGGTTAATTTTTTCAACAAAATACCTTTATTATCGTAATGATACAATTGATTATAGCCATCTTTTTCAGAAGTAAGTATACACGATCCATCTTGCAAAAACTGCCAAAACAAAGACGTTATTTCTATGTAATTTTTTGCTATTTCTTGTAAATAAGTAGTTTTTTGATTCGTAACTGTATTTATTTTATAAATAGAGAGTTCGTTTTGAAGCCTATTCATCGCTACTATTGCTAGTTCTTCTTTATTTTGTGTCCATTGTATACGAGGGAAATATTCTATGTTATTACTCGTATTATCTAGTAACTTGGTATTTTTTTTAGTTTTAAAATCATACACCCAAATACTAATTTTAGAGTTTTTTTGTCCTGATTTGGGGTATTTGAACGTAGAAAGAGTAGGGTATAGCTGATTTTTATAGAGTGGCATATTATATTCAGGGACTTCTGTTTCGTCCATTTGGTAATACGCTATTTTACTACCATCTACATTCCACTGGTACGCCTGGGTGAGTTCAAATTCTTCTTCATGTACCCAATCGCTTGCACCGTTGATGATACTATTTTTTTTGCCATTGGTAGTGATAGCAGTTAGTTTATTAGTGACAATGTCTTTACTGTATAAATTATTATTTTCTACAAAAGCTACTTGCTTACTATCAGGCGAGAAAGTAGGGTACATCACAGGGGAAGTGTGCAATGGCGTATTTTTGCCAGATACTACATCTGCTATTACATAGGTAGCAGTTTTGGAATAGCGGTAGATAGATTTAGGAGTATACTCCACCAATAATTTCGTTTCAGTAGCATTAAAATGATAGTCCGTAGCAGTAGGGTTTTCTAATTTCAATAACGTACTCCCTGCAACAGTTGGCGCATCGTATCTTTTTATAGTAATACTTCCATCTTCCAATTCACTAAAATGAATACCATCTTTCATACTTGTAAACCCTTGCATATAAGAAGGATAAAACTCTCCACTAGCAAATACGGCTGGCAAAGTAATAGAAGTGGATTTTTGAGCAATTAGGCTATTAGAGAATAATATAGTTGCAAAAAAGATAAAAAAAAATTTTGTTGTGTTCATTTTAAATAGTATTTTTGACAAAATTAGTTTATTTTATGAAAAAAATAGTATTCCTAGCGACTTTTATAAACATTTTCGCACTTCAAGCACAATTATCCTTTGAGCCACACCCCACTACCATCAATGGTAATGCTACTGATGTAGAACTAACAGAGGAATTAGACATACGTAATAGTGGAGCTACTTCCATTACTGCCAAAGCCTATCGTACTACCTTATCCGCACCTACAAGCAGTTCTAACTATATGTGTATATTCGATGTATGCTTATTACCCACAGTAGACGCTAGCCCTTCTGCTACATTAGCAGCTAATGCCGTGAATGGAAGCATGTCCGTACATTATAAACCACAAGGAAATAACGGACAAGCACAAGTAAAATACAAGGTAGAAGAAGTAAATAATACTACTAATTTTTGTGAAACGACTATTACCTATAATACTGCAGATGTTGTTGGTAACCCTTTAAGCATTAATAACCCTACTGTCATTGCATCGCAAGTAATCCATAACCAAGACGAACTTATCCTTATCATCGCGCAGCCTACGAATGAATTTAGCGTTACGGTATACGATATTTCAGGCACTAAAATAACTACTATTTCTACACAACAAAATAACATGAATAGAATTCCTTTGGCTAATTTAGCTTCTGGAATGTACTTTGCTGTTTTACAAGATGACAAAGGAACTATCTATAAGCCAGTTACTTTCGTTAAATAAATAATTTTCTTTTTTCTTTTAATTTATAACCCTATGAGCAACCCACACTTCCAAAAAGTAAGAAATTATTTACAAGATTTAGGCTACGATGCCTCTAATGCTAATGTAGAAGCACATACTGTACTAGTTACAGATGAAAACAAAGGGCTGAATAATCTAATCGTAGATTGTGAAGATAACCTATTAGTAATAGAGCAATACATTTGCAATGTTTCTAAATCCGATACCAATGCTTTATTACGCTTATTACAAATGAATCGCACGTTGATACATGGTGCTTTTGTAATCAACGAAGAAGCTACCCGTATTATTTTTAGAGATACACTACAATTAGAAAATTTAGATTTGAACGAGTTAGATGCTTCCCTTAATGCACTTTCTCTAGCCCTAGCTGAAAATGCTGGCGAACTATTGGCTTTTTCTAAAAATTAAAAGCTATCGCAAAACAAGTTACAATTTTAATACATATATTTTCACCTCCATCTATTTAAACTATAAGTTATGTCTATCTTTAAAAGACTTTTCAACATTGGACAAGCAGAAGCAAATGCTGCGATTGATAAATTAGAAGATCCAGTAAACATGACCAGACAAGGCATTCGTGATCTCAAAATCGATTTGGATAAGAGTATTCAAAGTTTAGCAGAAGTAAAAGCTATTGCTATCCGATCCAAAAATGAAGCAGAAAAAGCAAAACAACAAGCTATCGATTACGAGCAAAAAGCAATGGCTTTGTTACAAAGAGCGCAACAAGGTGCTATAGCACTACCAGAAGCAGAAAGACTAGCTTCCGAAGCTTTATTACGCAAAGAAGAAATGATAAAAAATGCACAAACAGCATTTGGTAATCAAACAAAATACGAACAAATGTCTAATAATCTAGAATCCAAAACTAGAGAGTTGAAAAGCAATATCGCTAAATGGGAAAATGAATTAAAAACCCTAGAAGCAAGAGCAAAAGTAAGTGATGCTACTCAAAAAATCAACAAGCAACTTGCTGGTATTGATTCTAATGGAACAGTTTCTTTACTAGAAAGAATGAAAGAAAAAGTAGAAGGACAAGAAGCTTTAGCAGAATCGTATGCAGATATGGCAGGTTTAGAAAAATCCGTAGACAATGAAATCAATAAAGCACTAGCAGGAAGCGCTTCGTATGAAGGTAATGCCGCTTTATTAGAATTAAAACAAAAAATGGGATTATTGCCACCAACTACCACCGATGCTATCTTATTAGATAGTGGAAGTGATACACCACCAGCTTTACCAGAAGGAAAATAATAGTAAATACCGAAAAAAGCTCCAATTATTGATTGAAGCTTTTTTTATTTTATGAAATAACATCTTGTGTCCTAATTTCTATTAATTTGTGCGTACTTGCATACCCCTTAATCCCATATCTACTACTTGCTCTACATTGCTAGGATAGGTGATGTCCCATTTGCCATTATTATTACTATCTATCCATTCAAAACTTTGATTCGTAGAGAAAGAAAGTGTCACCGCTACTTCTTTTGCATTTACTCCCCTTCCTATCACTATCGGGGTAGTACTAGCACCAGTAATCACACATGATCCTGCTGGTACAGGATTACCAAAGCTAGCCAACGGATTCACGACTGTAGTGCCTGACGCTTGTCCAGATGTAATACTATTATAAGCAGCATATTGTGGCAAAAAGTCTGTTTCAGCAGCCCAAAATCCTTGTTTTTTTGCACCATTTACGGTTAGTGTTTTTGTGCGTACTACTGCACTATTGATATAGGTGTTGTAACCTATCCACGACGATATAGTCATATTCTGGTTACTTACATCACCTATTGAAGGTACTTGATTTATATTGAATTTTATAGTATAATTCTGATAGCCTACTGATGCTCTTACGTATTTATAATTTCCTTCTTGGATAGCAGAAATAGGTACTCTTAATACTATTTCATCTTGTCCTTTTTGTACAGATAGGTCAAAATCAATAGCAGTAGTAAATCCATTGGCTACTATGTTTTTTTCTGGAGCACGATAGATGATAGCTCCTTGCCCTAACTGGGTATACTCATCTTTTACTAGCTCTATGTAATGTATGCTCAATTTATTAAAATCAGGCGACTGGGCTGCATGTCCAGGAGCTAACCCCACGGATTGCCCATTGTTATCTAATCTAGGTTGTGAATTAGAGAATTTGAATTTCAGACTAAAATATTTAGTATCCTCGTTTTCTGTTTTTTTACACGCATACGTTGTAAGTAATACGAAGGATAAAGCGGTACAAGCAATAATTTTTGAAAGCATAAAAGTGAGTAGATTAAGTGAAGGGTTATTTTTGAGCTGTTAATTCGTATTTCGAACCTCCTTGTGGGTAAGTCATACTGAATTTTAGGTCTAATTGTTGGGCTACTTTATAGTATGTTCCATTTCCTGTAATCATTGCTGAACCATAATTTTGGGGTAGAATAGTTAGTTTATTAGCTTTTACTACGCCTTTCATCACGAGTCCATTGTATTCTATCTGTACTAGGCTATCTACGATTGGCGGTATAGAAATCCGTAATTTTCCTTGTGTAGAAGTAGTAGCATATCCTGGCTGGTAGATGATAGTTCCGCTAGCAGTGTAGTTACCAAGAAATTTGTCTCTTGCGGCGAGGCATTTTCCGTTATCTTGTTGTGCTGTAATATCATAATTATCGGCAGTTTTGTCTGTACAGCCTCTAGTTTTGGCACAAGAAGTAAAGAGTGTAGCTAGAATAAAGATAGCGGAATAGGTAATTTTAGAATACATAAAATAGAGTAATTTTAACAATTAGATGCAAAGTTATAAAAACTTTAATAGAAACTACAAAAGGTTGTATAATAAATTTATATTCTTTATAATAAAACAATTAATATTTTTTTGAAAAAAATATTTCATGTGTATTTTAATTTATGTATATTTGCAACCCTTATTAATAAATTGTATTTTATTTACTATCTTATAGATTATACTGGATTATGAAACGTACTTACCAACCTTCGAACAAAAAAAGAAGACATAAACATGGTTTCCGTGAGAGAATGTCTACCAGCAATGGAAAGAAAATACTAGCAGCTCGCAGAAAGAGAAAAAGAGTTAGATTAACTGTTTCTGATGAGCGTACGCACAAAAAATTATGGTAGTATTACCTAATTAAAGCAAACCCCACCTTGATCAAGGTGGGGTTTTGTTTTTTAAAATTCTAATGAACCTACCATTAACGCATTAAAAATACTTTACCAACTTTACTTTGGGTTTTATTATTGATGAATCGTACAAAAATCTTGTAGGTATACACGTCTATACTAGCATCTTTATTGGTGTTTCTTATTTTTCCGTCCCAAGTATCGTACTCGTTGAATGTTTGGTATATCATTTCCCCCCATCTATCATAAATCACTAGTTGGTAGTCTTTTACTCCCATTGTTCTAGGCCAAAACACATTATTCTTTCCATCTCCATTAGGCGTAAAAGCATTCGGTACGAATAAATTAAACTCTGGCTCTACTCGCACTGTAATGTATAAAGTATCAGCACAGCCTAACGCATTCTGCACTATCTGACGTACTAGGTAAGTACCAGTATCGGCGTAATAGTGTGCAGCTACATCACAATCAGTAGTGGTAGTACCGTCGCCTAAATCTAATTCACAACTAATAGCACCTATGGAATTATCTGTAAAAGAAATAAATGGCTTATAAATAGAAGTACTAGGAGGATTTGCTAGTAAGCCAGCTTCGGGGCTATTTAGCACTTGTATGCTCGTAGACGCATTCACTGTATCGTCACAAAAAGTACTGATAGCTTGCAAATTAACGGTATACGTACCATCTGTATTATAAATGTGGGTAGGAGTTTGCTGGGTAGAAGTGTTACCATCGCCAAAATTCCAATTAAATACTAACCCTGCACCTGTAATAGTTTGTAAATCAGGGAAAAATGCGGTATATGGTTCACAGCCTATTTGGGGTTGAAGGACGATGGTAGTATCAAAATTAGGATAAATAGTGACAGGAGTAGTAGCTACATCTACGCATTGATACTGACGGGCTGTAGCAGTCACATTCCAAGTACCAGCTTGGTTAAAATGGACATTTTGAGGGCTTTGTTGAGTAGAAGTAGTAGGAATTGCATTAGCAAAAGTCCAGTCAAAAGTAGCATAGTTTGCATAATTACCGCTTAAAGAGAAATCAAAGGTATTTCCTACTACACATTGCGGCGTAACTGGGTTAATAGTTATATCTAGCTTACTTAATATACGAATCCTACGGCAAAAAGTATCTGCACAGCTGGTATGTGGGTTTGCTACTAGGCACACATTGTACGAACCAGTATCTGGATACGTATACGAAGGAGTAGAGGTGATACTGGTATCTGCGAGTGTAGTATTATCCCCAAAATTCCAATGATAAGAAACAGCATTTACACTTTGGTTCGTAAAATTGACCGTCAATCCATTACATATCAAAGAAGGTAAATCATTCGGATTGTCGGTATTGATAAAATTAGCGGTCACATTGCTGACACATTCTACTACATTGAATTGAAAATCTCTTCTTGTTTCGGATATAAATATCCCATTTCTGTATTCTTTTACACAAATACCTACTACATACTGCCCTATCAAAGTAGGAGTACCAGTAAGCCGCCCTGTGATGGCATTAATCTGTAATGCAGGAGAGGCAGATATAGGACTATTAGTGCTGTATATGCCAGAGAATACTACATCAGGGTATGGTGGAGAAGCTGCAGCAGAAGCATTACTTGCGTCTACGGCTGGGTTGCTGGCATCTAACCCTACGAATGGCGTACAGAAAGAATAAGCAAGACTATCCCCATCTACATCAATAGCACTATGGTCAAAATTCAATGCTTCATTCGTACATATAGCAATGGGAGGAAAAAACCGAAAAGGAGGGCTACTATTGTTAGTCACTACCGAAGGGTCGGGAATGGTAGCTAGGTAAGTCGCACCAGCATCTTGCGGATCTACGATATTGATAATGGTATTATTCCTACAACATCGTTGGTATACTATTTGATAACCACCTACGATAGGCGGCAAATTAGCTTCAATAATGTATACTGCTTCTTCTACACATACATTAGCAGGAGCTTGCAAGCAAGGATTCCCAGTTACTGCGGGTACATTCGTAGATCCTGTATAAGGAATAGCTAGGTACTGTAAAAAATTGCCGCTAGCATCGTATATTCTTACGATGGCAGGGTCATCAAAAGGAGCTTGACCGTTGAAGCAATCTCGGTACACTTTTAGCCGAATAGTATAATTATTACCACCATTATGGGTATAGGTAAGTTCGCCACCTACTATATGGGTAGCTAGGGCAGGAAAATAACTTCCTAGGATAATTAAAAATAAAATAATGTTTAAGTTTTTCATAAAGATAAAATAATAGAAAGTTGAGTTTTCATTTTTTGAAGATGTTGGGTATCTATCGTATAATTTGCTTGGGTGTAAAAAGCTTCTCTTTGTAATATTTGTAAGGTTACGTATTTTTCTAATTGGGTGGTAGTTAAATTCTTTATAAGCGGTCTTTTTAATTGTTGGGCGGGTTGGGATAGTCTATTTATTATTATTCCTGTATTTTGTTTTATATAAAAAGAAATACCAGTATGTAATAGTAGCTGCATATTTTGCCCATAACACGGCAATCCTCCACCGCAGGCTATTATAGTAGGTTTTTGTACAGTAGTTATTAATGTTTCTAGGGTTTGTTTTTCCAGTTCTCGGAATCCTATTTCTCCTTGTGTATTCCATATTTCAGAAATACTAGTCCGTTGTTTTTCTTCTATATAACTATCTGTATCTATGTATTCTATACCAAAGTAATTACTTAACTGTTTTGCGATTTTACTTTTTCCACAACCCATGTAACCTATTAAGTAGATAAGCATACAACTATTCTTTTGTAGACTTAAAATCTCCTTTTTTGAAGCCATAAGGGCAATGCTTACAAGCATTCTGGCAGCAATAGCCTCGTTTTAAGTGATAATGCTCCGTAAATATTACATACCCTTCTGGTGATAAATAATAATCTTCGACTGCTAATTTTTTTTGCCAGCTATATTCTTTCATTTTAATTACAAAAAATAAGGGATAATGTACCACAAAGGTACGAAAAAAGCAAATAAGTGGTATTGGAATAATTATTTTTTTATATCTTGCCAGCCTGTTATAGTTTATACACACCATTTATTAATTTAATTTACGTAATTATTATGAGTAATAATCCATTATTTAGACGCAAGCCCATCGAGGCTTTTATAAAGGATATGAATGAAGGAGGACTAAAAAGAGTTCTTGGTAGGTGGGGGCTTACTGCTATCGGCGTAGGGGCTATCATCGGCACGGGCATATTCGTACTTACTGGATTAGGAGCAAGAGACCATGCAGGACCAGCTTTGGCACTTTCTTTTGTAGTAGCTGGGTTAGCGTGCTTATTTGCGGCACTTTGCTATGCGGAATTTGCTTCTTTTTTACCCGTAGAAGGTTCGGCGTATGCGTATAGCTATGCTACAATGGGAGAATTATTTGCTTGGGTCATTGGTTGGGATTTGATACTAGAATATGCTATGGGATCTTCGGCAGTAGCAGTGGGCTGGTCTAATTATCTTCTGAAAGTACTCGGTTATATGCATGTACACCTCCCACTCTGGATTTCAGCAGATTATTGGACAGCGGAGGTTATGCTCAAAAAGGCAGAAGCTATTAGTTTTCTAAATGCTACTTTGGCAAAAACTTCTGTAGTTGAAGAAATAAAAAAAATTACCATTTCGAATGAGCTATTAAAAGATATGTTGAAAAATTATACCAGTTTAGAACAAATACAAATATCTGCCAAAGGAGACACACTAGAATTGATGCAGCAAAAATATAGTAGTATTGATTTCCCAACGATATTTGGTAAACCATTCGCTATGAATTTACCCGCATTTATGATAATATGGGCAGTAACAGGCTTGTTAGTGAAAGGAATAAAAGAAGCTGCCAGTGCGAATAATGTAATGGTAGTAATAAAAATAGCGGTTATATTATTCGTAATAATAGCTGGGGCTGGCTATATAAATATAGAAAACTGGACTCCCTTTATCCCAGAAAGAAGTATGAATATCTATTCTAATGGAGACATGAAAGAAGCTTTTGGCTGGACAGGAATACTATCAGGAGCTGGGTATATTTTCTTTGCGTATGTGGGGTTTGATGTAGTATCCACGTCTGCTGGAGAAGCCAAAAACCCGCAAAAAGATGTTCCATTTGGTATTATGGTTGCGTTGGTATTTTGTACTATTTTGTATATATTAGTATCATTGGTATTGACAGGAATGGTAAACTATAAAGACATTGATATACACGCTCCTATTGCTGCTGCTTTTGGAAAAGTAGGACTAGACTGGGCGGCTGTACTTATATCGTGTGCTGCTATTGCAGGGCTTACTTCGGTATTGATAGCAATGCTAATAGGACAGTCGCGGGTATTTTATGCTATGGCAAAAGATGGCTTACTACCTACCAATGTATTCGCTAAATTACACCCAAAATTCCAAACTCCTTACAAATCTTCTTTATGGATTGCGGTATTTGTATCGTTGGTATCTGCCTTTACTCCTATTGATAAAATAGCTGAAATGACTAACATAGGTACCTTATTAGCTTTTGTGATGGTGTGTGCTGCAGTATGGATTATGCGTAAAAGAAACCCCGACCTACATCGCCCGTTCAAAACCCCATACATAGACGTAGTAGCACCATTAGGTATATTATTAAATTTTGGGATAATGTGTAGTTTAGATTTAGGTAATTGGGTTCGTTTGGTAGTATGGTTAGCTATGGGAATGGTAATCTATTTCTTGTATAGCCGCCACCATAGTAAGCTAAATAGTAAATAACATGGAAGGGTATGTGTATGGGATAGTAGCCGTAATAGCTTGGACAGCTTGTACTGTACCATTTGCAGAAGCTTCGAAACGACTAGGAGTAGCAACGGTGAATTTATATCGATTGTTGATTCCTTTTGTATTATTTACGATAGTATTATCTCTATTTTTATTTCCAAATCAAAATTGGATAAGCGATGTAGGCTCTATTTACTGGGTGTATTTAATAGCATCTGGGGTAATAGGCTTGGCAATAGGCGATATGTTTGGGTTTAGTGTATACTCCCTTATTGGCCCTCGGTTAGGTAGTTTATTCATTGTATTACAGCCAGCTATTGCTTTAATAGCTGGTTATTTTTTATTGCATGAAACTATTAATTGGATAGGAATAATAAGTATTATCATCACTATTACGGGGGTGGCGTATGTATTATTAAGCAAAAACACCACCAGCGATAAGGTTACTTACACCCCTGTTGCCCTAAAAAAAGGAATTATATTCGGTATATTATCTACAGTTTGCCAAGCAATGGGAATAGTGTTACAAAAATTAGCTTCCCAACAAGCTGCAATAGCACACTTACCAGAAATACATTTTCTTACTGCTACTTGGATACGGATTACTGGGGCAATAGTGTTCTTATTAATCCTCTATACTTTCCAGAAAAAACACAAAGAAGTACACACCAATCTATGGATAAATGCAGATAAAGGAGTATCATTTTTAATAGTAGCTATCGTATTTGGCCCGTTAATAGCGCAGCCTACTTCCTTCCTTGCTACGAGTATACTACCAGTATCGGTATTTCAGACGCTTTGTGCCTTGATACCTATTCTAGTACTGCCTATTACTGCTATTTATTACAAAGAAAAAATAACTTGGAAAATCATACTAGGTTCACTAATATCTTGCTTTGGGGTAGTAATATTGATATGGAGAGATACCTTATTATAAAGATAATTTTTACTTAATTAACGTAATAAACCCTTTCTTTTCTATGTCTTTTGCTTTACAATCTTTGTAGGTTAAAATATAAAAATATACTCCATCGGTAACTTTATTGCCGTTTTTGTCTTTCCCATTCCACGCATAAGGCAGGGTAGAAGTTTCGGCGATTAAGTTGCCCCAGCGATTGTAGATAACCAGACTCATCTTTTCATTACTAAATTTAGAAAGTTCCCAGTTATCATTTTTACCATCTTCATTAGGAGTTATTATATTAGAAAGCTCTATACCAGACAAGCTTAATACCACTAATTCAAAACTATTCGTAGCACTACACCCGTCCAGAGTAATAGTAAGAGTGTACGTTCCTGCATTGGTATTTTGGATAATAGGAATAACAATACCTATGCTATCTTTGCTTCCAGTAGGCGTTTGCCAAGTATATTGTGCATTATTATTTCCAGCTGTATCAGCGATAATACTCCATTTTTCTCCTTCACATACTGGCGAAGTAGTACTGATGATAGCACTTGGAGTTTGTTTTATGATATAATTAATTTTTTCGGTATAAAATACACAATCTCCCAATATATCTTTTATGGTAAGGGTATAAACGCCAGCTTGTGGTATAGTAGCGTTTGGTAGTATGTTCGTGGCTTGGTTACTTGTATAATTGTTAGGTCCTGTCCATTGGTAAGAATAATTACCTATCAAAGAAGTAGAAGCCTGTAAAACTATATTTTCTCCACTACAAATAGTAAACGAAGTATCTTTCACTATCGTATCCGAGCAGCACGTAGGAGCTTCAAACGTAAATAACGCTGTACAATTAGAGTCGTTTTGTAACCAAGCTTTGATAGTATGGCTGCCCGATTCACCCGCTATTACATAGTTAAAATTAATTTCACTTACCGATGCGTCACTAAATAGCTGTACTAGCTGATTGTCTAGTTGTAAATAAAAACTCCCAGTTACAGGCCTGTTGGATATAGTAGCCAAACCTATCGAGCGGGTATTCCCATTACTATCACAAGGGGTTGTAGTGGCTACAATAGTGATATTACACGATGGGTATACTATTTCACAATCCGTAGTGCCAGTACCGCCTACTTTTTCAAATATAATATTCGTAGGTGCGTCAGAATAGTTGGTAATAAGCATTTTATAGTATTCACCTGTTTGGGCATTGGGTATATTCACTGTTTCGGTAGCAGCTGTAGAATAACTACAATCCACGGTATTACCTTGGTATAAATCATTGCAAGCAAACTCCAAAGATGAAAATGGCCCCCATAACGTATAGTCGATATCTACTTCATTGGTATTATACATAAAAATATCCAAAGGGCCAGTATTTTTAATTTTTAGATAATACCATACTGGGTTGGGTTGGGTATTTAAACAGGTATAATTAGGCCCCGCCTCTGCACTAGGCTGGTTCACTCCTGCTGGGTATACATACGTACTATCCGTACAAAATGGCTGCGCATTGGCACAATTATTAGAAGGCGGATTAGGAGAAATAATTTTTGGTGTATTTACTAATTTTACACAAAAACTTCCTGCAAAAACTGCGTCTACTAGCGCATAATACGTAACACCTACCGTAGTAGCAAAACTAATAGCTTCTGCTTCTCCACTAGCACCTGAATCATTACATATAAATTCTATAAGATTATTACAACTGCCAGTATAAATAGTAATATTAATATCAAAAATACTATTTTTAGTAACTTGAGCTACGATAAGATCTGTACTAGTACTAGTAGCCGTAAACTGGTACCATACGCCATGTGTACCCGTAGAAAAAGGTGCACAGTCACTGCCTCTATTATCATCGGTAGCATTATTATTATTACCATACAAGCAGTCTGTACCAAAATTTAGAACAGTAGCGCCATTACAAAAATCTGCTTGTGCGTGTAGGTAACTTGTTTTTAGAGTTAGTAATAGTACTAGAATAATTAGTTTTTTCATAGAGTAAATTTTTTGAGCCACAAAAGTACTATATTTGCCAACAATAAAAAAACATTAATTCCATTATGCAAATACATATCCAATTTCCAGAGTCTACACTCAGTATCATGCTAGATTCTAGCTACAGTACTCCTACGTTATTGCATTTTAATCAGGTAGTTGGCAATCTTTTTTTGGGCATTTCTGACACGATAGAGTTCCCAGACGAAACCTCTGTTTTAGAATTCCTAAAAACTACTTTCAAGGTTATCCATGCTGCTGGTGGTGTAGTACAAAACGAGGAAAAGGCTATTTTATTCATTCATAGGTATAATAAATGGGATTTACCAAAAGGTAAAGTAGAAAAAAAAGAATCACTAGAAGATGCCGCTATCCGAGAAGTACAAGAAGAATGTGGCTTGAAACAAATACTACTACAAGAATTCATCATGAGTACTTACCATGTGTATATGCACAAAAATATCCCTACTGTGAAAGTATCGCATTGGTATTCTATGCAATCGTCTAATAAAGAAATACTTATACCACAAATAAGCGAGGGTATCACAGATGTACAATGGATACCTATCCACGCTTTGGCACAAGTATACAATAGTACTTATCCTACTATTATCTCTATTTTGGATACTTATTTCAAACGAGAAATTATTTATTAATTGTATTTCTAAAAATTAGTACCAATGTATTCTTTGTCCTATCCAGTACTTATTCCGTTGTTTTTATGTGTACTACTGACTGTATTTTTATTTATCTATTGGTATAGATGGCGAAAAAAAACCCTTGTTTTATTAGGTCGTTTAGGAAGTTTATTTTTTAACCATAAAAAACCTAATATCTTTGCAATAGCCTTACTTTGTATTGCTTTGAGTGTATTAATAATAGGAATTTTAGACCCACATAAACAAGGCAAAGAGCAAGAAATAAAAATAAAAGGAGCAGATATAATGGTTTGTTTGGACGTATCGAATAGTATGTACGCCGAGGATATTTTGCCCAATAGAATAAAAAGAGCACAGGAATTATTAAAAAAAATGATAGACCAGCTAGATGGAGATAGATTCGGGCTAGTAGTATTCGCAGGGAAAGGGTACTTACAAATGCCATTATCTACGGACTACTATACCGCCAAGCAACTAGTAGACGCTGCTATGCCCTACTCCGTACCTACACAAGGCACAGCTATTGGGCAAGCCCTAAAAGTAGCATTAAGATCGCTGCCAGATAGCCCCATTAAAAACAAATCTATCCTACTGATAACCGACGGAGAAGACCATGAAGAGGAAATAGACGAAGCAGTAAAAGAAGCCCAAAAACGAAAAATACCAATCCATACGTGGGCTTTTGGCTCGTTAGCTGGTGCGAAAGTACCTATGGTAGTAAGCGAAAAGAAAACAGGTATACGTACCGATGAGAGCGGGGCAGCCGTAATAAGTAGAGTAAATACCAGCCTACTACAAAGCATTGCTAGTAAAACAGACGGTATATTTTCGGGGCAAGCAAATGAAGTAGGAATGACACAGTTTCTAGTAGCCATAAACGGATTAGAACAAACAGGTAATAAAACTAAAATAGCCATAGGTTTTGAACATTACTTCTTTTATTTTGTTGGACTCGCTATATTGCTACTTGTGATAGAATTTTTTAGTAGAAGCATTCCTGCCAAACCATTAGAAAACTAAATTAGCATTTTTACAAAGCTGTGACAAAAGTCAGTAAAGCTAGCAGTATCTTTGCACTCGCAAACATAGATGCTAAACCATAACACGGATTATATGCCTACTATATTAAAAAACTTACATGTACTTGCATTTACACATAAGCACCTTGAACTAAAAGATATTGCTCACCTATACCGAGAAACTTCTGATGAGCTTGTCGCATTTCTACATACATTCAAGCAAGATAATACTATCCAAGAAATAGTATACCTGGCTACGTGCAACAGAGTAGAAATTTATTACACCAGTGAAATAGAAATACCAGTAACAGCTTTTCTTACTTATTGGGGAATACCTACACAAAACCATAGCGAATATATAACCAACACTTTACACCTACACAAAGAAGCTGCTGCAAAATACATCATGGAAGTAGCAAGCTCGTTAAATTCCCTTGTAATAGGAGAAAGAGAAATCATCACACAAATAAGAGCCGCATTTGAATTTGCACAAATACAACAATTAAGCGGATCTATACTGAATATAATCGGAAGAAAAACAATAGAAGCAGCCAAAGACATTTTCACCCATACCCACATCGCAGATAAACCCGTATCCGTAGTATCGCTAGCATATCGTAAATTGAAAAGCTATAAACTAAAAAAGGATACCAAATTTTTAATCATCGGGGCAGGAGAAACTATTTTATCTATGCTGAAATATTTAAAAAAACATGGGTATAAGAATTTTTCTATCTATAATAGAACGTTGGAAAATGCACAAAAAGCAGCTACATTAGTAGGCGGAAATGCTTTTTTATTAGAAGACTTAAAAAAACATACTACTAGCTTCGATGTATTAATATCTTGTACAGGCGCATCTAACTACATCGTCACTACCGAAATATACAAACAGTTATTACAAAAAGATACTTCAAAAAAAATAATCCTCGACCTAGCCTTACCAGGCGACATAGCCCCATCTATCCCATTGGATTTCCCTTGCACGTACATAGAAATAGGTAGCCTAAAAACCCTAGCATTAGAAAACTTACAAGAAAGACACAAAGAAATAGAACACTGTGACCAAATTATCAAAACTGCTTTGCTACAACTCAAAAAAGAACTAAAACAAAGACAAGTAGAACTAGCGATGAAAGAAGTACCAAACCAGGTAAAAGCTATGACACAAAAAGCCATCACAGAAGTATTCGCCAAAGATTTGGAAAAACTATCCGCTACTGACCAACAAACCGTACACAAACTAGTGGCTTATTTGGAAAAAAAATACATCAGTCTACCTATGAAAATGGCAAAAGACATTATTTTAGAATTATAAACTAGTTTTTTTATATCTTTGCGAAGAAACAAAAGCTATACACCTTATTTTTGTCAAAATAGTAATAGCATACCTTATTTTTTATTAGTACAATACCATGATCACAGTAAACAAAGTCACAATTTTAGGTAATTTAGGCAAAGATCCAGACGTAGTAACTTTTGACAGTAATAACATTAAAGCTACGTTCCCAGTAGCTACTTCTGATTCTTACAAAAACAAAGCAGGACAAATAATCGAACATACCGAATGGCATACCGTAGTAGTGTGGCGCCGCCTAGCAGAAATAAGTCGTGACTATCTACGAAAAGGAATTTCGGTGTACGTAGAAGGGAAATTACAAACCAGATCATGGGAAGACAAAGAAGGAAATAAAAGATATGCCACCGAAATAGTAGCTGATAATTTAATCATCTTAACCAAAAAAGAACATCGCCCCGATGTAGCGCCTTCCATTAATCAGCCATCTGCGATAGAAGGTGTAATACCAGCTGCTACTACCAATGAATGGAACACAGAAACGACTTCTACCGATGATTTTCCATTCTAATTTCCTACTAAAAGCTAGCCTTTTTACCGTACTTTGCTTGACAACTATACCTGTTTTTGGACAAAATAAAGACTTCGATTGGAAGACTATTTTCCAAGAACTACCCGCTCCTATGCAAAAATATGTAACAAACACTTCTACCTATAAAACACAAATCATCTATACCCAAATAGATAGAGATACCAACAATGTACCTAGTTTTCATACCTATACGTATGGCGACCTATCCACGCCTTTCTATCCAGCAAGTGTAGTGAAACTTCCTACGGCTATGCTAGCATTGGAAAAACTAAACGAACTACAACAGTCTACCACTTCCTATATAAAATACAAGCCACTACCCTGTGCTAATTATACGAATAATACTTCTATCTACCATAAAATACAAGAAAACCAAGATGCTGAAGAAATAGCAATGCTATACAATGTACCAGTGCATAAGGTAAAAATAATGTCCCCAAAATATGCAAAATTAGAAGAAAATAGATTAGAAAACATAGAAGATATAATGTCCAAAATGCTGATATACAGCAATAATGTAGCGTATTGTAAAATGTATGATTTTGTAGGGCAGAAAAAACTAATCCAACGCCTACAAGACAAAAAATACAATACAATAGTAAAACATCGATTCGCAAGTTGCTCACCAGAAGAAAATAAATCTACTAGCGGATTTTGGCTATTAGACGATAATTTTAATACTTTATACGAGCAAGAGTCCCTCTACAACGATAGCATAGTACCAGAAGGAAAAAATAAAGTGCCACTTCCTGACTTACATCGTATGGTACAAACCATTGTTTTCCCTGAATCTTTTGCAGATAGTACCAAATTTAATCTCACTCCTGCAAACTATGACCTGCTGCGAACGTACCTAGCTATGCGACCAAGCGACCATACCACGTTTCGTGACTCCGAATACGCTAATGTGCCAGATAATATGACAAACTATTTTGTAGTAGGGGTGAATAATACAATCCCAGCTTCGAAAGTAAAAATATACAACATCGTAGGTAGAGCTTACAATTATCTCATTGATTGTGCGTATATTATAGATTGGGAAAACAATACCGAATTCATGCTATCCGCAGTGGTATACGCTGGCGAGGCAATGCCATACATGGAAAAACTTGGTAGAATATTTCTAGACTATGAAAAAAACAGAAACTACAAAATACAACCAGATTTAAGTCTGTTTAGATAATTTTTTGGGTTATGATTCCTTATTTATTTCTTAAATCACCTCTTATATAATGCTTTGGTCGGATAGATTATATCAATACAGAAAATATGTATTACATGCTATTTTGTTAGTACTAGCCATCGCAAGTATCGTGTATGCGTCTCCTACCAGACAAGGATTCCCTTACCAATACCAAGCTGGTAAACTATGGAAATACAAGGACTTACATGCACAAACAAATTTTACTATTCAAAAAACAGAAGAAGAATTACAGACAGAAAAAGAAAATATAAAAAAAAACTGTCCAATTTTCTTTACTAGAAACACCGCCGTAGCATCTAATACTCTACAACGAATAAAAGAACTAGCAAAATCTACCGTTATTCCTACCGAAAAATTAAATAAGATAGAAGAGATAATTAACACAAATTACGAAATCGGAGTAATACAAATGCCTGATAATTCCAGAACTTATTTTATGGAAATAAAAGGTGGAGATTGGGAAAAAAAACACATTGGTATGGTAAAAACTACCCAATATGTAACCGAAGAATTAAAACCAATACTAGCAAATTCTCCACAACTCCTAGAAGAGATAACCAAAGAAATATCGCCTAACCTAATCCCCAATACACAACTAGAAGAAGAATACCTAGAAGAAGAGCTAAAATCAGCTTTGCCATACAAACAATTTATCGCGAAAGGGCAACAGCTAATCACAGCAAATGAAAAAGTCACCTCTACTAAATTACAACTATTAGAATCGTATAAAAAAGCCTACATAGAAACTTTTACAGCCCATTCGTCATGGAGTATTCTGGGCGAAATAATGTTAGTAAGCATAGCGTTGATTGTTTTATTCTGGTTTATTTACCTCATACGGCCTGATTTGTTTGCTACTTTTCCACAGTTTTCCATGATAGTAGTATGGCTAGTAATCATGGTAGTAGGTGCTAATATTTTGTACAACTACTCTCCTACGTATATTTATTACTACCCATTTGTTATCTATGCTATTATTCTTCGTACTTTTTTTGATAGTAGAATAGCCTTGTTTTCATATATGATAATGCTATTAATAGTAGCAGGACTAGTACCAAACCCTTATAATTTCATTTTTACAGAATTTTTCGGAGCAGTAGTGGGGTTAGTCACATTAGTAAACTTAAAACATCGGTCCCAGCTCCTAATTACCGTAGTGATGGTATTATTAGTAGAAGAAATATGCTACATAGCCATTCAGCTAGCAACTACATCTAATTGGGAAGAACTATCGCTATACGATTTTAATTACTTCATTGTGAGTGCTTTATTAATATTGATTGTATATCCACTTATCTTTATTACCGAAAAAGTTTTTAATCTCATCAGTGAAGTTACGCTATTAGAACTATGTGATTTGAACACCCCTATTTTAAGAGAATTATCCCTTCAAGCCCCTGGAACTTTCCAGCACTCGCTGCAAGTAGCAAACTTGGCAGAAGCTGCAGCCTACAAAATAGATGCCAATGCCTTGCTAGTACGTACAGGAGCTTTGTACCACGATATTGGTAAAATAGAAAACTCCCATTATTTTATAGAAAATCAAATTACAGGTATCAATCCACACGAAGATTTATCCTATGAGCAAAGTGCTAAACTGATTATTAGCCACGTAATAAAAGGAATAGAAAAAGCACGAAAATATAAACTACCCGAAGCTATTATCGATTTTATACGTACCCACCACGGCGAGTCTACGGTGCAGTATTTCTATCGTTCTTACCTAAAAAGCTTCCCAGAAGGCTTGGTAGATGTATCCGATTTTATGTATCCAGGCCCAAAACCTTTTTCCAAAGAAACCGCTATACTCATGATGGCAGATTCCGTAGAAGCCGCTTCCCGAAGCCTGAAACAAATAGACGTACAAAGTATTCATAATTTAGTAGAAAACATCATTAATACACAAATAGAAGACGAACAATTCGTAAATGCGCCTATTACGTTTAGAGATATTACAGTAATAAAAAAAATATTCAAACGAATGCTAGCAAATATGTACCATATCCGAATATCGTATCCTAAATAAATACAAATCCTGTCATTTTGGCATAGTGTTTTATACAAGGTATAGTATTTGTAAACATTCCAATAAATACATTTATCCACTATTTTAATTAAATTTAAAAAATGGCTACTATCACCAAAGAAAAAAACAAAGCAAAAGATTTGTTAAAACACTTACAACAAAAAGAATTAATGCTGTATAACGATGACGTAAACACGTTCGAGCATGTAATAAAGTGCCTAATGAAAGTATGTGGACACACCGCCGTACAAGCAGAACAATGCGCTTATATCGTACATTATAATGGTAAATGTGTAGTAAAAAAAGGCTACATAGAAAAATTGAAATACATGTACGAAGCATTAAGAGACGAAAAACTCTCTGTAAAAATTATCTAAATTATCTTTCTAATTTTATTCCTTATATATTTCATTTATGTCTATTAATTTAACAAAAGGCAATTCTCTAAACCTAACGAAAAAAGAGCCAGCATTACAAAAAATCATGATAGGACTAGGCTGGGAAATGCGACCAGGTCAAGCATTGGATTTAGATGCTGCCGTATTTATTCTTGGGAATAATGGCAAACTACTATCCGAAAGCCATTTGGTTTTTTATAACAACCTAAAAAGCCCAGATGGAGCAGTACAACACACAGGCGACAACCGTACAGGCAATGCTGATGGCGACGATGAAGTTATTTTAGCTAACCTTTCTACCTTGATACCTAGTACCGAAGATTTGGTATTCGTAGTCACTATTCATGAAAGCGAAGCCCGTAACCACCATTTTGGCTTATTGCAGCAGGCTTTTATTCGTTTAGTAGACGTAGAAACTAAAAGAGAAATATCACGCTATGACCTTGATGCAGAGTTTAGTGGATTCACAGAAGTAGAATTCGCTAAATTACATAAAGTAAATAATGAATGGCTATTCACAGCAGTAGGCATCGGTACAAAACAAGGATTACAAGGCTATGTTAATAAGTATTTATAATGAAAAAACATATTCCTAATATACTTACTTGTATCAACTTGCTAGCAGGTTTTATGGGTATTGTATTGCTAATGAATGCTCCACAAGAGTATTCATTAGCTTTTTTTTGTTTAGCAATTAGTGCTATTTGTGATTTCCTCGATGGCTTTGCTGCAAGAGCTTTAAAAGTACACTCGATTATCGGTAAAGATTTGGATTCCTTGGCAGATTTGGTAAGCTTTGGAGTATTGCCAGCTATTGTAGTATTTCAAATCCTATATTACAGTATATACGAAAGTAGAATAGGTGCGAATAATCCAATTATAAGTACCATACTATGCGGCTCTATTGCTGGGACTATCGTAGTATTCTCTGCCTTACGACTTGCAAAATTCAATAACGACACACGCCAGCAATACGATTTTATAGGACTTCCTACGCCAGCTAATGCCATATTTTGGATAGGCGTTACGGCTTGGCTACCTTCCTCCTCTTATTGTGAAGGTGCATGCTGTGGTTCTGCTAACTATGGCTTGGTAGCTACTATAATAGGTTTGGTAGTAGTATTCAATTACTTGTTAGTGAGTGAAATTTCTATTTTATCCATGAAGATGCAAAATTATACTTGGAAAAACAACATTGCGAAGTATATATTTTTGATTATAACGGTGTTTTTAGGAATTTTTTTACAAGAAAAAGCACTTTCACCCGTCATAATAACATTAATAATAGTGTCTATTGGTAATAAAATAATAGATTTTAAGAAAAATAAATAACTTATTATCAGTATTTTAAGTATTTCTATTAAAAAAAAGAAAGAAAAAAATAAGAGTAATAAAAAATCATGTACATTTGCCCTTGGAAAAATGGCAGAGTGGTCGATTGCGGCAGTCTTGAAAACTGTTGAGGTGTGAGCCTCCGGGGGTTCGAATCCCTCTTTTTCCGCACTAAAAAAGCTCCTAATTGTTAGGAGCTTTTTTTATTTCTATTATTTATAAAAATAATTTCTATTTTATTTAATGAAATTATACAATGTTTGTAAATAAGTAGTATAGCCCATTTGTTGTGGTAGATTATTGTGTTTACCGCCTTCTACCCGTACTGGCACGCCTTGTATGCCTTTGTACCTTGCGAATAGTACTTCACCATGGGTTTCTATATTCAAATAATCGTCTGTCTTGCAATGTAGCCACATAAATGGTTGGTTTACAGAAGGAATTTTTGTGGCATTATCTACTTTTTGAGAAGTAAAAAAATCCGACTCTAAATTCAGTAAAGCGGCATCTTGTGTCATTACTTGTGTAGAGGCAAATGGTGCTTCTAGTATCAGTTTACTAGGCGTGAGCGAGCGAGGCAATGCAGTTAATTCGGTAGCTGGGGCAGAACCTAGGCTATACCCATACTGTATAAGTCTATTACTTGTTAATCCTTTATCTTTTAACCAAAGTGTGGCTGCGTCTACATCTTCATACATTCCTTTTTCGCTTGGTTTGCCTTGCGATTTGCCATACCCTCTATAATCTATAGCAAACACGCCATAACGATTTTTTCCACCTATATTTGCTAATAATTTACATCTATTCCAATACGTATCTATATTACCAGCAGTACCATGGCAGTAGAGTAGTACCGTATCTTGGGCAATAGTGTTGATGTCTCCTAGGTAATACCCAAAAATCTTGTTCCCACCAGAAACAAGCTCTACTTCATGGATTTTGTCGCTAGGGATAGTGTACAGCGTAGATAATTCGTCTAACTCTTGGTATCCATCATAATTATCTAATTTATATTCTTTCAATGCTACAGGAGAATACAAATTGCTATCTAGTTTTACACAGCTAGATACCATAAAAGCGAGTGTTAGGTATAAAATTTTGTTTTTCATTTTATTTATTTTTTGTAAAGATAAACGAATTATAACAAACCAAAGTTAAAAATAATATAAATGCCCCTAAAAAATACTATTAGGGGCATTTCGTTACTGCTATTGTGATTATTTCATAAAAATAATTTATTCAACTTAAAAATTAAATTCTATGCCTTGTGCTAGTGGTAGTGCATTGCCATAGTTGAGGGTATTCGTTTGACGACGCATGTATACTTTCCATGCATCAGAACCCGATTCTCTACCGCCGCCTGTTTCTTTTTCTCCTCCAAAAGCTCCTCCTATTTCTGCTCCAGAAGTTCCTATATTCACATTTGCGATACCACAATCCGAACCTACATAACTTAAAAACTGCTCCGACTCTTGAAAATTAGTAGTGAATATAGCAGACGACAAGCCTTGTGGGACATCGTTTTGCATTGCTATAGCTTCGGCTAGTTCTTTGTATTTTAATACATACAAAATAGGAGCAAAAGTTTCATGCTGTACCATACTATACTCGTTATTAGCTTCTAGTACACATGGTTTTACATAGCACCCAGATTCATAACCTTCGCCAGTGAGTACGCCACCTTCTACTATTACTTTTGCACCTTCTTTTTTAGCTTGTTCTATGGCTTGTAAGTAGTTTTCTACGGCATTTGCATCTATCAATGGACCTACATGGTTATTCGTATCTAATGGGTTTCCTATTTTAATAGAAGAATAAGCGGCTGCTAAAGCTGTTTTAACTTGTTCGTATCTACTTTCATGTACAATAAGCCTACGAGTAGTAGTACATCGTTGGCCGGCTGTACCTACTGCACCAAATACTACGCCTGTAAGCAATAGTTTCAAATCTGCCGATGGCGTACATATAATAGCATTATTCCCACCTAATTCCAACAAGCTTTTGCCAAAACGAGCTGCTACTACTTGTCCTATTTCTCTGCCCATACGCGTAGATCCAGTAGCGGATATTAACGCTACTCTTTTATCTGCGCTTAACCATTCTCCTACTTCCTTGCCGCCTGTGATGATAGACGATAATCCTTCTGGTAAGTTATTGTTTTTTAATACTTCTGCTATGATATTTTGACAAGCTATGGAACAAAGAGGCGTTTTTTCAGACCCTTTCCATACACATACATCGCCACATATCCACGCCAGCATACTATTCCACGCCCATACTGCTACTGGAAAATTGAATGCCGATATAATACCTACAACGCCTATTGGGTGATACTGCTCATACATACGATGGTTAGGACGTTCAGAATGCATAGTAAGCCCGTACAACTGACGAGATAATCCTACTGCAAAATCACATATATCTATCATTTCTTGTACTTCTCCTAATCCTTCTTGGTAACTTTTCCCCATTTCATACGAAACCAAAAATCCTAGTTCGGCTTTGTTAGCACGAAAAGCATCTCCCATCTGACGCACTATTTCTCCTCTTTTAGGGGCTGGCACTTGTCGCCATTCTAGGAAAGCAGCTTGCGCTTTTTGTAGTACTGTGTCATACGCTTTTTTGTCTGTAATAGTAACGTTGCCGATTAATGTGCCATCTACTGGCGAGTAGGAAGCTATACAATCAGTAGTGTTGGTTTCTAGGTTATGCAATCCAGTAGAAGTGCCTTGCGAGATAGCATTAGTAAGTCCAAGTTTTGCTAATACGTCTGTCAGTACCAGTGTGTTCATAAATGTAAAAGAATAAGTTTTTTTAATAGAATGGCAAAGGTAAAATTAAATTCCTGAATTTATCTTATTTTGTTTCACTTAATTGTTATTTAGTATATTTGTAAGTGATTAGCATGGATTAAAAATACCTTTATCATGAAAAAATTAATTATTCTAATAATACTATTAAGCATTATTACCTGTAAAAAAGAAACTCCTACGCCTTTATCTTGGCAAAATACAACGATTACTAATAATACTATTCAAGATACTACTACCAGTACTTTTGTAGGCTTGCACAAGCATATATTCGCTACTAAATGCGCTCTTTATGGTTGCCATGACGGTAATTTTGAACCAGATTTTAGAACCGTAGAGTCTTCGTATAGTACGTTGGTATGGCATAATATTACAAAAAATAATTTAGCTAATTCTTTTAAGTTTAGAGTATATCCATTCGATACTACGAAATCTGTTCTTTATGAACGCATTACGAACTGTTGTTTTGTAAATATAAACGATAGAATGCCAAACGATAATATCGGTAGTAAGCTACCCCAAAGCGATATAGATGCTATCGGGAAATGGATAATGGCAGGAGCGATAGATATAAACGGAAACCTACCTACCGCCCCTGATTACCTACCAGTAATACAAGATGGTAAGGCAGTAGACGCTAGTAACATAGATCTTGATTTTTTAGGAAATACCAATCGTCCTCCAACTTTTACCATGGAGTCATTAGCACAATTCCCTAATAACAAAGATATTAAATGGATTTTTTATGTAGAAGATGATTGGACTGCTTTGGAAAATTTATCCAATGCTACCTTGAAGTTTTCTTTTAATAGTAATGATTTTTCTAATCCATTTTTCTCTATTCCGCTACAATATAGTTCATGGCAAGTAGGCAATACCACTGCTAACGGCTATTCTACTACCTTCAATACCAACAATCTGGCAACTATTGCTGGCAGCGCTCCCATTTATTTCCAATTTTCTATTAATGATAATACCCACGCACAAAATGCTAAATTCCCAGTAGCTCCACAGCAAACAGTAAGGTACTACGGCTTCACAATCATGCCATAAGTTAGAGTACTTTACAATGCAATAGTTTTTCATTATTTAGAAATCCTTCTAGTATATCGCCTTTATCTACCTTACCTACGCCTGCTGGTGTGCCTGTAAACAATAAATCACCTTTTTTTAGAGTCACAAATTGAGAAACATAACTAATTAAATCATCAAAATAAAATAACATATCGACACTATTTCCTTGTTGTCTTACTTGCTGGTTGATAGTGAGTTGAAAGTCTATATTTTTAAATTCAGTAATACTTTCTTTGGAAATAAAAGTACCAATAGGAGCAGAACCATCAAAAGACTTTGCTATTTCCCAAGGCAATCCCTTTTCTTTGCATTGCTGTTGCAAATCTCTGGCTGTAAAATCTAATCCGATGGTAAGTTCATCGTAATATCGGTGTGCAAAATTAGGAGCTATGTTTTTTCCTACTTTATTTATTTTTAAAACTATTTCTATTTCATGGTGTATCTCGGTGGAGAAATCAGGCAAAAAGAAAGGCTTATTATTGGTAATGAGCGCCGTTTCAGGTTTCATAAAGAAAATAGGATTCGTAGGGATTGCATTTCCTAATTCTTTTGCATGGTCAGGGTAGTTTCTACCAATACAGAATATCTTCATAGTATTTTTAGTATATGTAATAAATGTGCAAAATTATATTTTTATACCTAACAAAGAAGTGTATTTTTATTTACTTTTGTATTTTACATTACTATTCAATTTTAAACTAAATTTACGTATGTCTTCTTTCCCTATTGTCGTAATAGGAGCTGGCACAATGGGCAACGGTATCGCTCATGTATTTGCTCAAAATGGCTTCCCTACTATATTAATAGATTCTAACGCCACAGCTTTGGAAAAAGCAATAGCTACTATTAGCAAAAACCTAGACAGGCAAATAGCAAAAACTAGCATTACCGAAGAAGATAAAATAGTAATATTAAGCCGTATACACACCCAAACTACCATAGACGAAACTATAAGTACTGCACAATTAGTAATAGAAGCAGCTACTGAAAATAAAGAGATTAAAAAAAGTTTATTTCAGCAGTTAGATAAAGTTTGTAATCCGTCTACCATTCTAGCTACGAATACTTCTTCCATCTCCATTACAGAAATAGCAAGTGTGACCAGCCGTCCTGATAAAGTAATAGGCATGCACTTCATGAATCCAGTACCTGTAATGAAGCTCATAGAAGTGATAAAAGGATATTTTACGAGTGAAGAAACGCTACAAACTATCTTATCTATCAGCGAGAAATTGCAAAAAACAGCAGTACCAGCAAATGATTATCCAGGTTTTGTAGCCAATAAAATACTCATGCCAATGCTCAACGAAGCCATTATCACGTTAAGCGAAGGAGTAGCAGGAGTAAGCGAGATAGATAGCATCATGAAACTAGGAATGGGACACCCAATGGGACCTTTGCAGTTAGCCGATTTTATTGGTTTAGATGTGTGCCTATATATCTTAAATGTACTATACGATGGCTTCAAAAATCCTAAATATGCACCAGCTCCCTTGTTAGTAAAAATGGTACAAGCTGGCTGTTTAGGTATAAAATCAGGAAGAGGATTTTATGATTATTCTACCAAAACAAAAGATTTAATAGTAGCTTCTAATTTTTTAACCTAATAACTTTATAACATGGAATTTTTACCAGAACCTATCGCTGCTTATGCAGAAGAGTTCACCACACCAGAGAATACTATTTTAGCAGAATTAAACCGAGAAACCTATTCTAAAATACTGATACCTCGTATGCTATCAGGGCATCTACAAGGACAGATGCTAGCCATGTTTAGCCACATGATACAGCCTACTAATATATTAGAAATTGGTACATATACTGGGTATTCTGCTATATGCCTAGCAAAAGGACTAACCGAGAATGGCGTATTACATACCGTAGACATTAACGATGAACTAAACCCTATGGTACTGAAATATATCCAAAAAGCAGGACTAGAAGATAAGATCGTGACCCATTGTGGCGATGCAAAAAAAATTATCCCTACGTTACCAAAACTAGAATGGGATATTGTATTCCTTGATGCCGACAAAGAAAGATATTTGTATTATTACCAAGAAATATTACCATCTGTACGAAAAGGAGGTTTTATACTAGTGGATAATGTACTATGGAGTGGTAAAGTATGCCTATCCGATAGTGAAATACCAATGAAAGATGCCGAAACTAGACGCATCAAAGAGTTCAACGCCTATATAACCAACGACGATAGAGTAGAAAATGTACTACTACCAGTAAGAGATGGCTGCATGGTAATACGAAAACTGTAACTATTTTATTCTTATTATATCTAATTTTAACCAATAAATTGCATACTTTTGCAACCTACCAACTATTCTACTCTTATGTTACACGTAATCAGTAAAAACAATACTATCGCTAATCATTTTATTGCCGAAATGCGAGATACCACTATCCAAGCAGATAGTATGCGCTTTAGAAAAAATATGAAACGATTAGGACAAATTATTAGTTACGAAATTAGTAAAACCTTGGAGTATGTGCCAGCAGAAGTAATCACACCGCTAGGCACAGCAATCACAAGTGTATTAAGTAGCCAACCAGTACTAGCCACTATACTACGAGCTGGATTACCATTACACGAAGGTATGCTAGACTTTTTGGATAAAGCAGAAAACGCATTTATTTCTTCCTACCGTCGCCACCATAAAGATGGTACGTTTGATATACAAGTAGAATATGTATCCAGCCCATCTATCGATAATAAAGTAGTGATACTTGCCGATCCAATGATAGCCACAGGACAATCCATGTACCTAGCCTATAAAGCTTTGTTGCAAAAAGGAAATCCCAAAGCAATCCATATAGTAGGACTCATAGCAAGCGCAGAAGGATTGGAATACTTACAACGTAGACTGCCTTCTACTGCCCAACTATGGATAGGTGCTATAGATGAAGAAATGACCGTACAATCGTATATCGTACCAGGACTTGGCGATGCTGGTGACCTAGCCTATGGAAGCAAGTCGGTAGCAGAATTAGTGTAATAACAATAGAGTATATAAATTCGGTTTTGGAATAGTATTTGTTAGCATTTTCGTATTCTATTTACATAAAAAACATACAATCCTATGAAAAAAATACTGACTGGCTTATTGATAGCCGCATCTTTACAAAGTGTCCATGCACAAGTATACGTCTCTTCCGAAAAATCCGTACAAGTATCTTTTTTTTCTTCTACACCAGTAGAGGATATTAGTGCTAAAAGTGCCACAGGATTAGCTATTTATAATGCTACGAATGATTCTGTTGCTTTTCGTATTGCGAATACTTCGTTTGATTTCCCGAGTGACTTAATGGAGGAGCATTTTAATGAAAAATACATGGAAAGTGACAAATATCGCCTATCTTCTTTTCGTGGCAAAGTAAACCAAGATATAGACGTAACCAAAGATGGCGTATATAAAGTAACCGTAACTGGCTACATGGATATGCATGGTAAAAAACAATTACGTACGTTCGACGGAACTATGACCGTAAAGTCTGGGACGATAAGCATAGATGCAGAATTTGATATACCACTAAAAGATTATGATATCAAAGTACCTACTCTAGTAATAGCAAAAATAGCAAAGACTATAAAAGTAACCATAGCTGCAAAATTAGCAATTAAGAAAGCGAAATAATTGTAAACCAATATTATATAAATAGCCTGTCTTTTTTACAAGATAGGCTATTTTGTTTTTAAAAAGATGTGTGTAAGCGGCAAGTATTCATTACTAGGCTCGCAAGTAGACAAAAAATAAAGGCTACTGAAATCAGTAACCTTTAAGGATATAGTATATTTTGTTATGCTAATAGTATTTTAGTGAGCAGCTTTTTCGCCAGCAGCTTTTACTTCTTCACCCGCTTTTTTCATTTCTTCACCTACTTTTGGTAATGCTTTAGATAAAGAATCTGTAGCTCCTCCTAGTAAATCTCCTAAACCACCTAATGCATCAGCAGCACCAGCACCTGTATACTCTTCTTTGCTCATTTCTACTTGGTATTTATCTGCATTTTTAGATAACAAAACAGCTGTTTCTTTACCATCTTTACCACAACAAACCATACATTTTTGTTTGCCATTCTCATCAGCACAAGTAGCTTTTTCTATTTTAGCACCTACTCCATCTTCTTTAGCTTTTGTAATAGCCATATCTATCCAATCACTCGTTCCTGTTTTTGCTAGTTTTTTTGCTGCATCAGCATCTCCACTTGTCATTGCTTTTTGGAAAGCGATTGCTACTTGGTCTGCTTTAGTAGCATCTACACCACCTCCACAAGATACTAAAAACGCTGTACCAGCTATTGCTGCGATAATTGCTAATTTTCTCATTTTTTGATTAAAATAAAAATGTTAATAAATGTTAAATTTTATGCTGCAAATATAAATACTTTTTTAATATAAACCATTATTTTTTTACACATAATTCGTAACATTCTAGTAATCAATATTAAAAAGAATTAACAAATGTTAAAATATTATTTGCAATTGCATATTTGCCCAGTGTAGCCAATCAGAAGAAGTATTTTTTCTATTTTCATAGGCTAATAACAGGCGTATAGTACTAGTAATGTTTTTATTCCAAGATATAGTATTTACCCAGTTAGTGCCTTTTTGTAACGATTGTAGTAGTTCGTAGGCTATGGGGGTATTAGTAGTACCGTAGTAGGTCAAGTGTAGGAAAGAAGATTTTAGGAGTAATATGTTTTTAGGGATTACTTGGTAGGTATATTGTAACGTGAGTTGTTTATTAATTGCTTGTTCTAGCTTATTGGTAGTGTATTTATTGCTATATATGCCTGTGAGTTGGACACTGTTTTTTCCTCGCCATTTGTACTGTATTTCTTGTTGGATAGTAGTGGCGTGAATGGTAAAATTCCGTGTAGTAGAGAAATCCGTAGAAGATACGTTTTGCGATAGAATATATTTCGTAGTGAAAGTAAGCGAATCGTTTAGTTTGTAAAATACATAGGTTTCCATCTCTTTTGCTTGTTGGTACGCAAAGCCATTGTTTAGAAATGATTTGTTACTAGTAAGCATAAAAACAGTGCCAGCCCCCCATACAGCATGGTTTTTTTGGAAATGTACTCCTTGTTTTATATTACTTCTATTAGTAAGCAAGTTAGTACTGTTTTTTTGATAGGGGGTTAATTGGGTAAAAAAGTTAGTAGTATTGGTTTTTTGTTGTATTTGTAGATTCGTTTGTAAATATATTTTTTTGAAAAAAGAAGGTAAGGAAGCAGATTGGCTAAATTGTGTCGCTATTTGCTGTGTCCACGATTTATTTATTACCCTTACCACATTGGTAGTAGGGCTATAGAAAGGCAAATAATTTGCTTGGTAATTGTATATTGCTTTTTCAAATTCATTGATTTGTGGAATACTATCTTGGTTATAATCTACCCAATTATGCGTCCCTTGCCCTGTGGATACTGGTATATACGTCATCACGTATTGGGGTTCTACTAGGGTTTGTAGTTGATACATACCTTGTATAGTGATTGTTTTATTCCAACCTTGCCATCTATAATCCAAGATACTTTGTAGGGTTTTTTCAGATTTTTTAGTACTAGAAAGCAAGGTATCTAGGATAGTTAGTTTTCTATAATTAGTTTGTAGTTTGAAATAGTTCTGATCGTCGTATAGGTATTGGATAGCTGCTCCTGTGGTGGTAGAAGTGGCTATTTTATGTATAGTATTTTTAGGATATTTCCAGTCGTAGCGCGCTTGTTGGTACATACTATACTGCAGTTTAGGTGTAATATCTATGTCTATTTGTAGGGTAGGGTTGTAGTACAGGTAGGAAGTATTGGCAATGGTATCTTTTCTTTGCATATTATATTCTATATCGTCTTTGTAGGTAGCTTGGATAGTGCGCCATTTTTTTTGGATTTGTGTGATATGTCGGTAAAATTTCTTTTTAGTCTCTGCTGCTGTGGAATACGTATAGCTGGCTTGGTAGTTTATTTTGAACGTGGTATCAGGCGTCCAAGTAGTAGTTATTTCTTGTCGTATTCCTGTATAGTTGTTTTTTTGAGAGAAATTGCCCAATTGGTATTGCATCGTCCACTTGGTAGAATAATTTGCGATAAAAAAAGCACTTACCCAATTTTCTAGCGATGTGATTTTATTATTCGTATTCCAATCTCTATAAAACTCTTGGTTGCGATAAGGCTGCAACGTAGAAAAAGTTCGTTGTACTAACTCATGTTGTATGCCATAGTGTAGTTTTAAAGTATCTTTAATAGTGAGTAAGTGGCTAGTGTGTTGGAGGGTTGTTTTTATTGCAAAGCCATTATTATCTGTATCTTGTAATTTACTGATAGTATTTTTATCTACATTACTTAACGCTAATTCATTACTTATTTGCCATTTGCCTTTTGTATAGGTATTTTGCAGGGTTATTATTGTTTTTTGAGAAGGTACAGCCAACGATTGGGTAGGGTTATAATCACCTTGTGGTACTTGGTTGATAGGAGATTTCCATACGTATACTTTGCCGTTTATGGTGCTATTTAATAATGTATAATTGCCTTTATTCGCCCCTACATATCGAAAATTAAGACGATAGTGTGTGCCACTAGCAGTAAGGCTATATCGGTAGAAAGTGTAGGGATTATTTTGTACGATGGTATCTATTTTTCTATACAAAACCTGTGTATAACTAAATGCTACACTATCTGCTACTACTACCATGCTATCTGCTGCGGCATCTCCTAATGTTCGTATTAGCTGTATAGTAGTAGGCGTAAGTGCCTGTATTGGATTGTTTTTATTGTCTTTTTCTTGGTATATGTGCAGTTGCGTTTTTAGGGTAGGAGTATAGTAGAAAGCATTAGCGTGGGTTACATTTCTACTAAAATTCTGGTTAGAATAATCAAATTCTACTACTATTCTATCATCTTTGGTGAGTAGGTGCTTGGTAGTGAAGGTTATTTGTCCTGTGTTATAATCTATTATATAATCTCTATCTTCTCCTCTATCTACTCTTTTACCATTCAAAAAAACTTTTTCGGTAGTAGCCAGTACAGTGATAAATGGCTCATTGGTTTCTCCTTTCAAACGGTAGGGACCTGCACTACCATCTATTGCATTAAAACTATTGCGTACAAACTTTCCTTTGGTAGTAGAATAAGCGACACTCCCGCCTTGTATGGCATTTTGTAGGGTATCTAGGTAACTAATTTCTATTCCTTTTACTTTTTTCGAGAATCCTAAAAAATAAGAAGCTTTTGGTTGTATTAAAAAATAATCTCCTAATGTGAATTTCCATTTTTTACTGAAAAATTGTAGGTATATCAAATCAAAATTTCGTAAGTCTTGTGTATTTCCTTCTGGTTGTATGGGTATATTATCGTCTTTTATTACGCCTTTTATTCCTACCTTTTCCGTGATAGCTCCTTCTATTTCTAGGTTGAATTTAGAATTAATATTCACGTCTTGGTTATTTCCAAAACTTATCCCACGTGTCAAACCTCCATTTTGCTTTATCCCTGCTGTTTTAGTATCTACGATGGATAAATTAGAAGTTGTAGTGGCAATAGGTGGTAAATTAAACGGATTTTTCTGCATACTTCCCCTTCTATATTGCCATAGTGCGGTATCGGTACGCTGGTAGATTAGGGTAAGAGTAGCTGCCGTATGTTCTAGCTCGAAAGTGCCCATACATCTGCATTGTATACTGTCTTGCTTTCGTTGATAGCACGGCGTTGGAATACCTTTTATAGTGGTGTAATGACGAAAAATAGTATCCAGAATATGCCAACTAACAGTATCTGTACACACAAGCGGGGTTTTGAGTATGGATTGACTGTATAGCCCCATACTGATACAAATACTGAATAACCAACTATATAGCCGCATAAATATCTATTACTATATTTTTCTTATGGTATGTATAACGATTTTTACAAGACTTTTGATGTAATAAGTACCAAAGATAGTCTATTTTATCCTAGTAGCCTAATTTATAATGCTGCTATTTGTTGTAGTAGCCATTGTTTTTCGGTTAATGGATTGGTGTTTTCTACTATTGGTTTTAGTATTTCTTGCCCTTCTTTTTTGGACATATTGGTGGCTAATTTTTTTAGTATATCCAGAAAATTGGTATAATTTTTACGATGGTAGCCTACTACTTTTTGTCGTTTTAGGTATACTTTACAGCTTTCGATAGTAGTATCCAGCGAGCGAAAATCTTTTGCTTCGTAGTATATTTTTAACAACAATACCTTGGCACTTAAATTCAATAATTTATCATCATAATCATTGGTTAGCAGTATTTTAATGGCTTTTTTATAATCTTTTAGTTGGTAATGGTACTTGCATAGGTTGAAGGTGTACAAGCTTTCTTGGTATTCTGGCTCTAAATAATTTTTCCAATTTTCTATTATTTGTTTCGCTTGTGCATACTTGGCGAGTGCTAGGCAAATAGCGATTACATTACGGTAGGTAAAACGGCTTAAAAAACCATATTCTAGTATTGCTTTGGAATCAAATGCTTGTATGTACCAGTTTAGTCCTTCTTCATAATAGTGCTTTTGTCCCTCATTTATTTTTTTTATACAAAAATTTATCATCATCATGTAGAAATCTCGTAGTTGATGGGCGTTAAATTGATGGATATGCTGGTAAAACAATGGCTTAAATGCCTCGTAATCTTCTAGATTAAAATGCAATATACACACATAACCAAGCTGGTATAGCTGTACCAATGGCGTAGCTGCGAAAGGCGGAATACTGGCTAGGTGTAGTATTTCTGGTTCTAGGTAGGTAGTATAAGTAGTTTCATACACATTCTGATGGCTACGCACGTTTTGTAATATTCGTAATTTTTCTACGATGTAATAGCTATCAAAAGCATCTGCTACTGCTTGTATGTTGCTTTCTTTGTCGCGTTGCTTGTAGTGTAATAGTATTTGTTTTTGTTGCTCATAGATAAATTGTTGGTACAATGCTAGCGTATCTAGGTAAGGATAATTGTCTAGTTTTTGTTTGAAATGCTTCAACTGCTGGGTAGCAAGCGAATAAAGCCCTTTTTCTTTCAATGTTTCTATAAAAAAATATTCTTCCCAAATACCTTGTTTTACTACATACTGCTGGTACGCCAAAAAACGCCTTAATTGTAAGTACGTATCGCTAAAAACTTTGCGAAGCCGAGTATCGTTATAGGTTTCTTTGCCATATAGCTGTGTAAATACTTTTTCTTTGGTGAAATATTTCTCTTTTTTGTCTAAATACTTTAATAAATAGCTCGTCAAACTAATTATTTCTTTGTAACTTGCAGAAAAATCACTGTTCAACCATTGTAAAAACATTTTTTTCTCATTACTATCAATGGCATCTATTAATATTATTAATTTAAATTGAAGCATAATTAATTCACAAAGTATAAATATAAACAACTCATTATAAAAAACAAGCACTGCAAATATACAACAATTTTATTCACATTTTACTATTAAAATAAATAACACAATACGTTTCACTAAATAAATATGTAAATTATTGTTTATAAAATAATTACTAAATAAAAACTAGCTTAATAATTTCACAAAGTACTTTATATATATTTGTGAAGCTGGAAGTATTGCCGCATCTTTGCAACATCAAATAACAAACTATTATTTATTCTTTTAATTTTACTTACGTAATGAAAAACAAAACTCTTCAGATGTTAGCAAGCTTATTACTAGCTTTCACATCTATCAGCAGTGCAAACGCACAAAACCCAATAGCAGTAGACGATAATTTAAGTGTAAATTTCAACACTCCAAAAGAAGGTTTTATTTTATTCAATGATGCATCGCAAGTAGCAGATAGTACATTAACAGCTATCATTATAACTCCACCATTGCATGGAACAGTATCTTTCAACGTACCAAGTGTAGCTACTTACACACCAAATGAAGATTATTGTGGTACAGACGTATTTACATACCAAATCACAAATAGTGCAGGATTGACAGATGTAGGTCAGGTAAATGTAACTATTAGTTATGGCTTGCCACAGTTATACGACTTGCAAATACTACGAGGGCAAACAGTGCATATACAAGGTTTGCCAACAAATGCTGCTTGGACAAATAGTAATGCTTCTACTGGATTTGCTGCAAGTGGACTAGGTTCTATCCCAGACTTTATCGCTCAAAATGCAGGAACTACCAATGCAATAAGTAGTGTAAGTGTAACTCTAGTTCCTGGTCCAGCGAATTGTATTGCACAAAACTTAACACAGGATTTTACAATCACAGTACTAGGAGATACTATTGGAAGTGGTGTAATACTTGACACCAACTTAATCATAGGAAACGATACATTATTTGGTGGTATGATTATCAATAATACAAACAATGCACAAGATTGGCAGCTATATGAAGACGATATTATGCTACGCCAAGGTACTGTACCAGCTTTACAAACCCATGGTTTCATGCAACCAGTAAGCCCTAACCATATCTACCGATTAGTAGTAGGATCAGAAGAAGTAGTATACAGTACCTTCGCTACAGCAGGTATCCACAACTTGAATACAGTAAGTACAGTAGTATATCCAAATCCAGCTAGCGAAGTACTAAATTTCCAATTAAATACTAGTGCTTACGATATTTATGAATTAGAATTGTTAGATCTAGCAGGCAAAATAGTACACACACAAGTAAGTAGTTCTGCTTTTATCCAAACCAATGTAAGCAACTTATCACCAGGATTGTATACCTATAAAATATCTTCGAAACACACTCCACTAACGGTAGGAAAAATAATGGTAAAATAATTTTAAGTTCTATTTTGATGAAACTAATACAAAAGACTGTCTTACGAGGCAGTCTTTTTTTTTAAGTAGCACTACCCAAGTTATTATTAAATAAATATTTAACATTATTTAGTATTTATTACCTGAAATATATAAATTTGCACCTTGCAAAAACTCATACATCTTCCTCCTTCATGAAAAAACATATTTGGATAGTAGCATTTCTATTATTACCAACCCTTACTGTTTGTACTAAAAAAGTTTATTTAGCAAAAACAGAATTCCAACCTACTACCATGAAGGTAGAAGCAGCAGAAGAGGATACTACCATCGTACGGATTATAGCACCTTACAAGCTAGCGATAGATTCCAAAATGAATAGAATAATAGGTATTTCTGAAAAAAACCTAGTAAAAGGCGACCCAGAAGGCTTGTTAGGAAATGTAGTATCGGATATTTGTAAAAGCACCATAGAAGCAAAACTAGGACACAATATAGATTTTGTAGTACTGAATAATGGCGGACTGCGAGCGCCAATCCCCAAAGGAGAAATCACGGTTAGGCATATTTATGAATTAATGCCATTCGAAAATGAGCTAGTAGCCATCAATATAAAAGGAAAAGACGTATACAATGTACTAGAAATGGTAGCTCTAAAAGGTGGAATGCCAGTATCACAAGGATTTAAGATGGCAATCAAAGAAGGCAAAATAAACGCCATGAGTATCGACGGTAAACCTTGGGACATGGAAAAAGAATACTGGGTAGGTACTTCCGACTATCTAGCAGCAGGTGGCGATAAGTTTGATTTCACCAAAAGCAAATATACCAAAAAAACAGGCTTACTGATACGCGAAAGCATCGTGACGTACTGTGAAGAACTATTCAAAAAAGGCAAATCTCTAACCACTACTATTGAAGGACGTATTACCTATGAAAAATAATTTATCTCGCCGTGATTTTCTACGCAATTCGGTAGTAGCTGGCACAGGCTTATTAGTTACTCCTTCGCTATGGGCGTTGCAAGACCTTGCTAATAAGGGAGAATTTACCAAACTTACTATACTGTATACCAACGATTGGCACAGCCGTATAGAGCCGTGGCCAGCCAGCGATCCAAAAAATCCGAATCTAGGAGGAGCAGCTCGTCGTTCTACTTTCATTAAAAATGTACGCGCAAAAGAAAAAAATGTATTGTTGCTAGATGCAGGCGATATATTTCAAGGTACGCCCTATTTTAATTTTTATGGTGGAGAATTGGAATATAAATTAATGTCTGCGATGGAGTACGATGCCTCTACTATTGGTAATCATGACTTTGATAATGGACTAGAAGGTTTGTTGAAACAATTGCCATTGGCTTCGTTCGACATGATTAATGCGAACTATGATTTTTCGGACACGGTACTTGCCAAGCATTCTAAAATAAAACCCTATAAAGTATTCGTAAAAGATGGGGTGAAAATAGGTATTTTTGGAGTAGGCGTAGAGCTAGAAGGGTTGGTATCCAAAGCAGGCTATGCGAATACAAAATACCTAGACCCACTAGAAAAAGCAGCAGAATTATCCTATTTTCTAAAAAATGAATTAAAATGTGATTACGTTATTTGCTTGTCGCATCTAGGATATTCTTATAAAGACAAAAAAATATCCGATAGAGTACTAGCCGAAGAATCCAAAAATATCAATCTTATCATTGGAGGGCATACGCATACCTATTTAGAAAAACCTACCATCATGCGCAATAGAGATAAAAAAGAAATATGGGTTACGCAAATGGGGTGGGCAGGGCTACACATGGGACGTATCAATTTGTTTTTCTCTAAAAAAGACAATAAAATAGTAGGAAGTGAAAGTGCTGCCTTGCTAGTAGACGACGAATTACATAGCAAAGCATAAATACAACCAGTTTTTAAAGAAATTCAGAAACAAGTTATGGAAAGAAATTTTGACGATTTTGATAGCTTTGCAACAGATTATAGAGCTATCCACAATGAGAATATTCATTTTATTGGCACAGATAGTAGTTATTTTGCAGAATTAAAAGTAAAAAAGATAAGAGAATTAGAAGCTGATGCAGTGTACGATATTGTAGATATCGGCTGTGGAGATGGGATTAGTGCGGTCTATTTCGATACCTATTTCCCAAAAAGTAGCTACATAGGCATAGACGTATCCCAAGAAAGCATCGAAGTAGCAAAGCAAAAGCAACTACCCAAAGCAAGTTTTAAGCTATACAATGGCATCACTATTCCAGTTGCGGATAATAGTGCCGATATACTATTCATTGCGTGTGTATTGCACCATATTAGTTTTGAATACCATCTAGCTTTATTAAAAGAAATGTATAGAGTGCTGAAACCTGGCGGTAGGTTATACATATTCGAGCACAACCCACACAATCCTGTAACCATGCACATCGTGAATACTTGCCCCTTTGATGCAGATGCTGTATTACTAAAACCTTCTTACACGAAACAATTACTAAAACAAGTTCCTTTTGTAAGCAATAAAATAAATTTCATCTTGTTTTTTCCACGAAAATCATTGTTCAAATATTTTATTACTCTAGAAAAATACCTACAACGCATACCACTAGGTGGGCAATATTTCTCTCGATCTATCAAATAAAAAAATACTCCATGAAAATACTCCAAACCATACTAAACTGGAACTACTGGGAAAAATACTTATGGGTGACTATGTTGTTTTGGGGATTCATATACAGTATTATTTCTTTGGTAAACCATTATAATTTCAGAACGTATGGCTTCGATTTGGGCATTTTTATCAATGAAATATACGACTATCAGCATGGGCATTGGAACGATCCAACTTTGTATTATAAATCTATTTATGTTTCTAATTTACTAGCCGATCATTTTAGTATCACTTCCTTATTTATTACCCCTATTGCTAATGTGTTAGGGTCGTATACGTTATTAGTAATACAGATAATAGCCATACTACTAGGCGGATACGGAATATACAAATATGTATTTTACAAAAGCAATAATAAAGCCACTGCACATCTATTTACTTTTCATTTTTTTTGTATTTGGGGCGTATTTTCTGCAGTAAGCTATGATTTTCATTACAATGTAATTGGTACGATGTGTGTACCATATATTTTTCTATATCTAGAACAAAAAAAGTGGTTGAAATTTACACTATTTGCTTTCCTATTGATTACAAGCAAAGAAAACATGGCTCTCTGGGGGGCTTTTATAGGATTAGGATTGGCATGGTTGCACTATAAAGATAAATCCATACGAAGCGCATCTTTGTTTTTTGCCTTTGTATCCATTGCTCATTTCTTGTTTGTATTAAAAATATTCGTACCTATGTTCGCCGAAAGGTATAATCATTTTAAGTATGCATTATTAGGAAATACGATGGGAGAGACCATAAAAACAATGGTATTACAGCCAATTATTCCACTAAAAGGATTGTTTTTTAACCATTTACCAAATACAATAGGAAATAATATAAAGATGGAAAGTAATATAGTATTTTTGTTGTCAGGCGGCATACTATTATTTTGGCGACCACAGTATCTTTTTATGTTGCTGCCTATATTTACTCAAAAATATTTTAATAATGATGTAATAAAATGGGGAACAAAATACCAGTATTGTATTGAATTTTTGCCTATTATTGCACTAGGATCGTATACTGTGTATGAACATTGGCTGATTTCTAAAAAAAGATACAGTACCTATATTCCTATTAGTTTACTTCTAACAACTAGCATCTGTACGATAAAAATAACACAAAGCCCAATATCTGTATACCACGATAGAGCAATTACCACATTTTGGAGTCCTACACATTATGCAACAGATTATAAAAACGTAGCTGCTATCCATACCGCATTGAATAGTATCCCTATCGAAGCAGTAGTATCCGCAGATAATTGTTTTGTGCCGCATGTAGCCTACCGTGATACCGTATATTTATTCCCAGATGTACGACGAGAAACCGATTATATAGCTATAAAAAACGATACAACGCCTGATTTATGGCCCAATAAAGATAACCCAGCACTAACAAAGAAGTGGATAAAAGAACTACAAAATACAGCAATTTATACGCCTGTTTTGGTGAATGAAGACGTTATTATCGTAAAAAAGAAATAAGTATAAAATAACAGGTATTAAACTATAAAAAACGCCATGAACAAAAATTCCTTATTCCACCCCGTAAAACCCAAGAAGCATTTAGGGCAGCATTTTCTAGCCGATGAAACCATAGCAGAAGCCATAGTAGATGCCGCTACTAGCAATTTGGACCACGTGTATGAAGTAGGGCCAGGTACAGGAGTTCTTACAAAATATTTGATAAAAAAGCCTATCAAAGACTTCAAAGTCGTGGAAATAGATGAAGAGTCGGTAGTGTTTTTACGCAAAAACTATCCAGAACTAGCTATCTTATCCGAAGATTTTTTGAAACTAGATTTTGCTGCCATA
>JAYUJA010000139.1:0-5062 GCA_043765495.1 Bacteroidia bacterium
GCGGTGGCGACTATGGGAGGCGCATACGTAGCACATACTATTAAGGGTGGTGGTATCTAGCGGGATAAGCCCATGGTGGTGGGTATGGCATATATTGCAGTAAGTAGTAAGGGTAGTATCTTGTATTTTTTTGTAGGCTGTGCGTCTTTTATAGTACCCTAGTGTTTGTTTTAGGGAGTAAGGCAGGTGCGCGGCTATCCACTGATTGATGGTCATGGTGTAAAAGAAAAAAACCCATTACAAAGCAATGGGATTAGTAGTTATGTATTTTTATTTATTAAAATCAAAGATTAAAATAAGCTTACTCTGGTGTAGTTTCTTGGTCTGTTTTCGCCTGACATATCTGGGCAGCTTCCTACTTGACCTTCTAGCACTTCCATGTTTATATGGGTAACCATGGTTTCTAATCTCCAAGTAGCTCTAGGGTTGGTTGGTATGTATACTTTGTCTCCTGCATCGTTGTAGCTACCGTTTGCGTTCATGTCTACTTGTAATGCGTACAAATCGCAATGGGGTACTTGGCTGTAATAGGCGCTTTTGTCTAGGATTCTTACTACTTCTGGTTGTGTAGGCTCGGTAGGTGTGGTACTATCACAAGAAGCGTTTAATAAAGTGCAAGCGATGGTGATTCCAGCTAAAATTTGTAGATAATTTTTCATAGTAGGGTAATATTTTAATAGTAATAAACTAAAACAGTAAAGTGAGACCACAAAGATATTACTTTTATTACTTTTTTCTACTTTTTCACAAAAAAATAAATTATCTAATCATTCGTTTGATTTATTAAAATTAGATTAAAAAAAATAAATTTATTTACAAAAAGCGGCTTTTATATGGCGTTTAGCATTTTATTAATAAAACATACAAATACATGTGAAGTAGGCATAACGCTTATTTTAGGATTTTGGAGGGAATAAATAGTCTTTATTGGTGTAGGGAAATGGGATTTTGGAGTAGGGTGATATATTTTTTACTAATTATTAGGATAATATTTTTCTATTCTATACCTTTGCTTTTTTAATTTTATTTATTCACAACAAAACATTAGGTAACATGTCAAAAGAAGCTTTGGAAACACTCGATGAAAAACAATTGAAATTAAAAATGCTGAATACTACTTTGGAAAAGATAGAAAAGGCATACGGAAAGGGCGCAGTGATGAAAATGGGGGATTCTGCTATAGAAGCAATAGAGATAATCTCTACTGGATCGATAGGACTAGATGCTGCATTAGGAGTTGGCGGGCTTCCAAAAGGAAGAATAATAGAGATATATGGCCCAGAATCTTCGGGTAAAACTACGGTAGCTATCCATGCTATCGCAGAAGCACAGAAGAGAGGAGGACTAGCAGCTTTCATCGATGCAGAACATGCATTTGATAGAAACTACGCACAAAAATTAGGAGTGAACATTGATGAGTTAGTAATATCGCAGCCAGATAATGGGGAGCAGGCGTTGGAGATTGCAGACAGCCTTATCCGTTCAGGTGCTATAGACTTGATAGTAATAGATTCGGTAGCTGCATTAACGCCAAAAAGTGAGATAGAAGGAGAGATGGGAGAGTCGAAAATGGGGTTACATGCTAGGTTGATGTCGCAGGCTTTGCGTAAACTGACTGGTAATATCAATAAAACGAACTGCTGTTGTATATTCATCAATCAATTGCGTGAAAAAATAGGTGTAGTATTCGGTAATCCAGAAACTACTACTGGTGGTAATGCGCTTAAATATTACTCTTCGGTACGTTTAGACATACGTAAATCGACACAAATAAAAGACGGTGATGAAGTACAAGGAAATAGAATAAAAGTAAAAGTAGTAAAAAACAAAGTTGCTCCACCATTTCGCCATGCGGAGTTTGATATTATATATGGAGAGGGAATTTCTAAAATCGGTGAAATAATAGATTTAGGAGTAGAGCTAGAAATAATAAAAAAAGCGGGGTCTTGGTTTAGTTACAAAGATAGAAAGCTAGGGCAGGGTAGAGATTCTGTAAAAAGCATACTATCCGAAGATAAGGAGCTCGCTGCAGAATTAGAAGCTTTGGTACGTCAAGGGCTTTCTAAAAATAAAAAAGAAGAAGTAATAGTTACCACCTAAAAATATATCCTAAACGTTGCTAAATGCAACGTTTTTTTTATGGATACAATAAAATTAGCTTATATTTGCGGCTATAAAAAATACACTATCTTATGGAAATAGTAGCTACAATACCATTTATTCTTTTATCTATCATTACGTTAGTATCTGCATTGGCAGTAATATTTGCTCGTAATCCTGTACATAGTATTCTATATTTAGTAATATGCTTGTTCTCGGTAGCAGGGCATTACATACTATTGAGTGCGGAATTCCTGGCTGTGGTGCAGATAATAGTATATGCTGGGGCAATCATGGTATTGTTCTTATTCGTGGTGATGATGCTGAATTTGAATAAGGATTCAGAGCCTACTAGTTCTATCTACAAGCGACTGGCGTGTGTAACGGCAGGTGGGGCGCTGATGCTAGTAGTATTAGCAGCTGTAAAGGATAGTGGAAACCTTACGCAATATGGGAATGGATTTTTGCCTGAAAAATTTGGGCAGGTAAGCAGTATTGGGCAAGTATTATTCAAAGAGTATCTTGTTCCTTTTGAAATAAGTTCTATCTTATTCATCGCTGCGATGGTGGGGGCAGTGTTATTAGGTAAAAAACACATCGACGATTAAGTAAAATTTTAACAAATATACCCTTTATAATCCTAACAATAAATTTGTTAGGATTTTTTGTGTGTAAAAGATATTGTATATTGTATATATTTGCAGTACTATAAACCTAATTATTTTATTATGCGTATGTTTAAGTTAGTATCCTATTTTTTATTATTTGCTTGTACTAATGCGTTACAAGCCCAAAATGCAAGCATAGACGATGCTTGGAAGTATTTTTCTAACAACAAATTCAAAGAAGCAGAGAAGATTTTTAAGAATTTGAAAGATAGTAAAGACCAAACTACGAAAGAGAAGGCTCTTTATGGACTTTATTACTTATCGTATATATCCGAGTATAGTGCCACAGAAAAGCATTTGATTGGAATGCCTTACTATCTGCAAGTAGTGATGCGTATCTATGGCGTTTTATTGCCCCTTCGCTACCTAGTGACGTAACATATGATACAGAAAAATACATCACAGAAATAGAAAAAGTGAATGCTAACCCTAGTATAGACGATATAGTAAAAACAGTGAATTGTAGAGATATTTTGCTACCTCACTATAAATACAATTTACTGCCTTGGGAAGAAATAGAAGCAAAATCGCCTGTTGTGATGGTGAAAGATTGGCAAATAGTAGGTCCTTTTGATAATACAAACAATGTATTTAACTACGAATACAAGGAGGTACTAGACAATGCTGCTGGTACCAAAACCTTCGATGGAGAAGGAGGAAGAAAAATAAAATGGGAACTACTGCCTACCAAGCACATGGACTACTGGATAGAGTATGGCGAATGCTATGGACAAATAGGCAATGATGAAATACACTATCTACAAAGTTTCGTACAAAGTAACCAAGAACAAGAAGTATTGCTACACCTTACTACACAACAGAAATATAGAGTATGGATAAATGATAAAACAATGGACGAAGCGCAAGGAGAAGAATCGTATAAAGTATATAAATGCAAGCTAAATAAAGGATACAATAGAATAGTAGTACAGCTTACAAGTGGATCTAGTAATAATTTTTCTTTGTATTTTACGACTATCGGCAATAAAGGAATAAAAGATTTTGGATATAGTGCTACTCCACAAGCTTATACTAAAAGTACTACTAACGTAACAACAGACGTTACACCTAGTATATCCACGATGTGGAAAGCATATAACAAGCAGGATACTACTAGTTTTTTGTACCATCTAGGTAATGTACAACATAGCTTGTACGAAAAAGAAGAGAAACAACAAACAATTTTAAATAACGCATATAAAGCTTTTCCTAGCTATGTAGGGTTCGTGAATTATAAGATAGACTTATTAAAAGAATCGGGAGGAACTCGTACTATTTCGGAGGCTTTTGGTAGTAAAATAACTATGACAATACGTCGTGGAGGTGGAGAAACCGATAAAGCTGACTCTATACGTATGCTAAAAAATGGGTTGTTGAATAATAGCAAGGAAGCCTATATATACTATATGAAAGGACTAGAAGAGCTAGAAAACAACAGTAAAGAAGATAAAAAAGTAATGGACACGCTAGCTACGTGTATAAAAAATGGTATAGATACGTATGGAAAAACACTAGAACTACTAACCATGCAGTATAACTTAAGTACTGACCCCAAAGAAGAAGAAGCATTATTAAAAAACATAAAAGACAAATATAGTAGCTGGAATATCGATAAAAATTATTATCTCAAGCAAATAAAAAACGGTAAAAAAGGTAAAGAAGACTATGTACAATATATAAACCAAAAATATGGATCCAAGCCTAATACACCTTTTGTTGCTTTCGAAGCAGATCAGTATTTTGATAAAAATGAATTTTCTAAAGCTTTAAAGAGTTTAGACGTATTAGAGAAATCTCACTTTTTTGCTAATGTAGGTAATAAATTAGCAGAGAAAAAAGAATACAATACTGCTATTCAATTATTAAAAAAAGAAAAAGAAAGATACCCTTTCCAGAGCAATGTGAGAGAAAATCTAGCAAGTGCCTACGACTATACGAACCAAACAGAACTAGCAAAAACAGAGTACAAAAACTTAATAACCCTAACTAACAGCAATGACGAGGAGTGGTATAAAAAAGCAGGGATAGTAACGCCTATGTCGATAGTGGATACAATACTACTACAAAAGGTAATGGATACACTAACTAACAAGGATTATAAAGGCAAAGAAGGCGAAAGCATAGCAGCTCTATTTAGCTATACTATTACAGGATTATTGAATACTAGCATGACAGAAATGAGTTATCTAATAATAAAAATTACTCTACCCGATAAAAAATGTTGATTAAAAAAGAAAGGCTAATTTTGTAGTTCGTAACAACACCTAAAATCGCCTTTCTAATGAATAAATTAT
>JAYUJA010000140.1:0-5048 GCA_043765495.1 Bacteroidia bacterium
TAACCAAGAAGAAATAAAAGAAGAGTCAGGTATTGCTCCTCAAAGAAGTTATTTTTGTCAATTCTGTGGAGGTTGGCATGTAACTAGCATTAAAGAAAAAATAGGTATATCAAAAAACGAAAAATTATTTGAGGATTATTTAAAAGAAAAAGCAGAACAGATAAAAAGAAAAGAATTAGCAGCAGAAGTGAAAAAGAAAGAAAAAGTAGAACAGATAAAAATAGCTTCAGAACAGATTATAATACGTAAAGAAGAAAAACAAAATGAAATTAAGTTAAAATTTGAAAATGAAATTAAGTTATTGGATGTTAACCAAGTGGTAGATTTTTTTTCTGAAAAAATTGAGTCATTATTAAAAGAAATAAAGCATTTAAAAGAAAGAAAACATTTAAGCAGTCTAAATAGCATTGTTGAAAAAGAAAAACTTGCAGAACTTCATGAAGAATTGCAAGTTTTATACACTATCAGAAAAGGGAATAAATTAAAAAATACTAGTAGTTCAGCTGAAAAATTAAGACAAAAAGAAACAGAAGAATGGAGATTATGGTGGGATAATAATAACAATAAGTAAACAATGGATTACGTTGCCTTTATGTTTCTTATATAAAATTCACATCTTCTGTAAAAGGGTGCTCCATCCACGTTTTCAATCCTTCTTGCGGCGATTTGTTGTTATATAGAATATCATACATCACTGAAGTGATGAGAGTAGGTATTTTGTATTTATTAGCCAGTAGTTTTACTATTTTTATGGTTCTTGCGCCTTCTACTACTTCTTTTATATCGGATACTATATCTTCCATCTTTTTGCCTTGTGCTAGCTGGTATCCTAGTCTGTAGTTTCGGCTCAAACTAGACGAGCATGTAGCCACCAAATCGCCAATGCCAGCAATCCCTAAAAAAGCTTGTGGAGAAGCACCAAACGTATTTCCTATTGTAATCATTTCGGATAATCCTCTGGCTATCAGTAAAGAGCGAGTATTATACCCAAATCCCAAGCCATCTAGCATTCCAGAAGCTATTGCCATGATATTTTTAAGTGTTCCAGCCATTTCTACTCCTTTCGTGTCGTGGCTGCCGTGTACTCGGAATCGTCCGTTGCGTAGTACTTTGCCGCCAATATCTATTACTTCGTTAAAAGCGCTTGCTATTACTGTGGCACTTGGGTAGCCTTCTAGTAATTCGCCGTGTAAGTTCGGCCCTGATAGGCAGCCTACTCTTCGTACAGTAGTTTCTTGTAATATGATTTCTGCCATCGTATTCACTTGTTTTCTATCCAAGAATGCTACCGTATCCAGCGTTTCCCCTTCTGGTAATACTACGTCAAAGCCTTTGGTGCAGTGGATAAGTAGATGCGAAGGGTTGAGATAAGCAGCCATTTTTCGTATTACTTGCCGAAATCCATCTGATGGAATAGCAATGAATATTAATTCGCATTCGGTAGCCACTTGTTCCAAATCCGTGGTGATAGTGACGGTATCGGCAAGGTTATATTTTAATATTTTACGGGTAGAAGAAATATTATTAGCCGTTTCTGCTCTACGAGTGTATAATAATACATCGTACTTATTTTCGGACAACAGTTGTAGGATAGCTGTACCAAAACTACCAGCTCCTAAAATTCCTATTTTTTTCTTGATGATAGTTGCCATGAAAAAATTATTTTTTGTTTTTTTTGTAAAAATTCATTTCCTTCATATATTGGTAGGCACTAGGGTGCATCATAAAAGAAACTTCTCTGTTTTCTTGTATTTTTTGGCGGATATACGTAGAAGATAGTTGTATAATAGGGGCTTCTTTTAGCAACTGTACCGTATGATAGTCGTGTAGTAGGCTTATAGGAGTGTTTATTCGTGGGAATACGATCCATGAATAATTCGCGATTAGTGTCTCAAAACTTTTCCATTTTGGCAATGTACTCAAATTATCTTCGCCGATAATCAAGCTAAATGTATGCTGTGGATACTGTTTTTGTAAAGCTTGTAGTGTATCTATAGTATACGATGGGCGTGGCAATTTATCTTCTATGGTGCATATTTTTAGATAAGGCGTATCCGCTAAACATAGCTGCAACAGTTCCACTCGCTGATGGAAAGCCAGTAATGTTTTTTTATCTTTTAATGGATTGTGTGGCGATGGTACGAACCATATTTGTTCTACTAACGTTTCTTGGGCTATATAATCCGCTATGATAAGATGCCCATTGTGTACAGGGTTAAAAGATCCAAAAAAAAGCCCTATCTTCATACTAATTAGGAGTATTAGAGTCTTCTTCTTCTATATCCATGTACAATTCGTATAGCCCAGCAGGCAGATGAATGTGGATAGTATTGGTATCTCTGTCTACTTTTGCCAAGGTGCTATCGTGCATAGGGCATAGTATTTCTTTGCCATTATTATCTATTACAAACAATGGTTGGCTACCTTCTACTACTTCTACTACTTTGCCAATAGCTCCATGGGTACTATCCACTACGCTAAAGCCTATGACTTCATGGAAATAAAAAGCGTTGCCTTTTAGCTCTGGTAATGCGGTCAATGGTAAATAGATTTCTGAACCCACTAATTGTGTAGCTATTTCTATGGTTTCTATGCCTACTATTTGAACAATTGCCGTCTGATTGTGTTTAATATTTATACTCTTTATTATAAAAGGTATGAGTTGATGTTGTTTAAAAACAAAAACATTTTTAAGGTTTTTATAGTATAAAGGATTATCTACATCTAAAAAAAATACTAATTGCCCTTGAATACCATGCGTTTTGGTTATATAACCAAGTGAATAACAGTCTTTTATTAACATATATGCTTTGTTTTATGCTCCACAAAAATACAGAAGATTTATCACATATAGATAGTATTGTTAAAAATTTATTAAAAGAAATATCACCTAGTTCTATAGCAGCCATGTTTCCGCATGCTATGGTGCTACCTAGTGTTGCTACTACTGTGCCTGATTTTTGTTTGGATTATACTACTCTTTTACTAGAAAAAGAACTAAAACAGCTAGCCCAAAAATATAATTTACGCTTCCGCCCAAGTAACCAGTACTATGGCACTATCACTACCAATCAGCTCAAAGAGATAGAAGCTGTACTAGGGATTTGGAATAGTACTACTACTATCTGGGTACTAGCAAAAGAACATTCTTTTCAATCCATCACCAAAGAAGCAGGCATTCTATTCATAGAGATACACAAAGGCGTATACTATGCATTACAAAACCAAAACTATAAATATGGCACACTGCAAGTACTTACTGGCTACCCTTATAGGAGTTTAGGAGCATTGCAATTATTCTGTATACTAGTAGGCGTATTATTTACTAGTGGTATACTATTGGCTTTATTGCTGAACAATTCTACGGATTTTCCTCTTGTTTTTCGAATGTCGGGCAGCATTGTACTATTGTCGTCTATTGCTTGTTTCCTTACAGCTGTTGTATACGGTATGAATTACGATATAAATTTTACGGAAGATGCATGGCAGGAATAAACGAAATAAATAGATATTTTGTATACCTTTGCCGCCATTCATTACTTTTATATTACACCATGCGTTACGTTTATTTTTGGAGTATAGGGATTATATTATTATTACTATTACCTACTTGTGGTACAAAATCGGTAGATGCTACTAAAAAAGTTTTTCGATACAATGAACACGGTGGAATTACTTCTTTAGATCCTTCTTTTGCAAGCAATCGTCCTGTGACATGGATTTGTAGCCAGCTATACAACGGGCTAGTAGGGCTAGACGAACAGTTAAATATTACCCCAGATATAGCCAGTCGTTGGCAGATTAGTGAAGATGGAAAACAGTATACTTTTTTTTTACGCACCGATGTTTATTTTCATGAAGATGCCCTTTTTACCACCAAAAAACAAAGACAAGTAACTGCCGCTGATTTTGTGTATAGTTTTAGAAGGGTATCCGATACTACTAGCACTTCGCCAGGAAATTGGATATTCAATGCACTAGATAGGAGTAAAGGCGAGCAGGGTTTTCAAGTTATCAACGATACTACGCTTACTATTTACCTAAAAGAAAGTTTTCCACCATTTTTAGGAATCCTCACCATGCCTTATTGCTCTGTACTACCTCGTATAGTAGTAGAAAAATATGGTAAAGAATTTCGTAGCCACCCAATCGGTACAGGGCCATTCCAGCTTTTTCTTTGGAAAGAAGGCAGTAAAATGGTGTTACACAAAAATAAAGAGTATTTTGAAAAAGATAGTTTAGGGGCTTCTTTACCTTACCTAGATGCAGTAAGTGTTTCTTTCCTAAAAGATAAGCAAGCTGCTTTTTTAGAATTTATGAAAGGGAATCTAGATTTTATAAATGGTATAGAAGGTTCTTATAAAGATGAAATTTTAACCAAAAAAGGATTATTGAAGGATAAATACAAGCAATCGTTTGAAATACTTTCGTACCCTTATTTGAATACCGAATACCTAGGCATTTTTATGGATAGCTTGAAAGCAGACAATCCGTTAAAAAATAAAAAAGTACGTCAAGCTATGAACTATGCTATCAATAAGCAAGATATGATTACGTACTTGCGTAATGGCATCGGCTACCCAGCCCACCAAGGGATAATACCAGTAGGAATGCCAGGTTACAACCCTTCGTTAAAAGGCTATACTTTCCAGCCAGATAAGGCTAGGCAGCTACTGAATGAAGCAGGATATGCAGGCAAAAAAATACCTTTGACTTTATCCCTTACAGCCGAGTATTTGGACATCTACGAAGCAATACAAAAAGACTTAAACGCAGTGGGTTTTGATGTGAACTTGGAAGTAAACCTGCCACCAGTACACCGTGAAGCAATGGCACAAGGCAAACTACCTTTTTTCAGAGCTTCGTGGATAGCGGACTATGCCGATGCAGAGAATTTTTTAGCTTTATTCTATGGTCTTAATAAAGCGCCTACTGGCCCTAATTATACGCATACTAAAAACACGGCTTTTGATAAACTATATACACAATCTGCTAGTTATGTGAATGATTCGATACGCTTCAAGCTTTATAATCAAATGGATAGTATA
>JAYUJA010000141.1:0-1812 GCA_043765495.1 Bacteroidia bacterium
TAACTGGTAAAAAAGAAAATGAGAATTTATTTTCTCTTTTACAGAACTAAAGTCTTTCAAAATTGCTCCCAAAGTTGCATTTATTACTTGAACTTACGGAATAAAAAACGAAGGCGCTCTAATAAGAAAAAATGAGGAATTAGTGACTAAATTTTATACTACTGTAAAAAATGATTTTAACCATAACGTAACCAAGTTTAATGTAGGCGGCAACAATCAATATGGCTATGTAAAAGGCGGCAAATGGGGGTTTCTTACCATAGAAGATACGGTAGTGATACCCGCTATATACGATTATGTGGAGAAATTTGGAGAAAATAAACTTTCCGCTGTAACAAAAGATAAACTATGGGGGTACATAAACTTACAAGGACAAGAAATAATACCATGTATTTTTAAAACACAAGCCATAGCCACTAAAACGTTGAAACTATTCTATAACACATATAGCGAACTATATAACAACGAATTAATTACACAATATAGCATTTCTAAAAAGAAAGAAGAAAGAGAATTAGCAGCCTATTTATTCGTACTAAAAAAAGATAATACTGCGGCATTATCTATGTATAAAATAGAAAAAACAGTGCCGATACAGCAAGTATTATTACAGCTAATAGGCGAAGAAGTATTGGGAAATTGGAAATTAGAAGATTGGAAAAACTATTTTACTACAAAAAAAATGAGCCCAGCAAGGTTTACCCCTACTACAAAAATATATTGGCAAGATGGCACAGAATTCACCAAAGTAGAGTTGCTGATAGAAAGACAAAAAAGCACCAAAATAATACAATTAGAACCATTAATAAGCTATGTGTTACCATTCTTGACCCAGCAAAGTAAAAATAGTTGGGCAAAAGAATTTATAAACTATTATTATGGCAATAATTTTAGTGCCGATAATAAATACATTCTAGTACTAGCAGCAGCATTAGGTGGGGATAATATGGTAGATACTCTACAACGATTGGTAGTAGCCCTAGTAACCAATAAAAAACAAATCATGGCAGCCTATGTAATCCAAGCCATCGTACTACAAAATAGTGATAAAGCGATTCGAAGTTTGGATTATTTGAGCCGAAAATATAAAGTAAAACCAAGTAACGTAGGCGAAGCAGCTAGTAGTAGTTTACAAGTTATAGCTACTAATCGTGGTATGTCCATTGATGATTTGGGGGATTTAGTAATTCCAGATTTTGAATTCCAAGGCTTATTTTATCCTTTTACCATAGGAGCAGAAGTATACAAAGCTTTCGTAGATGCAGACGGAAAAATTAAATACCTAGACGCAGATAATTCTATACTATTCAAACAGCCCAGAGGAATGGATAAAGCCATCGTAACCCATTTCAAAACCGTAGAAAAAGAAGTAAAAGCTATTCTAAAAAATCAAAATCTACGAATGGAAAACTATCTTATCAGCCAAAGAAAATGGACAATAGCAGCTTGGAAAGAATTTTTCATGACCAAACCTGTTATGTTTAATTATGCATGCAGCCTAGTATGGCAAATAACAGATGAATACAATAAGCCCACGCAAAATTTTACCGTACAATCCGATCAAACGTTTGTTAATAATAGCTATGACGAAATAGAACTTCCTACATCTGGTACTATTCACCTGTTACACCCACTGGACATTACAGAACAAGAACGCACTACTTGGCAGCAGTTTTTAGTAGATAATGTAGCTCCTCACTTTTTTGCACAAATGAGCCGACCGATTGCTACTTGGAACGAGATAAAAGTCCTACAACATGAGTTTACTGTTCCTCACTTCTATTTATTCAAATCCAAAAACTGGAAACCAAT
>JAYUJA010000142.1:0-17816 GCA_043765495.1 Bacteroidia bacterium
GCTACTGCTCCTGAATACATTTTCTGCTTGCTACTCATAGCCGCCATCGATGCTATTACTGCTATCCCTTTTGGCAGGTTGAGAGCCGAGAATAAACCCTTAAAATACGTTAGTATCAAGATTGCTACCATTGTATTGAATGTGTTTTTTAATATTTTCTTCCTTTGGTTGTGTCCATATATTCTAAAACATTATCCAGATAGTTACATAACATCTTGTGTAAGTAGTATCTACAACCCCCATAAAATGCCTGGCTATATCCTCTACGCTAATCTTATTGCTAGTGTGAGTACCTTTATTTTTTTGGGAAAAGACCTGTTAGACGTAAGAAGTAGTTTTAATACTATTTTATGGAAAAAACTCCTTCACTATGGTAGTCCTTTGATAATAGGCGGTCTAGCTGGCATGACAAACGAAGTGATAGATAGGATATTGCTCAAATACTTATTACCCACTGCTATCGCAAAATCGGAATTAGGCATATACAATGCTTGTTATAAGCTATCCATACTTATGACGTTATTCGTGCAAGCTTTCCGAATGGCAGGCGAGCCGTTTTTCTTGTCCCATGCCAAAGACAAAAATTCGCCACAGTTATATGCTACTATCTCCCAATATTTTTTGATAGCTGGCTGCATTGTATTTTTAGGAGTAATGGCAAATATAGAATGGATAAAATTTTTCATAGCTCCAGCTTACCACGATGGGTTGGTAATAGTGCCACTACTGTTACTAGCGAATCTACTACTAGGTATGTTTTACAATTTTTCGGTTGCTTTTAAAATAGGAAACGCCACTTCTACCCTTGCTACTATCTCTATCATCGGGGCTATTATTACTATTGTGTTAAATGTATTATTGATACCCTTGTATGGCTATGTAGGCTCTGCTATTGCTACCTTGGTGTGCTATGCGAGTATCGCAGTGATGGGCTACTTACTGGCACAAAAATACTTTAAAATACCGTATCCTATATTCCTATTCGGCATGTACCTACTAAATACGGTATTAGTATACGCAGTATTCACGGTGCTACCTATACAGCATTGGCTACTCAAAACAATCGCTATGAACGCTATTTTAATATTTTACATTGGTTATTTTGCTTATTTAGAAAAAGAAGTAGTAGCCAAGATATACCAAAGTTTTAAAAAAAAGCTAGCGTAAAAGAAAATAATTTATATCTTTTTTTTGTATAAAAATAGTTATCTTTGTTGCTTAAATATAACCATATTCCCGCTATGGAGTGGAGTGATATAGCAGCAGGAATACCCTTGTTTTTAGCTTCTGCTGTAAAGTTTTTATTAGGAATCCCAGCTGCCAAACTAGCTTTAAACTTAAATTTTTGGCAAACTCTTTTGTTTGGTATCGCCTCCTCTACTTTTGGTATTATTATGTGTACTTTCTTTGCCGAAAACATTAATAAAATAATCACCAAGCTAAAAACCTATTTTACCAAACCAAAAAACAGTACCGAAACCCTTACTGAACCCCTAAAAAGCAATATCAATAAAATAATTGACAAATTTGGTCTTACAGGGCTGGCATTCATCACCCCTACTATTATATCTATCCCGATAGGTACTTTTATGGCTGTAAAATACTACAAGAGCAAAACAAAAATCATCAGTTATATGCTGCCAATGGGCTGGTTATGGTCGTTGATAATGGCACTTTTTTTAGAAATTTTCCCTATTTTAAAACATTATTTTAATAGCTAAACATGGAATATAAAACCCTACTCACCTTACTACTATTGCTGCTCACCCATACCGCTTGTAAAACCAAAACACAAGAAAAATACATCGCCAAAGTAGAAGATGAATACCTGTACGAAACAGAAGTACTAGCAGCTCTTCGCAACCAGCCTGGAAAAGTAGATACCAGCATATTCGTACAAAACTATGCCACCAACTGGCTGCAGCAAAAACTAATGCTCCAAAAAGCCGAAATGAACCTATCCGAAGAACAGCTAAACCTAGAAACACAATTACAAGAATATAAAAATTCCCTCGTAATATATACCTACGAAAAAGAATTATTACGCCAAAAACTAGATACAGTAATACAAGAACAAGAAGCAAAAGAATACTACGAGAAAAATAAAGATAATTTCGTACTAAAAGATAATCTAGTAAAAGTATCGTACCTAAAAATACCTACCAAAAGCCCCGACATCAGCAAAGTAAAAATGTGGCTAAAAAATGAAAACGAACACCTGGACGAACTAGAAGAATATGCAGCTAAATATGCCGAAAACTACTTAATTGATAATAATAACTGGTTACTATTCAATCAATTAATGGTAGAAATACCACTCGTGACGGATAGCCCAGAAGATTTTATTGCTAAAAACTCTTTTTTTGAAGTAAAAGAAGATAATAATGTATACCTTGTACACATAAAACAGTACCAACTAGCAGGAAGCGCCTCGCCTATGAGTGTAGAAATGCCGAATATAAGAAGCCTTATCGTGAACAAACGTCGTGAAAAACTACTCAAAGAGTTGCAAGAAACTATCTACCAAGAAGGATTGCAAAATTCGGACGTAGAAATAAAATTATCTACTACTAAAAAATAATATTTATGGTAATCAACTATTTATCAGAACTATATAGACAATACGACTCTTCGGACGAAAAAGAAATGGCGTATGCAATAAAAAATTTATTAGGCTTTCATCCGCGTAATTTGGATTTGTACAAGCTAGCATTTCGCCATAAATCCGTAGCAGAAGAAGTAACTACCAAATTCAAAAAAAGCAACGAACGGCTAGAATACCTAGGCGATGCTATACTAGGTGCAGCTACAGCCCATTACTTATTCCTAAAATACCCGTTCAAAGACGAAGGCTTTTTGACAGAAATGCGTTCCAAAATAGTGAATAGAAAATCGTTGAACAAACTTTCCCAAAAAATGGGGTTAGATAAATTCATCGAAGTAGAAGGCAACTTATCTACCTATACATCGGCGTTGGGCGACTGCTTTGAAGCACTAATGGGAGCCGTATACTTGGATCAAGGTTTTGAAATGACAAAAAATGTAATCATCGACAGGATTATAAAAATACATTTCGACCTAGATACCCTCGTAGACCAAGACCTAAATATCAAAAATAAAATAATACAATGGGCGCAAAAAAATAAAATAAATTTCCTAATCGATTTTGAAGAAATAACCAATAGTAGCACAAAATATTTTAAGTGTAAAATAAAAATAGACGACGAAACAAAAGCCGAAGGAAAAGCCTCGTCCAAAAAAAATGCAGAACTTATAGCACTAGAAAATTTTCTGAATTTATACGACGATTTAATCAATTGATATGCTGTTATTTATACTCTATATTATCTGTTTTTTTGTACAATTACTATTTATATTAGTAGTATTCTCCAGACTCGCAGCTTTCGCCCCATCGCCCAAAGACCACCACGAACACGGCGTATCGGTAGTGATAGTAGTACATAACCAGCTGGATTTATTAAAAAACAACCTATTAGCCTTCTTACACCAAGACTATCCAAACTTCGAAGTAATAGTAGTGAACAATACTTCGGTGGATAACTCTGAAGCCCTGCTAATGGTAATGGAAAACACCTACCCGCATCTGAAAGTAATACATCTGGACGAAAAAACAATACGAAAATCATCGCACAAACTAGCACTTACCATCGGCATAAAAGCCGCCAAAAACGACATAATATTATCTTCCGAAATAAGCTGTATACCCGCTAGTAAAAAATGGATACGCCTCATGCAACGAAATTTTAGTAGAGAAGTAGACATAGTACTCGGCTATGCACAGCTCACCCAGCACCCTACCAAAATAGACGCTATACTACAATACGACAACCTCATCGATGCCATACAATACTTAAGCTGGGCACTACTAGCAAAAGCCTACAAAGGAATACCGCAAAATATAGGTTATCGCAAATCCGTATTTCTAGCAAATAATGGCTTCGCTACACACCTACACCTGCCTACAGGTGAAACAGACGTATTCATAAAAGAAATAAGCAAACCCAAAAATACTAGAATAGAAATACACAAAGAAGCACAAATGATTACAAATATTGAAAATTCTTTAACAGAATGGGTAAATATTAAAAAATATAGATTAGTAAGCTTGTTTTATTACTCTTTTTTTCATAAATTTGTACTTTTTATGTACTGGTTCAGTTGGTACGTATTCAATAGTATTTTTGCACTAGCTTTTTTCGTAGAAATAGCAGCTATCCCTACTTTATTTGCTTTTTTTATGCTACGGCTCATCATTCACCTCATCATCGTAGGTACGTGTGCAGATAGGCTCAATGTAAGAAGTTTTATATGGAAAATACCCGCTTTAGAATATACATTAATGGCAATAAACTTACTGTTTTTATTTTATAAAAAAGAAAAAACACCCCCTTTTTAATGGTATTACACGAACCTAATGAACATTTTTCTGCCAAAGCACTCTACGACCTAGCCCTGATAAAAAGAGCCGTAGAAAACGACGACCAGCAAGCCTATGCGGAACTCATGCTGCGCTATAGAGACACGGTTTTTTTTATGTTATTAAAAATGATAGGCAGTAAAGACGATGCCGAAGACCTTACCATAGAAGCGTTTGGCAAAGCATTTTCCAAACTAGAACAATATACCTCGTCCTACGCATTCAGTACTTGGCTATTCAAAATAGCTACTAATAATTGCATCGATTTTATCCGCAAAAAAAGAGGAATCACCATCTCGATAGATAATCCTAATACCGATAGCGAAGGCAATGATTTTTTTAGAGAACTAAACTGCCCTAACGACGACCCCGAAGACATACTAATACGTAAGCAAAAAGCCAATATAGCCCGAGAAGCTATCCAAAAACTACGCCCAAGCTTCCGCCAACTACTAGAAATGAGGTACTTTCAAGAACTCTCTTACGAAGAAATAAGCACCAAAACCCAACTACCACTTGGCACCGTAAAAGCACAATTATACCGAGCAAAAGAAGCATTATCCCACATACTAAAAAACACACAAAATCACCTCTAAAACACCAATCCTATGCTAGATATAGCAGCTATCCGTAGCGATTTTCCTATCTTACAACGAACCATTAATAACAAACCACTAGTATACCTAGACAATGGAGCTACCTCCCAAAAACCCCAACAAGTAATAGACGCTATCACCAACTATTATAGCCACAATAATGCCAACATACACCGAGGTGTACACACATTAAGCCAAATAGCTACCGACCAGTACGAAGAAGCCCGTACCGCTACCCAGCATTTTATAAACGCAAAAGAAGCTGCCGAAATTATTTTTACTAAAGGTACTACCGAAAGTATCAACTTAGTAGCTTTCTGTCTCGGAGAATTAGTGGTACAAGAAGGCGACGAAGTACTAATAAGTGCCGTAGAACACCACGCCAACATAGTGCCTTGGCAGATGCTGTGCGAAAGAAAAAAAGCCACCCTACGGGTAATCCCCATGAATGCCATAGGCGAGCTAGTACTGGACGATATAGATGCCCTAATTACCGACACTACCAAAATAATATCCCTGTCACACGTATCCAACGCCCTAGGCACTATACTGCCCATACAAGAAATAATCCGCAAAGCAAAACAAAAAAATATCCCCGTACTCGTCGATGGCGCACAAGCTGCAGCACACTTCGAAGTAGATGTACAAGAGTTGGATTGTGATTTTTATTGCTTCTCCACCCATAAGCTACTAGCTAATACAGGCGTGGGAGTACTGTATGGCAAAAGAAAATGGCTAGAAAGTATGCCACCTTACCAAGGCGGCGGTGATATGATAAAAAATGTAAGCTTCGAAAAAACTACCTACAACGAAATACCTTTCAAATTCGAAGCAGGTACGCCGAATATAGAAGGAGTAATAGCCTGGAAAAGTGCTATCGACTACCTACACGCCTTCCCCAAAAATGCACTATTCCACTACGAGCAAGAACTACTAGCCTACGCCACCCAAAAATTACAAACTATACCTGGACTCAAAATATACGGACAAGCTGCCAATAAAGTAGCCGTAATATCTTTTTTATTAGAAAATATACACCCCTTCGATGTAGGCGTATTGCTGGATAAGATGGGCATAGCTGTACGTACTGGTCACCATTGTACACAGCCTATAATGGACTACTATGGCATACCTGGTACTATACGGGCTTCGTTTTGTTTTTATAATACAATGGAGGAAATAGACTACCTATACACCTGCCTACTAAAAGCCCAGAAAATGCTACTCTAATAATTATAAATTCTGAATTATCCATTTTTAATTCTAAATTTATTTGTACCTTTGCACTTTGTTTTACCACCATGCTACTATAATTTGTTATCGTTATTATACCTAATATGAATACTGATTTTTCTTATCTGAATGGCTCTGATAGTATTGCTATCGAGGAATTATACCAAAACTATTTACAAAAAAAAGATAGTGTAGATGCTACTTGGAAACAGTTTTTTCAAGGCTTTGAATTTGCGCAAGCCAATTACCCAGTTTCTACTACATTAGTCACTAGTAAGGAATTTGACGTAGTAAACCTAATACAAGCCTACCGTAGCCGTGGGCATTTGTTCACTGCTACCAACCCTGTACGCCAACGCCGTAAATACGAACCTAGCCTAGACATCGCTAATTTCAACCTTACTGCCAAAGACCTAGAAACAGTATTCCACGCAGGTACACTCATAGGATTAGGCGACGCAAAATTAAAAGATATAGTAGCTCACCTACAAAAAGTATACTGCAGCTCTATCGGTGTAGAGTATATGTATATTCGTAATCAAGAAGTAGTAAAATGGTTTCAAGAACACCTAGAACAAAAGCCAAGTAGTGCTTTCACCCCAGATGAAAAACGCCATATACTAGAAAAACTTAACCAAGCAGTAGTATTTGAGAATTTTTTGGATAAGAAATTTGTAGGACAAAAACGCTTCTCTATCGAAGGCTGTGAAGCCCTAATACCCGCTTTGGACGCTATCATAGAAAAAGGATCAGACACTGGGATACAAGAGTTCATTATGGGCATGTCGCACCGTGGACGTTTGAATGTACTCGTGAATACGTTAGGCAAGCCATACAGCAAGATATTTACCGAATTTGAAGGCAAAGAATACGAAAGTGCAGAGTTTAGCGGTGATGTAAAATACCATCTAGGCTATTCCACTGAAATAGAAACTCTAAACAAAAAAACAGTAAAACTAACCTTAAGCCCGAACCCCTCCCACCTAGAAGCCGTAGACCCCGTAGTAGAAGGCATCACCCGAGCAAAAGCAGATTTTGACTACGCAAATGACTATACAAAGATAGCTCCAATACTCATACACGGCGATGCCGCAGTAGCAGGGCAAGGAGTAGTATACGAAGTAATACAGATGGCAAAACTAGACGCTTACAAAACTGGCGGTACACTGCACATAGTAGTGAATAATCAAGTAGGTTTCACTACCAACTATACCGACGCCCGAAGTAGTATATACTGCACCGACGTAGCAAAAGTGATATTAAGTCCAGTATTTCACGTGAATGCCGACGACGTAGAAGCCGTAATACAAGTAGTACGCCTAGCGATAGCTTTCCGACAAAAATTCCATTCCGACGTATTCATCGATTTACTAGGATACCGCAAATACGGCCATAACGAAGGCGATGAACCACGCTTTACACAGCCTATTTTATATAGACTAATAGAACAACACCCCAACCCACGTGAGATATATGTAAAAAAACTCATGGAACAAGGAGTGATAGAACAAACTATCGCAAAAGAAATGGACGCAAAATTCCGTGCCCACCTCCAAGAAGATTTAGACATAGCAAAAACAGTCACAAAAAATGAAATTACGCCATTCCTAGAATCTATATGGCAGGATTATCCAGCCTCTACTGCGGATACTATCCACCAGCAGCCAGATACGAAAGTAACTATCGAAACATTGAATGAAATAGCCAAAACTATCTATACCATTCCAGCAGATAAAAAACTATTCAAAAAAATGGAAAAAGTATTACAGGATAGACAAAAAATGGTAGAAAGTACCAACAAATTAGACTGGGCAATGGGAGAGCTATTAGCGTATGGTACTTTGCTGCGAGAAGGCAATTCTGTACGATTTACAGGGCAAGACGTAGAAAGAGGAACTTTTTCGCACCGACATGCAGTACTGAAATTAGAAGAATCCGAAGAAGAGTATATCCCATTAGCTACTATCTCTACTACTTCCAAGTTTGAAATATATAACTCCTTACTATCCGAATATGCTGTAATGGGCTTCGAATACGGCTATGCCTTCGTAAAACCCGACGCACTTACGATATGGGAAGCACAGTTTGGCGATTTCAACAATGGAGCGCAAATAATGATAGACCAATTCATCAGCAGTGGCGAAGATAAATGGAAAAGCCAAAACGGATTAGTATTATTACTACCACACGGCTACGAAGGGCAAGGAGCAGAACATAGCTCCGCACGCATAGAACGCTTTTTGAACCTTTGTGCCGAGGATAATTTATTTATATTGAATTGTTCCACCCCCGCAAACATGTTCCACGCCCTACGCCGCCAAGTAAAAGGAACTTTCAGAAAACCATTGGTAGTATTCACGCCAAAATCCTTACTACGACACCCAGAATGTGTTTCTAGTATAGAAGATTTTGCTACTAATGCCTTCCAAACTATAATAGACGACGCATCTGTAATAAATAAAAATAACGTAAACAAATTGGTATTTTGTAGTGGTAAAATATATTACGACCTACTAGCAAAACAGCGCGAAACAGGAAATAAAGACATGGCTATTATTCGTTTAGAACAACTATACCCACTAGACGATGTAAGCATTACAAATACTATAGCCACTTACCCCAAAAACTGTACCCATACATGGATACAAGAAGAACCAGCAAACATGGGCGCTTGGGGTTACTTATTACGTAAATGGAAATACAGCAAGCTGCACGGCATCACCCGCCCCGAAAGTGCTAGCCCAGCTACAGGCTCTAGCAAGCGACACGCAATAGAACAACAACAGTTAATAGAACAATTATTCGTTACCGAAAAAGTATAACTTATCTTTTATTATTTCAAAATTCATTATTAAATATATCTTTATTATATGGCAAATACAGTTCAACATGTAGACGGCTTGGAAGAAGTAAATTTTGCAACCACAGACAATCAAAAAATGATTGCTGAAATGGTGCGTAGCTTTGGAGAAAAAGAAATACGCCCTTATGTAATGGAATGGGACGAAAGTCAAACTTTCCCCCTAGAAATGTTCCGTAAAATGGGAGAACTAGGGCTACTAGGCATACTAGTACCTACCGAGTACGGTGGAGCAGGCTTTGGATACTTGGAATATGTGACCGCAATAGTAGAATTGTCCAAAATATGTAGCTCCGTAGGACTATCCATGGCAGCCCATAACTCATTGTGTACAGGGCATATATTACAATTCGGAAACGAAGAACAAAAACAAAAATACCTACCAAAACTAGCTACTGGCGAATGGATAGGCGCTTGGGGACTTACTGAAGCAAATACAGGCTCGGACGCGATGCGTATGCAGTGCGTAGGCAAAAAAGTAGAAGGCGGCTGGATAATAAACGGGGCTAAAAACTGGATTACACACGGTATCACAGCCAATGTAGCAGTATTACTAGCGCGTACTGGCGAATTGTTGGACTCACGAGGTATCACAGCTTTCATAATAGAAAGAGGCACAAAAGGATTCACAGGCGGCAAAAAAGAAAATAAACTAGGAATGAGAGCCTCCGAAACTGCCGAAATGATATTTGAAGATTGTTTCGTACCAGATGAAAACGTACTAGGAAAAGCAGGGGAAGGATTCGTACAAGCAATGAAAATACTAGACGGCGGGCGTATATCTATCGCGTCCCTATCCCTAGGAATAGCAAAAGGAGCGTACGAAGCAGCATTAAAATACGCAAAAGAAAGACAACAATTCGGACAACCAATCGCAAATTTCCAAGCAATAAGCTTCAAACTAGCAGACATGGCTACCCGTATTGAAGCAGCAGAATTGCTAATACTACAGTCTGCAGATATGAAAAACAAAGGATTAAAAATAACCAAAGAATCTGCTATGGCAAAATACTATGCTTCCGAAGTGTGCGTATGGGCAAGCAACGAAGCAGTACAAATATTTGGTGGATATGGCTATACAAAAGATTTCCCAGTAGAAAAATTTTACAGAGATTCGAAATTATGTACCATCGGAGAAGGAACATCTGAAATCCAAAAATTAGTTATCGCTAGACAAATTTTGGTATAGAAAAAAATCACATTAAAATATATGCAATAAAAAAGCCGTCTCACCTATTTTGGAGACGGCTTTTTGGTTTTTATAAATTCAGATAATTGCAATAACTTACGTACTATCAGTTACTTATTTTTGTATGCCTAAAATTTTTATATTTGTGGTAATTATTTCTTACTTACTACCCTAAAAAATGAAAAAAACAATCGCAATTACTATTCTGACAGCTGCTATTGGCTTTACAGCTGCATGTTCCAAAAGCCCAGACAAAGTATTACCTAAAAAAGATGGTACGTGGAACGTATCTATTAAAATACAACAATACCCAGGAGCAAATCTTACCTATGATATGACGTATATTTTTAAAGACGATGGTACTGTCACTTTTCAATTAGATGGACAAATATCTCTTAAATCGTATAGTTGGGTTTATTCTAGAAATACTAAAAAAATAACTATTAGTGGACTAGATGGAAGTTATCCAGAAATATATAACGTAATAGAAATAAAAGCAAAATCAGAAAAATGGCAGCAAACGGATATAGAAGCTGGAGTTGCAACCACTGTAGATATAACTTTGACTAAAAAATAAATAAACTTTGACGAAGCAATGGTTTTATACCAACAACCATTTAAACTAAAAAAAGCCGTCTCACCTATTTTGGAGACGGCTTTTTGGTTTTTATAAATTCAGATAATTCATTAAAAAATCGTACCTTCCTTGCGTACCGTCCACGAATTCTTCCTGATGGTAGCTAGCTTTTACGGTATAGTTGTACCGATAGAAAGTTTGTAAAACAGGGCTTAAATCCAAACGGTTTATTTTGAGTGTAATGTCGGACATAGCACTATTCACAGAATCTGACACGTACACACTCCATATTTTTGCATCGTTGGATTCCACTATTTGAGCTATTTCTGAAAGCGAATAGTCTATCGTATTTACTTCTAGCACTACTATACTCCCACTTTGGTTGAAAGTAGCTAAACTAGAAAAACTTTCCACCAAATTCGCGATAGGAATACAGCCTTGGTAATGGTTTTGTGCGTCTAATACTGGCACTAGTGTTACTTTGGAATCGTGTACTACTTTTATTACGTCGTAGATATGCTTATCTGCTTGGATAGCGGCTACATTATAATTCAATTTTTGTTTTTTGAAAGATAGCTGCGAATCTTCCAAATCTAATAACATAGTGTCGGATACTAAACCCAAATATTCTTTACCACGCAGGATTGGTAAGTGCGATACCTTAAACTCTTCCATCCATTGGAGCGCTTTTTCTGGGTAGTCGCTTTCCTTTAATGGTGGTAGAATAGGAGAAATTAATTCAAATGCTTGCATAATGTAAAATAGTTATAAAATGAGTAATGGGTAGTAGTATATACGCAATTATTTTGTAATAGGTTCTACTTTTTTAGAAGGTAATAAAACTATTTGCTGGGCTACTTTCATCGCTACTTGTTCGAAAGCTTTGGCTAGTAATGTATTTTCTTGTAAAGCCGCTGGACGTCCTATGTCGCACGACTCTCGTAAGCTTTGTACTAACGGTATTTCGCCTAGTAATGGTATTGCTAGTTCTTCGGCTAGTTGTTTTGCACCATCTTTGCCAAAGATATAATATTTATTCGCTGGCAACTCCGCAGGGGTGAAATAAGACATGTTTTCTATAATACCGAGGATAGGTATATTTATCTGTGGCATACGAAACATGCCAATACCTTTGCGAGCGTCTGCGAGGGCTACTTTTTGAGGCGTGCTTACTATTACTACCCCATTAAGCCCGAATCCACTCACCAAGCTCAAATGTATATCTCCCGTACCTGGTGGCAAATCTATCAATAAATAATCTAATTCTCCCCAATAAGCATCAAAAAATAACTGTTGTAATGCTTTACTTGCCATTGGTCCACGCCATACTATCGCCTGATTGGTATCTTGTACAAAAAACCCAATAGAAAGTATTTTTACGCCATAGTTTTCTACTGGTAGTATGTAGGATTTGCCGTCTATTTCTTTTACTTCTGGCTTCTCATTTTCTACATCGAATAATATAGGGATAGAAGGACCATAGATATCCGCGTCCACTATACCGACTTTTGCACCCAGATTCGCCAATGCTACTGCTATATTTGCAGTCACCGTAGACTTGCCTACGCCACCTTTTCCAGAAGCTATTGCTATGATATTCTTTACTTTACTTAATGTATTGTTTTGCTGGCTGGTTTGGTTGCGTACTTGTGCCGTCATGGTGATGTCTACTTCTGCATCTTTATCCACAAAGTGTAGGATAGCATTTTTACAGGCATTGTATATTTGCTCTTTCATAGGGCAGGCAGGAGTAGTAAGCACTACGGTAAATGCTACTTTTTTGCCTTCTACTTGGATATTTTCTACCATATTCAGGGTAATCAAGTCCTGCTGCAAATCAGGATCTAGTACATTGGATAAGGCATCTCTTACTTGCTCATTCGTGATAGCTTGCATGGATAGGAATAAAATAAATATTGACTGCAAAAATAAGCTTCTTTTAAATATATTGGAATATATTTTGTCTAAAATTGTAAATAAAAAATCCTTACTCTACTATTATTTATTACTTTTGCGATTATTATCGTACCTATTACCTATCATGAAAATAGCATATAACTGGTTAAAAAAATACATCAATCCACTACCATCTATCACAGAAACAAGCATTTTACTCACTAACGTAGGGTTAGAAGTAGAAGCAGTAGAGCTATACGAATCTCAAAAAGGAGGATTCAAAGGGCTGGTAGTAGGAGAGGTGAGAACCAAAGAAAAACACCCGAATGCCGATAGGCTTAATGTGACTACGGTGGATATAGGCACAGGCGAGCTATTACAAATAGTATGTGGTGCACCCAATGTAGAAGCAGGGCAAAAAGTAATAGTAGCTACCATAGGCACTCTACTATACCCCGAAACAGGCGAATCTTTCGTCATAAAAGCTTCTAAAATCCGTAGCGTAGATTCGCAAGGAATGATATGTGCCGAAGATGAAATAGGACTAGGTAAAAGCCATGATGGTATACTGGTATTGCCACCTACTACGCCCATAGGAATGCTAGTAAGTGAGTATTTTGAAGTAAGTACAGATTCTGTATTCGAAATCGGCTTGACTCCCAACCACGTAGAAGCAGCCTCCCACTATGGTACAGCACGAGACTTATTTGCTGCTTTACAACTACAAAATAAAGAAACTACGCTACAATCTCCTATTTATAAAAATATACCTACTACTGGCGATTGTCCGATAAAAATACAAATAGAAAATGTAAGCCTTTGCCCACGATATGCAGGATTGGTAATAGAAAATATCGTAGTAAAAGCATCGCCATTATGGTTACAAAATAAATTAAAATCCATCGGAGTAAGACCTATTAACAACATTGTAGATTGTACCAACTTTGTATTGCACGAATTAGGACAACCATTACATGCTTTTGATAAAAATAAAATAAAAGGCAATATACTAAAAGTACGTACTGCATCGCCTAACGAAGAACTAATAACCCTAGATAGTCAAAAAAGACAACTACAAAATACAGATGTAATAATAGCAAATGAAACCGACGCTATGTGCTTGGCAGGAGTATTCGGCGGGCTGGATAGTGGTGTTACAGAGCATACTACTAGTATATTTTTAGAAAGTGCTTATTTTGACGCAGGAAGTATCCGAAAATCTGCAAGATACCACCAATTAAATACCGATTCGTCGTATAGATTCGAAAGAGGTACCGACCCTAATACCGTAGTAGTAGCTCTACAAAGGGTAGCCGATTTGATACTAGAAACCGCTGGCGGAAATATAGTAGGCGATATAGTAGATTTTTATCCAACTCCTATTTTACCAAAAGAAATAGTAGTAAGCTACGAACGTATACTAGCACTCATAGGCTTCGCGATACCAATACGTACGATACAAGAAATACTACAAAATTTACAAATAAAAATTACTATTGCTACCGACACCCATTTGACGTTGTCTATTCCTACATTCAAGGTAGACGTGCATACTACGGAGGATATTGTAGAAGAGATAATACGTATATACGGCTATAATAACATACCACTGCCGACTTCTTTTTCCATCAGTACGAATAACGTAGCCGAAAACCCCGCCATCACACAAAAAAGTGCTATTAGTAATTTCTGGGTAAATAATGGCTTCCAAGAAGCAATGAACAACTCCCTTACCAATGCTACTTACTACGAAGGACTGGAAGGTTTCGACCCAACAAATAATGCATTACTTGCAAACTCGTTGAGCAATGAACTAACCATGATGCGTAGAACACTACTATTCGGACTGCTAGAAAATACGCAATACAATGTAAACAGGCAACAAGCAGACATACAACTACTAGAATGGGGTAAAACCTACGAAAAAACAGAAACTCATTACCAAGAAAAAACCTACATCGCTTGTATAGCTACTGGGAAAGTACAACCCGAAAACTGGTCAAACAGTAATACTAATAACTATACTTTCCAGCACTTGAAAGGCTATGTAGAAAAAATGCTCGGAACATATAAACTGTCTTTGAGAAACTTTCAGGCACAAGAAAGTACTTCCAGCCTGCTAGAATACGGGCTTACTTACTACAAAGGCAATGTACCAGTGATAACCATCGGAAAGGTAAAGAAAAGTATACTCAAAAAATTTGGGTTAGAAAAAAAAGAAGTATTTTACTCGGAATGTCTTTGGGATTTTTTACATAAACTAACGAATACTAAAAATACGTACAAAGAAGTTTCTAAATACCCAAGCGTAAGAAGAGACCTAGCACTAGTAGTAGACAAATCGATAACCTTTGAGCAAATAGAAAAAATCATCTACAAACAAGAAAAAAAATTAGTAAAAGAAGTAGGATTATTCGACATCTACGAAGGTAAAAATATTCCAGATACCAAAAAATCGTATGCTATTTCTATCGTTTTACAAGAAGAAAACCAAACCCTTACCGATGAAATAGTAGAAAAAAGCATACAAAATATACTACATACCATCGCCAAAGAAACAGCCGCAGTACTACGCTAGAATAAACCTTTTATTTTCGTTATTATAAACTATTACTTATATGTTACAACGTATCCAAACAGTATATATGATAGGCGTCCTGCTTGCTTGTGGGTTGCTATTTATAGTAGATATAGCAGATTTTCCTAGCCTATCGCTTTCTATCTATGGATTCGAGCCGCTAGATGCTACTCTTACTACCAGTGTTATGGCACATACCTTATTATCCAAAATACAAATAGGATATCTATTAGGATTAGTAATAACTATGGTTGTGTTAAATCAAACCGCTATATTCTTGTACAGCAATAGAAAACTACAAATAATATTAAATAGGTTATCCATCTTACTATGGCTTACTTTCATTGCTTTGAGCCTAGTTTCGGTGAATTCTTTTCAGACTTTCCGTAACGATGAAATAGGAGTGGACATTGGTGCATTTCTTCCTTTTGTGGGCATAGTTTGTAATACACTCGCTATCCGTCATATAAATAAAGATACCGAAACTATGTGTTCCATGGATAGAATTAGATAAAATTTTTTAATATTACCTTATTTTTTTATATGAATGAAATACTAAACCAACGAGGCGAAGCATTTTCTAATAAAGTTTTAGACTATGTTCAGTATCGTCCTAGTTACCCACAAGAAGCTATAGATTTTCTAGTAACTGAAAAAATACTAACCCAACAACAAATAATTGCAGAAATAGGTCATGGCACTGGTAAACTAACAGAAGTGCTGTTAAACAATAGTTTACAAGTAGTAGGAATAGAACCAAATGACGAAATGAGAGATTTATCTACACAATTATTTGCAACTAATTCTAATTTTCAAGCCCATAAAGGGTTTTCAGAAAATACAAATTTTCAAGCCCACAGCATAGATATTATTATTGCAGCAAACGCATTACATTGGTTCGATATAACACCGACATTACAAGAATTCCAGCGAATAGTAAAACCGAATACCCACAAAAATTTAATAGCCATTTGGAATAAAAAAAATAAAGAAGACAATTTCACTAATGAGTACATAGCCATAGCAGATACCAATAAAATAAATAATCTATATGCCAACTCAGAGGAAGATTACGATGTATTGTTTCAAAAATTTATAGGAAATACTAATTCGTATGAAAAATATATTTTTAGAAATGTACATACACTGGATTTAGAAGCAATGCTTGGACGTTATGATTCTATTTCTCATAGGTATGAAAAAAACACCCTTGAATATGCAACTATTATACAAGAATTTAAGAAATTATACCGTACGTATCAAGTAGATGGAAAAGTAAATCTACTCTACGACTGTACTATTTATATTGCTACTATTTAACCTTATTATTACACCCTTATCAATTACGTTTATCATGCAAAAAATATTCTACCTTATTCTTATTAGCTGTACAGGCTTCATGGCTTGTAAAAGTACTACTACTACAAAATCTACTTCTACTGCTACTTTCAAGGTAGAAGGCACATGCGAGATGTGTAAAGAGAAAATAGAAGCAAATGCAAAAGCACACCTTGGTGTCAAAAAAGCAAATTATAATTTAGAAAAAAAAGAACTAAACGTCACCTACGTTGCAGCGCAAATAACCCCCGATGTACTACAAAAAGACATAGCAGCCATAGGCTACGATACAGACAAGTACAAAGCTACTGATGCTGCTTATAAAGCACTACCAGGTTGTTGTAAGTACAAAAAATAATCTTTATCTTTGTTTTTATTATTTTAATTTATTGAAAATGAGTTCACACTCTACCCCTAGCGGGCATAGCCATGCTACGGCTTTCGGAATGGCTGGCGTAATGATAGCACTTGGTATCGTATTTGGTGATATTGGTACTTCTCCACTCTATGCCTACAAAGCTATTTTAGGCAAAAATGCCATTACAGAACTACTTGCGTATGGTGGCGTATCTGCTGTATTTTGGACATTAGTATTCCAAACAAGTATAAAATATGTACTCATTACTTTAAGAGCAGATAACAATGGGGAAGGTGGTATTTTTTCGTTATATACCTTAATTCGACGGTACAAAGGTTGGTTACTGATGCCTGCTATTATTGGTGGGAGTTTTTTATTAGCTGATGGTATCATCACCCCGCCCATCTCCGTCGCCTCTGCCATGGAAGGATTGGTAAAAATATATCCCGATTTCCCAGTAATACCAGCCGTATTAGGTATTATCGTATTCTTATTTAGTATACAGCAATTTGGTAGTGCATTCATTGGCAAAGCATTCGGTCCACTGATGCTAGTATGGTTCGGAATGTTGGCAGTATTAGGTATAAATTCTGCTATCCAAACCCCCGAAATATTCAATGCCTTAAACCCTTATTGGGCGTATAAAATGCTAGTAGAGCAGCCGCAAGGCTTTTGGTTATTAGGCTCTGTATTTTTGTGTACTACTGGGGCAGAAGCCTTGTACTCCGATTTAGGGCATTGTGGACGACAAAA
>JAYUJA010000143.1:0-1777 GCA_043765495.1 Bacteroidia bacterium
CCTTATGCTCAACTATCCGATTATCAGTTTTTTAAGGAAGATATTCGGGAATTAAGTCCGAATGAGAAAGTACTTCCTTACCACTTAAATACGCCATTATTCACGGATTATTCACACAAGCAACGATTCGTATGGATGCCCAAAGGAAAAAGTGCCGCTTATACGCCATCGGGAGTAGTACAATTTCCAGATAGTACCGTGCTAATCAAAAATTTCTATTACATAGATAACGAACAACTACCTACCAGCCCTAGAAGAATAATAGAAACAAGACTACTCATACAACTACAAGGAAAATGGCAAGCACATAGCTACGTATGGAAAGACGACCAGTCTGATGCCGTACTAGATGTAGTAGGTGGCACAAAACCAGTAGATTGGATAGATAAAAATGGCAATAAAAAACATGTGGATTATGCTATACCAAACAAAAATCAATGCAAAAGCTGCCACAATATCAACGAAGTATTACAACCCATCGGGCCCAAAGTAGCTAACCTAAATAGAGATTACCCATATAGTTCGGGTACTAAAAACCAACTCACCCAATGGAAAGAACACGGTTTTTTAACAGGTGACTTCGACCCAGCTACTGCCCCTAGAATGGTACAAATGGACGATAAAAATGCTCCTCTACAGCAGCGAGCTTTGGCGTACCTAGAAATGAACTGTGGACACTGCCATAACCCCAATTCCCCAGCTAGTACTACAGGCTTGTACCTTACGTATCTACAAAATAACTGGGTGAGGCTAGGACTGTACAAAAGCCCAGTAGCAGCAGGAAAAGGATCAGGAGGAAGACTATACGACCTAGTGCCACAGCAGCCAGATTCCTCGATATTAGTATACAGAATGGCTTCCATAGATCCAGGTGTAATGATGCCAGAAGTAGGCAGAACAATGATCCACGAAGAAGGAGTAGCCTTGATTAGAGAATGGATAACCTCCATCGATAAAGAAAGAGTAAAACAGCCCGTGCAGTAGCCTAGTATTCACCCCCCGTTATTTAGCATTAAAATTATTGTATTTTGGAGAACAAAGATTTACAAAAAAAATTTATTAGTAATTTGGTGTTTTTATTGATAATGAATTTATTAATAAAACCCTACTGGATATTAGGCATAGATAGAGGAGTACAAAATTCGGTAGGAGCTGAAAATTATGGATTATATGTTATTTTATTTGATTTTTCGTTTATACCAAGTATTTTACTAGATATAGGTATCACTAATTTTAATAATAAAAATATAGCACAAAACAACCACCTAGTTACCAAGCATTTTTCTAATATAATGGCGTTAAAATTGTTATTAGGAATTGTATACTTTATAGTATGTTTTACGGTAGGCTACTGGAGTGGGTACGATAAGCAGGCCATGCATCTATTGTATTTTTTGGGGATTAATCAGTTTTTGATCTATTTTATTATTTACCTACGCTCCAACCTAGCAGGCTTACATCTTTTTTCTATTGATAGTGTAGTATCGGTATTAGATAGGAGTATCATGATTATACTCGCAAGTTGCTTGCTGCATATTCCGTTTTTTCAACCTTATTTTAGCATAGAAGCATTCCTGTATGTACAAACCATAGCCTACTTTCTCACTGCCTGCATCACCACCGTACTCGTCGCCAAGAAAGCAAAATTTAGAAAACTGAACTGGAATTTCCCTTTTTTTATTGTTATATTAAAGAAAAGTTTTCCGTATGCTATTTTAGTATTATTAATGACCCTTTACAATAGGCTGGATAAAGTGATGATGGGGCATCTACTACC
>JAYUJA010000144.1:0-1772 GCA_043765495.1 Bacteroidia bacterium
CGTTCGTACCAGATCCTCTAGCTCCTCCAAAAGGCTGCTGCCCTACTACTGCTCCTGTGGATTTATCGTTGATGTATAGATTTCCTGCACTATGTTGTAGTATTTTAGTAGCTTTTTCTATGAAATATCTATCTTGTGAGATAATAGCCCCTGTGAGTGCGTAGTTAGAGGTTTTGTCTATCAGTGGTAGTAGTTCGTTTATAGTAGCATCGTCGTATACGTATACCGTGATTACTGGCCCGAATAGCTCGTCACACATAGTCACGTAGGTAGGGTTCGTAGTTTGGATAATAGTAGGGCTTATAAAGTAGCCTTTCTCTTTGCTATACGTCCCTCCTGTTATTATTTCACATTCTGGGGATTGTTTTGCTTGTTCTATGTAATTCGTTATTTTATCGAAAGAAGCTTCGCTAATCACTGCATTTACAAAACAACTAAAATCTTCGGTAGGACCTACTTTTATCGTGTTTACTTCTTGTATTAGTGCTTGTTTTAATTCTTGCCAGTTGCTTGCTGGAAAATAAGCCCTAGAAGTAGCGGAGCATTTTTGTCCTTGGTATTCAAAAGCACCTCTGATAGTGGCTGTTACTACTACGGCTATGGCTGCGGTGGCATCGGTGAGTAAAAAATCTTTTCCACCTGTTTCGCCTACTATTCGTGGGTAGGAGCGATAGTTGCTTATATTATTTCCTATTATCTGCCATAGTTGTTGAAATACTTTGGTAGATCCTGTAAAATGTAATCCTGCAAAGTCGGTATGTTGGAATACTACATCGCCAAATTCTTTTCCTTCTGTGTACACTAGGTTGATGACTCCATCGGGTAAGCCTGCTTCTTTGAGTATTTGCATGATGATATTGGCAGAATATATTTGGTTTTCCGCGGGTTTCCATACTACTACATTGCCCATCATAGCTGGAGCTGCTGGTAAGTTAGCGGCAATAGCAGTAAAATTAAACGGAGTAATAGCTACAATAAACCCTTCTAATGCTCTGTATACCAGTTTATTCCATATTCCAGGGCTAGATATGGGTTGTTGTTGGTATATTTGTGTCATGTACTCTACGTTGAACCTAAAAAAATCTGTCAATTCACAAGCTGCATCTATTTCTGCTTGGTGTACACTTTTGGACTGACAAAGCATAGTGGCTGCGTTTAGTGAATCTCGGTAAGGTCCTGCGGCTAGTTCTGCTGCTTTTAGGAATATGCTAGCTCTATCTTGCCAAGGCAAGTTTTCCCATTTATCTTTTGCTTTTAAGGCACTTTCTATGGCTGCTTGTACGTGAGAAGCATCTCCATAACAGTACGTTCCCAATACATGTTGGTGGTCGTGAGGTACTCGCATGGTGTGCAAGTTGTCGGTAAATATTTCTTTCCCATCAATATACATAGGAATATTCACTGTTTGTGACCTAAATTCTTGTATTTTTTTATACAAAGAAATACGTTCTTTACTACCTTTTAGGTACGTATATACTGGTTCATTGATAGCAGTAGGAACTTTAAAAAAAGCATTCATATATTATTTCTGTTGTTTAGATAACCAAGTTAAAAAGGATACAGGTTGTTCTTGTATTTCTGGCGTAGCAAGTGGTAAAACATCTATTATTGCTTCTTCTTTCAAATCGGATATTTCTTCTTTTATAAGGAATTTTTCCCAGCTATTCGTATTTCCTATTATTGGACTTTTTACTTCTTCTATTATTGGACTTTTTACTTCTTCTATTATTGGACTTTTTACTTCTTCTATTATTGGACTTTTTACTTCTTCT